>JAJDAG010000121.1 GCA_029262005.1 Candidatus Zhuqueibacterota bacterium | reverse complement strand
CAGGTATGGCTCAATTGAACAAAGGTGGCGTGAGTTTTTACCGATCTAAAGTTGATGGATTCTGGACGTCAACTTTCACCGCCGCAGTTTATGCAACCCACTATGGTAATCTGGGTTTTGCTTTCAATAATTTTGATCTTGCGACGCAAACCTGGTTGGGTGAGGAACTGAATTCTTATACGCGTTCTTTTCAACTTTCTTTTGCGAAACAGTTTAGAGCAAATGTCGCTTTGGGAGGAACTGCAAAATTTGTGCAGCAAAAATTTGAACAACCAAACGATATTCCGGACGCTTCGGCCAGCGCCTGGGGTTTTGATTTGGGTGTTTTGGTGCATAGTCTGTTTCCGGATTTAACCTATTTCCGTCGCAACCAGTCCTTTCCCGAGCGATTTAAGAAATTTTCCCGACAGCGATTGCCCGGCGTTTCTTTTGGCATGGCACTGCTCAACACCGGACCAGATGGATTTGTTTTCGTCGATGAAAATCAAAAAGATCCGCAACCACAAATTCTGCGCTTGGGTGTGGCTCTAAACGCAGTGGATACCGATGAAATCGGCGTGTTATTGGCTTTTGATTTAGATAAATTGTTAGTGGTGCGCGACGATAATTTCGCGAAAAGTTGGTTCACTGCCTGGGACAATGGATTTGATAACATGGGTTTTGGAGCCGAAATCGAGCTGTACCATATTTTTGCGGTTCGCCTTGGCCGTCTTGAATTTTTGAATTTTTCCCCGAATAACAGTGCCAGTGAGTGGACCTTCGGGCTGGGGTTCGGGCCAGAATGGGCGCGTGTAAATATGGTTCGGCGGAGCATCCCAACAGGCGCGCGCAACGAAAAATGGTTGCTCGATTTAGTGTTGCATTATTAAGTCGGTGCAGGGTGTATTCGTTTTCTCGTTCCATCTCTCCGCAAGGAAATGCAATCCGTGACGGCAGACCGTCGGAAGGAGAAAAAACTGTTGGAGCAGATGGCTTGCTTTTTCTGCCGGAATTGTTATTTTTGAGCAGAATGATCTTATCTCCTGACTGCTCACAACCACAATTACACACATGACAAATGAAATGAACCGCAGCCGCTCAGTCCTTATTACCGGGGCAGGTGGTTATATCGGCCGGTTGGTCGTGGAGGCGCTGGCAACCGACCGCCGGAAAACAAAACATATCATAGCTGTCGATTTGCGCCTTCCGGAAAAGGCCGGGCGTCTTCCTGGCGTGGAATATGTTTCGTCCGACATTCGCTCCCCTGAGATTGGTGTTCTTTTGCAAAAATATTCAGCGGACACGGTTGTTCACCTGGCCGCCATTGTCACGCCTGGCAAAATGACAGACCGTGATGAGCAGTATTCAGTCGATGTGTTGGGCACCGACAATGTGCTTGAATGCTGTCGCAAGGCCGGAGTTAAACAACTGGTACTTACGAGTAGCGGCGCCGCTTATGGCTATCACGCAGACAATCCGGACTGGTTAAGTGAAGACGATGCACTGCGTGGAAACCCCGAATTTGCCTACTCCGACCACAAACGTTTGGTTGAAGAGAAGTTGCAACAGTGGCGTGAGACTCACCCTGAGCTGAAGCAGTTGATTTTTCGGCCGGGCGCAATACTGGGCGCCACCACCAGAAATCAAATCACCGCGCTTTTTGAGCGGCGCGTGATAATTGGGTTGCTTGGCGCTGAAATCCCTTTCACTTTTATTTGGGATCAGGATGTAGTAAACTGTATTGTCAAGGGTGTACACGAACAGGCGTCGGGAATATTCAATTTGGCCGGCGGGGGGCGCATGCGCATGCAACAAATCGCGCAATGTCTCGGCAAAGTATATTTGCCGCTGCCCATCTGGCTTGTTACTTCTGCGCTGTGGTTGCTGCAAAAAATCGGTTTGACACAATATGGGCCGGAGCAAGTGATGTTTCTACGTTACAGACCGGTTCTTTGTAATAGAAAACTTAAGGAACAGTTTGGTTACGTTCCGCACAAGACCTCGAAAGAGACTTTTGAGCACTTTCTGACCGGCGGGAAATCACTGCAAAACTAAATTTTGAGCATTCGCCTTTGAGCACATCTTAAAAAGTAACAAGATTTTTCATTGAAAGAGTCTCTCGCAGAGCCGCAAAGCGCGCAGAGTTTTGTTTTTAAATCTGTTCTCTGCGGACTCTGCGGCTCTGCGAGAGAATAATTAGTGAACACATGAATTATTGACAAACATGCGAAAATACTCAGGAAAAACAGTGGTGGTTACAGGCGCAGCCGGTGGCATGGGCCAGGCGTTTTGCCGGCGATTTGGGCAGGCAGGCGCCAGGGTAGGACTCCTTGATTTGAATCTTGAGGGTGCCGAAACCTTTGCCCATAAACTGGCCGGCGAAGGCATTGACTCCGAACCGGTTCAGTGTGATGTGACGGATTTTGAGAGCTGTTGTAAAGCCCTCGCACGGGTAAAAGAACGTTTCGGTTCTGTGGATGTGGTGATTGCCAACGCCGGCATTACGCACCGCAGTTCTTTGCTGGAAACGCAAATTTCAGTCTATCATAAAATAATGAATGTGAATTATTTTGGCGCTATAAATGTGACAAAAGCAGCCCTTGATTCTCTGATTGAGGGCCGTGGGCAAATCGTTGTGATTAGTTCTATTGCCGGGTTTTCGCCTCTGTTTGGCAGAACCGGTTACGCTGCCAGCAAATACGCTCTGCACGGATTTTTTGATACTGCGCGTACAGAGTTGGCAAAGTATGGCGTTGATGTAACCCTTGTTTGCCCCGGTTTTACAGCAACCGGCATTTCCACAGCAGCGCTGGATGGTGACGGCAAGTTAACTCAGCACCCGCAGTCCACACTTGGAAGCATTGCTACTCCAGAACGGGTTGCAGACAAATTATTTAAGGCAGCCAGCCACAATCAGCGTCTGCTGGTACTATCGACAGTGGGGCAAGTTACCCGTTTGCTGATGAGAATTTCTCCCGGACTTTATGAAAAACTCATGGCCCGTTCCATGCGTAAAGAATTGCAAAGGTAGCCTGAAATCATTTTTTCAACGTGCTTGCATGTCAATTTGTTTTTCTGTACCTTTTTGCCGCAAAATTGCTTTCAACTTTAATGACGCATTATAAATTCTCCGGAGATATTTTTTTTATGCCAGCAAACAAACGTATTGCCATTTTACCGGGTGACGGCATCGGCATTGATGTAACCCGGGAAGCCGTAAAAGTCCTGGAAGTGCTTCGTGAAAAACATGATCTTCCCTTTGAAATTAATCATTTTGATTATGGGGCTGAAAGATACCTTAAAGACGACACTACCATGCCTGAGGCTCAGGTCGAAGATTTCAGAAATAACTATGACGCTGTTTATATCGGTGCTTTGGGTGACCCGCGCGTTCCGGATATGGCGCACGCGCGTGATATTTTGCTGGGGCTGCGTTTCAAGCTGGATTTGTTTGTAAACTACCGTCCGGTAAAATTGACGGATGTTAATCTGTGCCCATTAAAAAACAAGAGCGAGGAGGATATTGACTTCGTTGTTTTCCGGGAGAACACAGAGGGACTTTACGTTGGCATGGGCGGCATTTTTAAAAAAGGAACGCCGGATGAGATTGCAACTCAGGAAGATGTAAATACTCGCAAAGGTGTTGAGCGTATTATTCGTTATGCTTTTGAATATGCAAAAGAAAAAGGCCGTACAAAGGTGACCATGTCCGACAAAAGCAATGCGCTGCGGTTTGGGCACGATTTGTGGCAACGCGTTTTTGCAGAAGTTGGCGCTGAATATCCTGAAATTGAAAAAGAACATTTTTACGTCGATGCGCTTACAATGCAGATGATTAAGCGACCGGAACAGTTTGAAGTTATTGTGACTTGCAACATGTTCGGCGATATTGTAACGGATCTTGGCGCGCAACTTCAGGGTGGGCTTGGCCTTGCTGCTTCCGGCAACATCAACCCAAATGGAACTTCCATGTTTGAACCAGTGCACGGATCCGCTCCCAAATATGCCGGCAAAAATATCGCCAATCCACTTGCTGCCATCCTGACGCTTGGCTTGATGTTGGACTACCTCGGTTACCCGCAACATAATCTTTCCATTGAACATGCCGTTCAGCAGGCCATTAAAACAAAAAATGCAACAAAGGATCTTGGCGGGGAATTAGGTACGGTACAAGTTGGCGATTATATTTGTAATAACGTGGTATAGCCTGATTGGGAATGTCCGGCAGATCTTAAGAATTTTTATGTTTTTCAATGTCCCGTCTTTCTTTCTTGGTGGGACGTCCTTTGTACTTGCGTTTTCCATCCTTCTCCCACTGCTGCAATAACTCATACAGTGGTTTGGATTCTTCCTGAACCTCCAGAGCATGCTCGTGGTAGAGCCCTTTGGCATCCTTGTTTGAGATATTTTTGAAAACAATATCCAGCACATCAACGGTTCGGTACTTAGTGCGGGCTTTGATGGTTATTTCATCACCGATTTTGATCAGCCGCGACGCTTTAGACTTTTCTCCATTTATTTTTACTTTGCCCGCTTCGCAGGCTTTGGTTGCGATTGAGCGTGTTTTACAAAGGCGACTCAATTTGAGCCATTTATCCAAGCGGATGCTTTTTTCGGCAGATGGTTCTGGCGGCATTGGGCGGCTGAAATGATAAAATGTTAATTCTTGATGCGTGAATAAAGCGTCTTTGGTGTGATCCCGAGCATTTTCGCAGCTCTGGATTTATTACCCATGGTAAGCCTGAGCGCTTTTTTAATGTGCTCATCCACCATGTCGTCAAGTGTCGGATATTTTGTGTCGGCCATGTCTGAGAAGTCGAGTTGGTGCAGGTGTTTTTGTAATACAATTTCATCCTGGCAAGTCAGAATGAGGGCCTCAAGAATCAGCTCAAGTTCGTCTATGTTGAGGGGCCAGCCATACTCAACCAGCAATTCGTAAAGCTCTTCTGAAATTGTTTCCGCTCGTGAAAAATGGGTTCTTTTTTTCTTTTCAAACATAAGGGTGATGACTTCCCTGAGTTCATGTTTGCGGAGACGGAGCGGTTCAATTCTCATTTCAACCTTGGATAAGTAGTCGATTAGCTGCAAAAAGTCCGGGTCTGCTGATTCAATGTCAACATTGTTAGAGATAGAGGCGACCAGACGGAATTGCGGCAAGTTCTGGCCATTGAGGCCGTTCCCACCATCCATGTTTTGCAGCATTTTCAGAAGAAACACCAGTTCCTCTTTGCCTAAATTCTCGACACCTTCCAGGAAGAGTGTATCTCCGTTTTGCAGATTGTAAGGGATGAAGTTTTTGAGAGAAGGGTGACATGCTTTGTAGAAAAACAGCTTACCATCAATTTCAGAGTTGATGATTTTGGCCAGCATTGATGGCCGTGACCCCTGTTCACTGCGAATCAAAACCGGTGATCTTCTAGGCTCTTTGTCTTGCCCCATAATACGCTCTTTAACATCGTACACACTTAGGTTTAACATTTTTTCGTAGTACTTAACCGTTTCATGCTCTGCTTTGTCATAATTCTCCAACCTTCTGAGCGCACGATTATGCTTGATGGCGCTCTGAATCGTCAGCTTCAGGTCAACCATATCGAGCGGCTTTCCATGATATTGAAAAACACCCATTTTCAGAAATTCATGGCGGAGAACAATATCCTGTCCGGAAATTATTATCATGGGCACGGTTGGATTCGATTTGAGCAACTTCTCTATCATTGTGAATGGGTCACCACTCAGTCCGGGCATGTTTACGTCTAATATCATCGCATTCAGGCGCCAGATGTTGGATTCATATATTTCCAACACATCGTTCCAGTTACGACCAATTAACAGGTTGTGCTCTTTCTGGAGAAGGCGGACCATAAAGTCCAGGAAGGTTTGCTCATCGTCAGCAATAAGGAGGGTGGTCATGTCACTCTGTTCCTCGGGTTGGCACGGAATTGAATAGACGCTTTGTAATGTCACACTTTAATAGTACGAAATATAAATAAATCCCTTTAGAATGGCAACCTTATTAACGAATCTTAATCTGAGCAGCGTAAAGCACTACTTGCAGGGAAGGCAACAACTTAATGTACAAATCAAATGAGAAGATTTTTCCAGATCCCGGACAGTGTTCGTACCTGCGGTGCAGAGCTTTTCCAACATGAGACAGTTGAAATAAACCTGAACATGTATTGGGGCGAATTTTACCCAAAGTAGATCCCGAAAAATTATCTTCTGTTTACATCTACTCTAATTACCTGCCTGACGAGACACAGCCTGAAAAATTGGAGTTTAATTGTCGCGAAATTTGAAACGAATTTACTGTTTTTGTTTTCCGGATGACGTTGATTTGTCAGCATGTCGCTAGTGAAAAGGTCTCATTTTAGTACAGTATCAGAGCATTTGGACTGCTTTGAGTGCGATTAACTATTGTGCTTTAAATAGTTAAAAATAAATGATTAATAGTTTGATTATTTTTCGTGGCATTAAAATTGCAAAAGCCGTGTGCGAAGTCATGAAAGACTAAATTAAATGGGAGCCAAATTAGGTGATATCATGAAAAAGTCAATTTGCATTTTTGCACTGTTTGTCACATTTGTGCTTATAGGAAATGCATCTGCGCAGACTTCTGGAGTTTTGTGGATCAAGACTTTTCAGCCGGGAAGCACTTCCTTAGTAGAGAAAAGCATCGACCGGGAATCTTTGGCCGCATTAGATGAACTTATGAAAGATCCTTCTATTGAAGTAACTTTTCTTGGTTCAGCGGACAGTACTGGTTGGGTGATGAATGGTAAGAGCGTACACACAAACATTTCTGAGGCATGGAATGATGCCAAACGCCTCGGGCGGGCCAGGGCCCTGCGTGGTCGGTATCAACGCGGTCAGGTCGGGGTTACTCATGAGAACATTGCAGGGGTCAAAGTTGTTTGGTCCAGAAAAGCGTCTCCTGAGAACTATAAGAAAGAATTGTCGCGCATCAAGCAGCAAAATTTGAAACTGAATGAGGCGCTGGCGAAGTTGGCCCATGATTTTCAAAACATGCAGCCTATGATTGAAACTCAGGTTGAAACCGAGGCCAGAAATTTCTTTGTGAAGCAGAACAACAGTCAATTCGACTGGTTTTTGCAGGGTGGCTTCTGGACTTGGCAATCCGGTTCAGGACAGGGCTTGATTTCGCCTTCTATGGCATTGGGTATTATCATCAACAAGACCTCTTTTATTTTGCAGGGCGGCGTAACACCGTGGAATATTTCCACAACTGAGGGTAACCAGTCTGAATCATTCGTTTATGTTGGTCTGAAACATATGAAGACGAAGAAGTTCGGTGTTTCAGCAGGTGTTTTTCGCGGATGGGAATTCTATACATCTTCAGACAATTGGTCTTTTAAGACCACGGGACTGTCAGCAGGAGTTGTCATTAAGAAAGGGATTATTGAGTTCAACCCAATGTTGAGTTACTCTAACTCAAATTCCATCTTTGAGACTCCAAAATGGAAGTTAGGCACAACACTTGGCCTAAGCATCAATGTTAACGAGGCTTTCTAAATTGAAAGCGAATAGAAGAAAAATCATGTTTGAGGTAATTAAAATGAAACGGCACTGGATTTTGATGGCATTGGTTGCTTTTGGTTGCAGCAAAGCCGACTTGCCCATGACGCCGGCCTCCCCCACAACTCTACAAGTGATTGCTGTTGATAAAGACGGCATTCTGATCGATTCAGCAAGAGTTTTTGTTGACGGCGTTGTCGTTGGCTCTACCCCGTTTAAAGTTCAAGATGTTCAACCCGGGTTGCATGCCTTGAGAGTTACACGTAAGGGGTTTCGAATTTTTTCTGAACAGTTGTTGGTTGAGGATGGCGAGAAGTACACGATTGAAGCTTTAATGACAGCATTGCCTGCGAGTCAGGGGCAATTGCTGGTTACTGTAAACCTGGATTCGGCGCTTGTTCGGGTGGTTGATGCGAGCGGAGTTTTGGTTGTTGAAACGCGTGAGCGCACATCTGTTCATGCTTTGTTACCCGGGCATTACTTCGTAAGTGGTGCAAGAAACGGCAGTAACAAGGTGGAGATGGAAGTCGACATCCAAGAGAGCCAGACGTCCAATATTTATATTGAGTTCGACGTGCCGGCAGGCGTGGCGCCTGCATTGGCGTTCAACGTTGCCCAAGACACTGTTTTGCTGGGGGAAACGATCGACTTAAGCTGGCATACTGATGGCATTCAGGTCATCATTGACCAGGGTGTGGGTGTTCGTGGGCCGAGTGGGACTGACATTCTTCTTTCCTCAACAACTGGTCTCAAGGTGTTTACGGCCACCGCTTATGGGGCAGACAACCTTACAACTCAGTTGATGGACTCTGTTTATGTTACTGCTCTCCGCGCCATTGCACCATCTCTGGAATTCTCTGTCTTGCAAGATTCTATTGAATTTGGTGAAGCTGTTTCCATCGAATGGCGCTCCAACGGTTATCAAGTGGTGATCGATCAGGGTGTTGGCTCACGTGGACCTGAGGGTTCTGAGGAGATTCTTTTTGCCAATCCTGGTAAAAAAGTGTTCGTTGCAACGGCCTATGGTGATGACAACATGCGTTCCGTTAGAACGGATTCTGTTTATGTAAAAGAGGCGCCCTTACCAGAAAACCCAGTTCTTATGTTGTCAACGACGCGTCTTGTGACAGCCGGACATCCTGCAACAATTACCTGGCAGTCACAAAATTCTGAATATGTTGTTGTCGATTATGTTGATAACGCCGGCCAAGCGGGCAGTGTTAAAACAACGTTCTGGACACCTGGTATCAGGATTGTGACTGCGACCGCTTTTAATCAAAGAGGGTACGTTTCAGCAACCGATACAATTGAAGTGGTTGAGCCGGAGGTTGAATCCATCGATGATATTTTGGTGGCTGCCGAAAGCAGCGTCCGGGCTGATAAGGGTGATGCCGGTTACTCTGATGCAGGAATTGTGACGTTTGAAGTAGAGAGTTCAGGCCGCTACCGTGTACTTGCGGAAGTTTGGTACAACAGCGGTGACTCGCAACTTAACGAAAGTTATTATTTAACCATTTCTGATGCAGCCGCAAGCGTTGTTTTGCCACGCGATGGCAACGCCGGTAATAACAAGGTGGTTGTAGACGACCCGGGAGAGCCGCATACGGCCACAAGAGAGAGCGGTGTGTTTAAGCTGGGTACCGGCGTTTATAGTATCAATGTTTATCACTATGGGAAAATCTCACCCATGTATCCGCAGTTTCTTAACGGACCATTGGATGGACCCGAGAGCGTAAAAATTCTTGGATTCAAATTGGTACACATCGGCGATTGAAATTTTGTCTGTGTGGGTTTACGAAAAAAGCGTTGAATGGCATGACCTTACTTGGGTGAGGTCCCATTTAACGTTTTTTTTGTGGAATCAATTTGTGGTTTGTAGGTGCCGGATTAAGCGAGTAGCAGGCGATGGTAGCGTTTTTTTCCGGCTCTAAGCATAATCGAATTATCGACGAAATCTTTTGCATCCAATTTCGATTCAATATCCTCGATTTTATCTTGATTTATGTATGCGCCTCCTTGTTTAATCAAGCGGCGCGCCTCGCCTTTTGATTTTGTCAGCCCGACTTCGGCAAACACGTCTGAAAGATACACCCCATCTTTAATTTTTTCGATTGAAATGTGAGTCGCGGGAATGCTGCTTATGTCCTGCTCACTGTCGCCGAAAGCGCTCTGGGATGCGGCGCGCGCTTTGAGTGCTTCTGCCTCGCCGTGCGTAATTTTTGTCGCTTCGAACGCCAGCACTGCTTTTGCTTCGCGGATATCAGCTCCTTCATATTTTGACAGTTCGCCAATTTGCTTCATAGGCAGGAAGGTGAAGTAGGCAAGGAAACGACTGACATCTCGGTCGTCGCAATTGATCCAAAATTGGTAATATTCATACGGGGAAGTTAAGCCGCCATCAAGCCAAACAGCCCCCTTTGCGGTTTTACCCATTTTTTGACCGTTGGCGGTTGTCAACAATGGCCAGGTTATGCCCTCTACTCGTGCGCCTTCTACACGGCGAACCAAATCGGTGCCGGCGATGATGTTGCCCCACTGATCGTCGCCGCCCATTTGCACTGTGCAATGATGACTTTGATACAATTTGAGAAAATCAAAAGCCTGCAAAATCTGGTAGTTGAATTCCAGAAAAGATAAGCCTGTTTCCATTCGGATTTTGTATGCCTCTGCGGTCAACATGCGGTTGACGCTAAAATGGCGGCCGATTTCGCGCAGGAAATCCACATGATTCAGAGAAAGCAGCCAGTCGGCATTGTGCACAGCAAACCCTGCCTTGTTATCGATGCGGAAGTAACAGCTGATTTGCGATTTAATTTTCGTGGCATTTGCGGCAATGTTTTCGCGTGAAAGCATTTTGCGTAGTTCTGTCTTCCCGCTCGGATCGCCGATCATGGTCGTGCCGTCGCCAATAACGGCAATTGGCAAATGCCCGGCCCGTTGCACATGCGCCAGCGCCATCAAACCCATTAAATTGCCGACATGCAAGCTTGAGGCAGTGGGGTCATAGCCCACATAAACGGTTGCCTGTTTTTTTTTAAATGCATCGAAAACAGCGTCTTCGTCTGTGACCTGTTTTACAAAGCCACGCTCTTTTAAAATTTTATATACGTTCTGTCTGTTCAATTTCTTAGCCGTTTGTTGTTAGAAACGTTGTTTTTCTTTCAATATCCGTTTTATCTCACGGTCTGAATCCCGCTTGGCGATGTCATGGCGTTTGTCGTATGTTTTTTTGCCGCGGGCAATTGCTATCTGCACCTTGACTTTTCCATTTTTAAAATAGAGTTTGAGCGGCACCAGCGTTAAACCTTTTTCCTGGGTTTTGCCGATCAGCTTGCGAATCTCTTTGCGATGAAGAAGGAGTTTGCGTTCACGCATGGGAATGTGGTTGTTCATGTTGCCATGCGAGTATGGACTGATGTGCACATTGCAAAGATACACTTCTTCTCTTTTGACACAGGCATAACTTTCTTTCAAGTTTGATTTGCCGTTTCGAAGTGATTTCACCTCGGTTCCGTGTAGCACAATGCCAGCCTCAAAGGTCTCCAAAATGTGAAACTCATGGCGTGCTTTACGATTGTTTACAATCACCTTTTCACTCATGTTCAATATTACATTTTTATTGAGCAAAAGTCAAGGTAGCCGTTAAACATCTTGACTTTGGGGCGACTATTGTATAAATTTAAAATTCGTTTTTTAGCCGAAGTGGTGAAACTGGCAGACGCGCACGGTTCAGGGCCGTGTGGGAGCAATCCCGTGTGGGTTCGAATCCCACCTTCGGCACAAGCATTCCCACCAATATGATATTGTACCGGCATGTTTTAAATGCCGGTCACGACTAACCGGGTTGTCAAATTCGCAAAGCGAAACAAGTTTATAAGCATATAACCCATCAAAATTATTTCAAAGTTTTTAATGTTTTAGATGCTTGCAGGCATTCGGTTTTCTGGTGAATGCGGATAATGCAGATTAAGGGGTTCAATTATATCGTTTGCAAATGAGCATGAGGTCTCGTTTATGAAAAAATTTAGTTTGTTCGTGCTGGCCGGTACGCTCTCGATGATATTTTCGGCCATTGTCCAGGAGGAACCAATTTTGAAAACGAGTCATTTGCGCATGACTCAAATAGCCGGCCTTGAGCTGTTCTCGACCAAGAAGTGCAGCCAGTGTCATACGCTGGAAGAGAAGGCTGAAGGCGAACTAACGCCAGTACTCAACAGACGCGAGGCTGCATGGTTTAAGACGCATGTAGTTGAGAATTCTGAAATTGTTTTGTCTGAGGCAAAGTCTAGACGTAAGCAGCAACGTATTCTCAAAAGAGAAATTGTGGCTTTGGCTGACTTTTTGTTTGAAACCGAGCAAACAAAAGCTGAAGTGGCGGCAATACCGGCACGCATTCGTCAAGGCGCGTATCTTGGTTACCAAAACGACTGCGTGGGCTGCCATAAGATTGCCGGCGCAGGCAAAGAAATCGGGCCAAATCTTGGCTACATCGCCGATAAAAAATCAGACAAAGCCTGGCTCATCGAAAAACTTAAAAATCCGCAACAAGCATCTCCTGAATCTCCCATGCCGGCGCTTGCGGACAAGTTGTCAGAAGAAGACTTAAGCAAAATCGCTGACTATTTGCTCACATTAAGAAAATGATAACTGACGAGTCAAACTGGCTTTTGTTAAACGAGTGTTTTGTTACTGCCGAAGATAAAGGAAGCTTACCATGAAGCAGTGTTTTAGTTTTGTTTTGCTGCCTTTAATAGTGTTACTCCATTTCAGCGCTTGCAGTGCGCAAAGTAGGCTTGAGTGGGCACCCCTTAAAAAGGAAATCAGGAGCAAATTCCCTACTGTAAAACATATTTCAACTGAAGATCTTGCGGTGTGGCTTGATTCAGCAGATAGTACAAAACCGGTTTTGCTTGATGTACGAAACCCGGAAGAATTTGCAGTAAGCCACTTAAAGAATGCAAAACTTTCTGCTTCTGAAAAACAAGCTTTCAAAGCCATTCAGAATTTGGAGTCCAATCATCCCATCGTGGTTTACTGCTCTGTTGGTTACCGTTCCTCCAGGTTGGCCGCAAAGCTTCAGGCGAGGGGATTTAAAAATGTTCGCAATCTTGAAGGCTCTATATTCCAGTGGGCCAATGAAGGCAGGCCTGTCTACTCAAAAGAAGATAGTGTAAGGCAGGTCCATCCTTACGACAACCAATGGGGGCAATTGCTGAATAAGGAATTGTGGATAAAAAAGAAGTAGGTTTATGCAGGCCATTTGATTGAATATTTGTAGGACAACAATAAGTTGCTTCAAGTCTACTGTGATGATTTTGAGTTTTGGCTAAATAAGATACTTTAAGACGATATCACAGTCTTCGATTGTAACAGTGGCGGCTATTCTGTCTTGGCTGCCGCTGCTGCTTCCTCTTTTTCTAACCTTTTTTCATCGTGGAAACATCCCCCAAAAATCCTTTGATTTGCTGAGTGTTATTGTTAAGTTTCAGTATGAATATTCTCATTAAAAATGTTCGTATTTTCACAAATGACGCGCAGGATACACTTCTCGAAAATCAGGCCGTGGTCGTTGAAGGTACACGAATTGGGGCCATCGGCCCTGAAGAGGAACTACAAGCCAGATATCCCAAATATAGATATATCGATGGCAGTGGTCGTTTGCTGATGCCGGGGTTGGTTAACGCGCACATGCATTTTTATGGTACATTTGCGCGCGGTCTGGCATTGCGAAAAACACCACGGAATTTCCATGAGATCCTCAAAGAGCTTTGGTGGAAACTCGATTCTGCCCTGGATTTGGAATCGATTTATTACAGTGCGCTGGTGCAGGTTATTTCGGCGGTTAAGCACGGGGTGACCAGCATCATCGATCATCACGCCAGTCCAAATGCCATTGATGGCAGTCTTGATAAAGTCGAAGAGGCGCTGGCGTTGCTGGGTTTGCGCGGACTGCTTTGCTATGAGATTTCAGACCGGGATGGCAGGGAAAAATGTGAACAGGGCCTGGTAGAAAATGAGCGCTATATTCGCAAATGCCAGCAAGCTAAAGTCAGTGAACCTGATTATTTATTCGATGGTATGGTGGGTTTGCACGCATCTTTTACGCTTGAGGATGAATCGTTACGTCGCGCTGCCGAGATAGCAAAAGCCACTGAGTGCGGCTGTCATATTCATGTGCTCGAAGATTCTGTTGACGCAACCATAACAAGAGATCGATTTGGTAAAGGCGTTATTCAACGTTTAGCGGATTGCGGTGTTCTTGGCCGCAAATCGATTGCCGCGCATTGTATTCACCTGGCGGAAACCGAAGCAGACATGCTTGCCGAGACAGAAACCGTGGTGGTACACAACCCGCAGTCTAATATGAACAATGCGGTTGGTCGTGCTGATATTTTTGAACTGCTTGATAAAGGGGTGTTGCTCGGCCTCGGCAGTGACGGTATGTGTGCAGATATTCGGCCGGACGTTCGCACAGCCAATCTTCTGCATAAACATGACTTGCGCAAAGCCAACGCGGGCTGGAGCGAAATAGAGAAAATGCTGCTCAAAAACAACCCGAAAATCTATCAACGTTTAACCGGCCAACTGATCGGTGAAATAAAAGAGGGTTATCTTGCAGATTTAATTCTGGTAGACTATTGGCCGCCAACGCCGATGCAGGGTGAAAATTTTTGGGGACATTTTTTGTTTGGTATCGTCGATGCGCCTGTTAACACGACCGTGATTAATGGCCGGCTGATCATGCACAACAAAAAAATCGCGGGACTGGATGAAGAAGGAATTGCTGCGCATGCACGAAAATGCGCAGAGGCTGTTTGGAAACGATTCGATTATTAAAAGGCAGTTTTCGCAGAGTCCGCAGAGAAGAGCTTTGTAATTGTTTTTTTGGTTTTTAACTTTGCATACTTAGCGTCTCAGTGAGAGAAATTTTCCACAAAAATATGGCAGAGCTCAACGGTATAAATCTAAGCACTCACCTCGAAGGCATCCTGGCCGAGTTCAAGGCCAGGGAAAGCATCTACGGCTATCCAAAGCGCAAAATGTATTTGGGCTTTCCGCAACTTGATTTAGGCGTGGATTTCCATAACCGACGAGCGGAAACTGTTCTGGGGCCGGCGTCAGGGCCGCATACACAAATGGCGCAGAATATCCTCCTTTCATTTCTCGGTGGCGGCCGTATCATGGAGCTCAAAACCGTCCAGATTCTCGATCAACTAGAGATTCCCAGACCATGCATCGACATTCGGAATCTGGGCTACAATGTTGAGTGGTCTCAGGAACTGCGGCTGACTGATTCGTTCAACGAATACGTCACTGCCTGGGTGCTGCTCAAGCTCATTGAAGAAACCGAAATTCTCGGAATTGCCAAGGGTTCGCCTTTTTACGATACAATTTTCGATATTTCTGTTGGCTATGATCTTAAAGGTGTTCAGTCTGAGCCAATGCACCGGTGGCTGACCGATTTTAAAAATGCCGGACCTGCAATCGAAATGCTACTGGATTCTTTGCCGTCCAGCCTGGCGCACCTCAAGAAGTGCGAAATTGAGGCCGAGATTGCAAATTCAGTGACGCTGTCAACTTTTCACGGTTGTCCGGCAGCCGAGATTGAGTCTATTGTTGAGCATTTAATTCGCGAATACGGCTTTAATGTGATCGTGAAGATGAACCCGACAATTCTCGGTTACGATTTTGTTGAAAAAATACTGCACGAGCAATTGGGCTATGCGAATATCATTCTCGAGCCGCAAGCGTTTGAGCACGACCTGAAATTTGATGAAGGCGTGGCCATGATGAAACGGCTTGAAATTTTTGCTGAGAAGTATGGCGTAAACGTGGGTGCCAAGTTCACCAATACGCTGGTCGTAAAAAACAACCAGGACATCTTTACCGACGATGTTATGTATCTGTCCGGCACACCGTTACATGTGATTTCAATGAATGCCATGCACCGGTTTCGCACGGAAATGGGCGCGTCTTTTCATGTTTCGTTTTCTGCCGGCATCAACAAGCACAATTTCGTTGATGCGGTTCTGTGCAACATGCGACCGATTTCAACTTGCACAGATCTGCTCAAGGAAGGTGGCTACATGCGTCTTTTCGACTATTTGCAGCGATTGCGGGAAAAAATGCAGGCGACGAATTGCAGCAACATCGAGGACTTTATCCTTTCTCAATCGCGGCAATCAACCCTTGCCGTGGCCGGTATTGAGAACGCAAACAGGATCGTTCCGGCGTTAGTTGAAAATCCGTTGTACCATCAAAACAAAAACCAAAAAACGCCACCGAAAATAGACAGTCACCTTGAGCTGTTCGATTGCATTACCTGTAACAAATGTTTGCCGGTTTGTCCCAATGCCGCGAATTTTTCCATTCCCACCGGCGAGACAAATTTAACCATCTTAAACTATAGAATTGAGAAGGGACAATTTGAACCGGTCAACGGTGGCAACTTCATTGTAAAAAGGAAAAACCAAATCGCCAACCTGGCTGATTTCTGTAACGAGTGCGGCGACTGCGACACCTATTGTCCCGAAGAAGGCGGGCCTTTTGTTGAGAAGCCACGTTTCTTTTTCTCAGAAGAAAGCTACCGGGCGTTTTGTGATTATGATGGTTTCTATTTTTTAAACAGAAATACTCTGAAGGGGAGGATTTCTGGAACTGAATATTCTCTTCATTTTGCGTCTGCCCGAAATGAATACCGCTGGCGTTCGCAAGAGGTTGAGATGAATTTGAGCGCAGATGGCGATTTTCTTTCAGGACATTTGCTTATGGATTTGCCGGACGAGCATGTTGTTGAGATGAGAGCATTTCATATAATGCGTGTTTTATTTGAAGGAATGATTCAAAACCGGCAGAATTATCCGGCTGTTTTTTTGTTTGGCAAAAGCTAGGTGTTCCTACCATGCTCAGTTTGACAACGATCTTATTTTGAGGAGCGTTTTATGCAATTCAGACTAAATAACCAAATTAAAACATACACAGGCGCTCCTGAGCTGCCATTATTGAACTATCTTCGCGATCATGAAAACATCCTTTCACCGAAAGATGGCTGCGCACCACAGGCTGCTTGTGGCTGTTGCGTGGTTGCGTTGAACCATCGAGCCGTTTTGTCCTGCGTCATTCCCATGAAAAAAGTTGAGAACGGGGAAGTTCTCACAATCGAGGGTCTTGATGAAAAGACGCAGGAAATTTTTGCCAAGTCATTCCTTGAAAAGGGCGGCGTTCAGTGCGGGTTTTGTATTCCAGGGATTGTTATGCAAAGCAAGGTTTTGCTTGCGGACAACGCCGATCCCACATTGGAAGAAGTGCAGCAAGCGCTGACACCGCACCTGTGCCGATGCACGGGCTACAAGAAAATTGAGGAAGCTATTTTACACGCTGGGTCAGTCTTTCGAAATGAATCGGCGGTTGGCCAATTCAAGTATTCCGGAAAAGTTGGCGAGCGCTTGCCAAAGTACGACTCGCACGATGTCGTGCTGGGCCGCAGACCGTTTGTTTGCGACCTGAAGTTTGACGGCATGCTTTTCGCATCTCTCAAATTTAGCGATCACCCGCGCGCCAAAGTCCTGGCCATAGATGTTCAGGCTGCTGAGCAAGCCGCCGGGGTCATGCGTGTTTTTACGGCACAGGATATCTCTGGTGACCGTCAGATTGGACTGATTGTTCAGGACTGGCCGCTCATGATTGCGGTTGGTGAGGAAACTCGCTACATGGGCGATGTACTCGCCGGCGTGGTTGCAGAATCGGAAGAAGCCGCTCGCAATGCCGTTGAATTAATAAAAATAAAATATGCTGTTTTACAGCCCGTAACCGAGCCGCTGAAAGCGATGCAGAAAGGCAGTCCGAAGATTCATGCAAAGGGTAATCTGCTTTCTGAAACCCTGATCAAGCGTGGAAATTCCGAGTCTGAACTTGAGAAAGCTGACTTCGTTGCCACCGGCGCTTTCCAAACACAAACCATAGAGCATGGCTTCATGGAGCCGGAAAGCTGCATCACCCGGCCCTGGCAGGATGGTATCGAGGTGTTTTCTCAGGGGCAGGGCATTTATGAGGACCAAAGACAAATTGGCAAAATTTTAAACCTGCCTCTTGAAAAAATTAAGGTTGTGCTTGTGCCGAATGGAGGCGGATTTGGCGGAAAAGAGGACTTAACCGTGCAAGGACATGCATCGTTGTTTGCGTATCTTTTGCAACGGCCGGTTAAGCTTACGCTGTCTCGGGACGAGTCCATTCGCATGCACCCGAAGCGGCATCCGCTGTGGATGGAATACGCCATTGGCTGCAACAAAGCCGGTAAACTGACAGCGGTAAAAGCCAGAATTGTTGGCGATACCGGCGCTTATGCCTCTGTTGGCATGAAAGTACTGGAGCGCTCTGCCGGGCATGCCACCGGCGCCTATTTCTTCCCTGTTGTCGATGTGGAAAGCCGGGCGGTTTACACCAACAATATTCCCAACGGCGCCATGCGCGGTTTTGGCGTGAATCAAGTGACATTTGCCATAGAAAGCTTGATTGACGATTTGTGCGAAAAAGGTGGCTTTGACCGCTGGCAATTTAGATTTGATAATGCTTTAACGGAAGGATTACAAACTTCAACCGGTCAGACTTTAAAGTCTGCTGTAGGGGTAAAGGAATGCTTACTGGCGGTAAAGGAACAGTTTTATGGGGCCAAATATGCCGGCCTTGGCTGTGGCATTAAAAATACCGGAATCGGTAATGGCATGCCCGATATTGGTCGCGCTAAAATTGTTATCGAGTCAAATAATAAAGTTTTGATTCAACACGGCTGGACTGAAATGGGGCAGGGGGTTCACACCATGGCCGTGCAGATGTTGTGCGAAGAAACCGGCCTTGCCCCGGACATTGTGGAAGTCCGGGTTGACACTTCCGATGATACCGTTTGCGGCATGACCACAGCCTCTCGCGGAACTTCGCTGGTGGGAAATGCCATCCGCAATGCGTGCGTTTTGTTAAAGGAAGATCTCAAAAAGAACGCACTCTCCGAGCTTGAAGGACGGATTTACGAGGGGGAGTGGATTTGTGATTGGACCACGAAGCCTGGCGCGGATGATTCGGAGAATATCACGCATTATTCTTACGGATTTGCAGCGCAGCTTGTTATATTAAATGATGAAGGCAAAGTTGAGAAAGTTATTGCCGCTCATGATGCTGGAAAAATCATCAATCCCATGCTTTTTGAAGGACAAATTGAGGGTTCGATTCACATGGGATTGGGTTACGCCCTGACCGAGGAGTTTGTGCAAATCGGCGGTGTGCCCAAAAGTACTCGTTTGCGCAAGTGTGGCATTTTGCGGGCAAAGGAAACCCCGAAAATTGAGGTTGTCGGTGTTGAAGTTTTTGATCCGAATGGGCCATTTGGCGCTAAAGGTGTAGGTGAAATCGGACTTGTGCCGACCGCCGGGGCTGTGGCCAACGCGCTGTACCAATTTGATGGCATCCGCCGGTACAAGCTGCCGATGAAGGAATAACCTTTACATTTGTGAAAGTTTATAATATTCGCAAGAGTTTTCGGCACTTTCGAAGTGCCAGGCGCATTAACTAAACGGCACGTTAGTGGCTGATAAGTAGATAATAACAATGAATCATCTTCTTGGTCTTAAATGCGTTTCATGTGCTACGGAATATCAGCCCGGCACCATTGACTACACCTGCCCAAAATGCGGGCCACTTCTTGGTACGCTGGATGTTGTCTACGATTACAAGGCGGTTGCTCGTGAACTAACTAAAGACGCCTTGAGCCGAAACTCAAAACCGGACCACTGGCGTTATCGGCCGATTCTGCCTATTGCGAAAGAGGAACACATTCAACGGCTGGCAGTCGGCTGGACACCGATTTATGCATCTCCCGGTTTAGCCTCAGACTGGAATTTTAAGTCGCTCTGGATTAAGGATGACGGCCGCAATCCCACCGCTTCGTTCAAAGATCGGGCAAGCTCAGTGGCTATAGTGAAAGCACTGGAAAAAGGCGCCAAAGTTGTGACAACCGCCTCCACGGGCAATGCCGCCTCTTCGTGGTCTGCTTTCACTGCGCTGGCGGGATTGGAGACCTTCATTTTTGTACCGGAAAAAGCGCCTAAAGCCAAACTGGCGCAACTGCTGCTTTACGGGGCAAAAGTAATTCAGGTGCAAGGAACGTACGACGAGGCGTTTGATCTGTGTTGCCAGGCTGCCGAGAAATGGGGTTGGTACAATCGCAACACGGCCATCAATCCGTACCTCGGAGAAGGCAAGAAAACGGGAGCCCTCGAAATCTGCGAACAATTGCATTGGCAAATACCGGACTACGTGTTTGTGGCAGTCGGGGACGGCTGCATTTTGCAAGGAACCTGGAAAGGCTTTAAGGAATTTTACGAAATCGGCTTTATCGATAAACTGCCTAAAATAGTCGGCGTTCAGGCAGAGGGCGCCGCGCCTCTTTACAAAGCATGGAAAGCGGGCCTGCGTCAATGTGAGCCGCTGGTTGCAGAAACAGTGGCAGACAGTATTGCAGTCGGCCTGCCGCGCGATCAGATCAAAGCATTGCGAGCGGTACGAGAATCAGAAGGGCAGTTTGTGACGGTTTCCGATAGCCAGATTCTGCAAGCAATATCTGTGCTCGCCGAAAAAGTAGGGGTGTTTGCAGAGCCTGCAGGCGCCACAGCCCTGGCCGGTTTGCGCAAGTTGGCAGAAGCCGGCAGTTGCCACGAAAGCGAGACCGCGTTGGTTATGGTGACGGGCAACGGCTTAAAAGACATTGACGGGGCGATGAAAGCAGTGCAACAAAAACCGGTCCTGGTAGAAAACTCACTTGAGGATGTTGCAGCTAAAATGAAAATATAATTTGGATAGTACGGGCATCACACTTTGCCTTAGGCAAGTTGCACTTGTTCGTACTAATTGAATTTAATCAGGCTCAAACTTCCAACGGTAAGGCAGGTTCTGCTCTTCACACCGGCGATATTAAAATAAAATTGTTTTTTCACCTGATGAATTCATAAATTCACAATTTAAGGTCAAACGTCATGCACCGGATTGTCACTCAGGAGGCGTCTTGTTAGCTTGGAAAACTGTTGAAAATTAAAAAGATTCCTCCTGAATGACAAGAGTTCTGTGAACTATACCGGTCTAATTCATTTTGGTGAAACCTTGAATTTCAAATGGATTTGCACCCACATATATAGCGGAACACATGGCGAAGGTTTTCTCGCATCAGGTGCAGCCTAGTGAACGACAAGATTCTGTAATGACCGAATAAACCATATTCAATAATAAGCAATGAAGTTTACACTTTCTCAACGTGAAGCCAAAAGATTGGCGCTCAACAATCAGGGGTTACATAAATCCAAGCCGTTCGGAGTTGGCAAAACCGCCACACTGCGCTGCATCGAGCAACTGGGTTATGTTCAAATCGACACGATATCAGTGGTCAATCGCGCCCATCATCACACGCTCTGGTCGCGTTTGCCTGCCTATGCGCAGCACCAACTAGATACGCTGCAGGCGGAGCGAAGAATTTTTGAATACTGGTACCATGCTGCTGCCTACCTGCCTATTCAGGATTTTCGTTTTTGTTTGCGACGCATGCACGCCATCGCTTCCGGCGAGTTACATTGGTTTCAACCTGAGAAAAAAGTGATGCAGTTTGCTCTGGACCGCATCAAAGCTGAAGGCCCGCTGATGGCCAAAGATTTTGCACCGGCCAAGGAGAAAAAAGCAGGCGCCTGGTGGGAGTGGAAACCCGCAAAGCAAGCCCTTGAGCAACTTTTTATGGAAGGCAAATTGATGATCACGCGACGCAACAATTTTCACAAAGTGTACGATTTGCCTGAAAATGTCTTGCCTTCGGGTGTTGATACTTCTGTTCCGAATGAAGAGGAATTTTGCCGGTTTTTGATATTTCGGGCAATTCGCGCCCATGCTGTGGTGACCGATTCTGAGATTTGCTATTTGCGCAAGGGCATCAAAAAGGCGGTTCAAAGCGAGTTACAACAGCTCTTATCTGACGGCGAAGTAGTTGAGGTTTGTGTTGGAAAATCTAATTTGGTTTTTTACTCAACACCTGCAACCTTGAACGCGCTCAACAAAACCCGGCGCGAAAAGCGTGTTCACCTGTTGACGCCATTTGACAATGCAGTTATTCAGCGAAAACGTTTGCATCAACTGTTTGACTTTGACTACCAGATTGAATGTTATGTGCCCGAGGCCAAACGCGTTTACGGCTACTTCTGTCTGCCGATTCTTTATGGCGATCAGTTTGTTGGCCGTCTCGACCCAAAGGCGGATCGAAAGACAGGTCGGTTTTTGGTGCGTAATCTTTATCTTGAAAAAAGTCTGCGAAATGTGGATGCCTTCGCCTTGGCGCTGAAGTCGCAACTTGTAAAACTTGCAGAGTTTAACGGCTGCCCGGAAATAACGATTGAGCGCACCGAACCGCAGGGGCTGGCTGAGCTCATTTCGTGAAATTGTAACTATTCAACCTCGTGGACTCTAAGAATTTCAAACAAATATATTCTATGCAAAAAAATATTAATCTGAATGATGCACTCGAAAATTTAACGCAGAGGTCGCCGAGCGCGCTGAGTTTCGCAGAGAAAAGATAGGTACTGTAAGCCTGTTATCCGGAGGTATCTTTTTAGATCTAAGGTTGTGTGTGCTTCATGGTGTCTTGTTTGAGAATCAAATCGTTCCCTTCCGGATGACAAAACGGGCTGAACAGTTGCCCTGAAAATCCTGTTAAAAACATAGACCGTGGCGCACCAAAAGCATAATAGAGCAAAAGAAGTGTCTTAATCTGCTTTATTCATAAATTTTGCCACAGAGCACACAGAGAATGCAGAACTTAGAACAAATGCTATCAATAAGGAAAAACTCTAAGAGCGAATGAGGTTCTTACATTTTTTAGGCATTAATTGTCTGTTTTTTAAAACTCTGTGCTCTCTTTCCTCTGTGGCTGACGCATAATTCAGGTTAGCAAACGATGTTCTTTCGGGAAATTGAAAAAAAAACTTGCATTTGGGAAACCTTAATCGTATTATTGCGATACATGTAATTATTTAACAACAGGAAAATTCATTGGGCCTGACCAAATCACAGGAATTCAACCAGTCGCAAAATCAACTCGCCGAGTTTGCCAAGGCGCTAGCACATCCGGCGCGCATCGCCATTATTGAACAGCTCCTGAAATGCGGCACTTGCATTTGCGGTGACTTGGTCGCTACGCTACCATTGTCGCAGTCGACAATTTCACAGCACTTGAAGGAGTTGAAGCGAATTGGCATTATCAAAGGCGAGGTTGAGGGCCCGCGGGTTTGTTACTGCATAAATGAAAAGATCTGGGCTGAAGCGCAAACCAGGCTGAGTGAATTATTTTCCTCTTTTGCCGGCAAGGGGTGTTGCTAAAATTTTTTTGTGCAAATATATCGCAATATTACATTTTTACGATTAACTAAGGAGAAACACCATGCAAACTGATGAAACCATCAAACAGGCCGTTCGCGAAAGGTACGGAAAAATTGCTGTGCAAAGTGACTCGGGTTGTGGCTGTGGCTGCGAACCGGTAGACGAAACCGCTTTTAGCGAAGATTATTCACAACTCCAGGGCTATGCTGCTGATGCAGATTTGGGCCTCGGTTGTGGACTGCCAACAGAATTCGCACAAATTCACGCCGGAGACATTGTCCTGGATTTGGGGTCCGGCGCCGGGAATGATTGCTTTGTTGCCCGGTCAATGGTTGGTGAAAAGGGTAAGGTTATTGGCGTGGATATGACTGATGACATGATACTGAAAGCAAGGCACAATGCTGTGCAACTTGGTTACTCAAACGTAGAATTTAAGTTGGGAGAAATTGAGGCCTTGCCGCTTTCGGACAACTCGGTAGATGTTGTTGTGAGCAATTGCGTCATGAATCTGGTTTCGGATAAAAAGAAAGCCTTTGCCGAGACTTTCCGCGTGCTAAAATCGAAAGGGCATTTTAGTATTTCAGATATTGTTATAAACGGTGATCTGCCCAAGCGAATCCAAGAAGATCTTTCTTTGTATGTGGGCTGCGTTTCCGGCGCTATCAGTCACGAAAGCTATTTGCAGACGATTCGTGAGGCTGGGTTCACGAAAATCCGGGTGCAGAAAGAACGTAAAATCAGCCTGAGTGCTGCTCAATTGGCAAAATTCCTCACTCCGGATGAGATTGAAGAACACAATCGTGGTGAGTTTGGTGCGTCAAGCATTACTGTTTACGCCGAAAAGTCCTGAACCGCACAGAGTGCATTGAAGTTTGCGGGGCAATCAAAATTTCCGTATTGAATTCAGTTAATTAATTTCTTATTTTGCAAGCCCTGACTGTTGGCGCAATCCTGCGGTCAGGGCGTTATTTTTCCGGAGTTATTTCATGTTGGCATCTTCTTTGAAGGCAACCGTGCGGCAAGCAAAGCCGGGAGACTATGAGCAGGTTGCACAATTGCTGAAACAAGCGGAATTACCACTGGACGATGTTGCTTCCACTTTGCCTGGCTTTTTTGTAACAAGTGACGGCACAGAAATTACTGGCGTGGTTGGTGTTGAGCTTTTCGAAAAAATTGGCTTGCTGCGATCGCTTGCGGTAGATCCGACCTATAGGGGCCAGGCCCTGGGCTCGGCCTTATCTGAGACCGCTGTCGAGTTTGCTCGCGATAACGGGGTACTGCTTATTTATCTGCTGACCATGACCGCAGCAAAGTACTTCGAAAAGCAAGGTTTTGAGCGTGTTGCCAGGCATGCCGTGCATAAAGTGATTCAGGGGCAGGCGCAATTCAAGTCGATTTGCCCCGGTTCAGCAATCGTAATGAGGAAAAAAATGTGAGTGAATTAAAACGTATTTTGGTTTTGTGTACCGGTAATTCATGCCGCAGTCAGATTGCCGAAGGTTATTTGCGATACTTTGCGCAGGACAAGGCCGATGTCTACAGCGCCGGAGTCGAAACACACGGTGTGAATCCACGCGCAATCGCAATCATGCAGGAAGGCGGCATTGACATCAGCGGTCATACCTCGAACAATGTGGATGAATATTTGGGAATTGAATTTGATTTTGTGATTACGGTTTGCGATCACGCCAAAGAACGCTGTCCCATCATGCCGGGCAACGCGCAGAAATTTCATCATAATTTTCCTGACCCGGCTAAAGTCACGGGCACAGAGGATGAAATAATGCAACAGTTTCGGCAGGTGCGGGATCTCATTCAAAACTACTGTGAGGCTTTCGTAAACGAGCATGTTTGTGAGTGTGTACGCTAAAATCATCGTCAAATCGGCTGCTATTTTTACGGACTTCTTAAAATTCATACAAATGAAAAGGAGAATTCATGTCTCAATTATTTCGGGTTTGCTTTGTTCTGGTTTTTTCCTTAACAGCTTTTTCGTGCAGTGCGGTAGAACAATCTAGTGGAAGTCAACAAATGAATGGAATCGCAGAATATTATGTCAAACTTGTGCTTGAAATCGGGCTTTACGACTCAGACTACGTCGATGCCTACTACGGCCCGGAAGAGTGGCGCCCGGCAGAAACTGATAAGGTTGAAACATTTCCCTATGCTGCTTTCATGGCGAAAGTTATGGTGCTGGCTCAGCAATTGAATGCAGTAAAGCTTTCCGGCCTGGATGCGTTGGAGCAGAAACGGCACGCTTTCATGGGCAACCAACTGCGCGCAGTGCAAACCCATGTCGAGCGATTGAATGGCAAGAAGTTTACTTTTGATGAAGAGTCTGCGCTGTTGTACGATGCCGTGGCGCCAACGCATGAAGCGGCTTACTTTGAAGATTTGCGTAAAACATTCGAAGCAGCGCTTCCGGGCAATGGCAGTATCTCTGAGCGTCTAAGTGATTTTAAAAAGGATTTTATTATTCCAAAAGAAAAGCTGGACGCGGTTTTCACGGCAGCCATTGCCGAGTGCCGCAAGCGTACCCTGCAGTACGTTGATTTGCCGGAAAATGAAAATTTCACAGTGGAGTATGTCACAGACAAAGCCTGGTCCGCTTACAATTGGTACAAGGGCAACAGTTTTAGTTTAATACAGGTGAATACTGATTTTCCTATCTATATTGACCGGGCTATTGATTTGGCTGCACATGAAGGCTACCCCGGACACCATGTCTTTAATGCGCTTTTGGAAAAACATTTGAGCCGCGAGCGTGGTTGGCTGGAATTCTCGGTTTACCCACTGTTCAGTCCGCAATCACTACTTGCAGAAGGCAGCGCCAATTACGGTATTCAGATGGTATTTCCGGGTGAAGAGCGCGTGGCTTTCGAACGCAAAATCCTCGCGCCACTGGCCGGGATAGAGCCAGATATGATTGAAAAGTACTACAAGGTACTTGAGCTGACTGAGGCGCTTGGCTACGCCGGCAATGAGGCTGCCAGAAATTACCTGGATGGTAAAATCAGCGCTGAGGAGGCGGCCGATTGGCTGGTTCGTTATTCGCTAATGACGCCGGAGCGTGCCAAACAGCGACTTCGGTTTATTGAAAAATACCGCAGTTATGTAATAAACTACAATCTTGGCCAGGAGATTGTGAAAGACTATATTGAGTCAAATGGCGGCACGGTGAACAACCCTGAAAAGCGTTGGCGCTTATTCACCGAACTACTTTCGACGCCGGTTAGGCCGTCAGCCCTGGTAGAAGCAACAAAAAAAGTTTCATTGAGCAATTAATGATTAAAGCGGCAATTTTTGACATGGATGGTGTACTCATCGACTCTGAGCCGTTTTGGCAGGAAGCAGAAATCATTGCATTTGGCCGGGTGGGCGTTGAGCTCACCCGGGAAATGTGTATGGAAACCATGGGGATGCGGGTAGATGAAGTTGTCAAATATCGATTCGACAAACACGGTTGGCAAGGAAAGTCACTTCAGGAAGTCCAGGTCGATATTCTCGCGGAACTGGACACACTCATTGCTGAAAAAGGCGAAGCAATGAGCGGCGTTGAACATGTTCTTAGTTTTTTTGAAGAACGTAAGTTGCCCTTTGCGCTGGCATCATCCTCAAGCATGCGCTTGATAAAGTCAGTCCTGCAGAAGCTTGAAATCACGCAACGATTTGAGACAATCCATTCTGCTGAGTTTGAAGAATTCGGTAAGCCGCACCCTGCCATTTATGTCACCACCCTGAAACAGCTTGGCCTCGAGCCGCACGAGGTTATTGCATTTGAGGATTCGTTCAATGGACTGCTGGCGGCCAAATCCGCCCGGTTGAAGACCGTTTGCATTCCGGAAGCGAATCATTGGCACGAGACAAAATATGATATCGCGGACCTGAAGTTACGTTCATTGCAGGAGTTTGGTGCAATGCACTTGCAAGCGTTATCCATTTCCTGAAAGATGCAAAATTTTGTTCAATTAACCGCGCGTTACGAATCCCTCCGTTTTATGCGCGTATTTTTTACCAACTTGAAACGAGCGCTTTTCGATCGTATAAATTGCCGCGTGAATGCGCCGCGCTTCACCACGTATATCCTCTCTGGCCGGGCTGCCGGTACGAAGCCCACAAGTCTTTTTTAAATCAAGAGACTGGTGCCACCAATAAAACAATTCATTTGCTTAAATAAACAGTCGGTGAATGGAGCGCTTGCCTCGATAAAGCGCAGGTTTTTCCTGGCTATGCGCTGGGAGAATGAATGCACTGAAACATTGTGTGGATAAGTAAAGTATAGAAATTGGCAGTATTTATTTGCTTTATTCAAAGCAATCATTGGTTTCCTCACGAGTCACTTACCTGGGTGATGATTTTCATGCATAAATACACCCGAACCTGCATTGTATTGTCGGTCTGTTTATATTTCTGTCTCCTGAGTTGTGGCAAAAAGCCTGATGGTCTTGAAGACAGTATCCGTATTTCAGCGTTGCCACTTGACCAGGCAGCCACTGATTCACTGTTGCAGAAAAATCCATTCAGCGTGCAAGTCGCGGCCTTGACCGATATTGGCAACACCGAAGAACTCGTGGCGCGGTTGAAGTCGGCCGGAATGGAAGTTTTTGTGGTTACACATTCAAATATCCTGCGGAAGATCATTTATCGTGTTCTGCTTGGTCCGTTTCGACTGAAGAGTGAAGCTCAGAGTGCTCTCGAACATGTAAAGTCGTTTGGCTATAATGAGGCCTTCCTAAAACGGCACACTAACGATACTGCAAAAGAGTCTAAATTGTCGCTTTCGGGGGATGCTGACAGCGCATCGGAAGAGGGAGTAAAGAAGCTGTCGGAAGACGGTAATTGTGCATACCCCCAGTGGTCGCCTTCAAGTAGAGAAATTGCTTTTTACAGGAAGTCAAGAAAACAGTCGGGTATTTATGCCGTTGGAACAGGTGGTGGGGCGGTTTCTCGTATCGCTGAGAGCCTCAAAGAAATGCAGGTTATCGGTAAGTTTAGGTGGTCCCCGGACGGGGAACGAATGGCTTTTGTTGCGCGTGAATTTAACGACAAGTTTGAGTGGGTGGAGAATTTATTTGTTGTCAATCGCAACGGGCTTAAGCCGAAAAAAGTGTATTTCCAGGATGGGTTGCCGTTTAAAATTGCTAGCATAAAATGGTCTCCGAGTGGTTCTCATCTTGCCATTGAGGCGGATTTCGGACGCTCTGATGACTTCCTGCAGCGTGTGCAGCGGGTCATTATCGTGCCACTCGCTTCGGATGAAAAGCCCTTTGCTCTGGGGAACCCAGGCGCCACATCTTCATCGGTTGGCTGGCGCATCGATGCAAAATTTATTTATATCGATGCTTTTCCCGCTCAGAGTGCCTACACTGATTCACCCGATAAATTCGGTTGGGAAGTCGTGCAGTACGACTTGATTGGAGATAGGACAGCAGTGTTGCGCTCAGCTTTAATGACTGAGGATGTGGTTCAGGCGGAATATCTTGTGAACCAGAATGTGCTTGTTTTTTTTGCAAATGTGAAGATGGCATCGAAAAAACAACATTTGGTACTCGTTGATTTGCAAGCAGGTGGGCAGAATGTGCTGTTTGAGCAGAACTTTTCAAAAGTGTCCAGGGCTGGTTTTATTGTAACAACGGATGAACACATTCTCTTTGTAGAAAATGACAAGCTCTGGGTTAATACTGTTGCGGGTCGAAAAGCCATTATTCAGCTTCCGACCGTGATTGAGCAGTGGACTGTTTCTCCCTCCGGAAAACGAATCTGTTATACGAAAAATGGTAAGTTGTTCACGATGAGGCTCGAAGATTTTGCTCATTAAGCTTAAAACAGAAACGGCCGACCGTGATACTTTGGCCGGCCGTGAAAATAAACTGAATCAGTCTTTTATTAATTCAGAGCTCTGAATTCCTCATACAAAGAAAGTACTGCCGGGACGTAGTTTTGGGTTTCTGTGAAAAGCACACCCTTGGCCCGGTTTTTCGCAATCCACATGGCTGCACGCTTGCCGCCGCCGTTGTATGCGGCCAATCCGCCATCCACCTCATATACTTCAATCAGGCTAGATAGGTATCTACAACCCAGGCGAATATTCATCACCGGATCCCATAAAACCTGTTCAGCAGAATGCCATTGAATTCCTTCAATCTCGGCAAGAAATATTCCTGTTGCAGGCATTACCTGCATCAGGCCCATGGCGCCGGCGCGTGAAATGACTTTAGGATCCCATGAAAAGGCAGACTCGTGCGTAATGGTCGCACAAATCAAATCTACATCGAGGTTCTCGAATTTCATGCTGGCATTGCTGATCTCGGTTGCCACATTGTACTTCATTTCTAATGGCATGGATGGATTGTACCGGTTGAGCACTGATAACGCTTTGTTAATATTTTCCATACGAACTTTGTCGACCTTTGCAATGGAAGTCAACCTGGCTGTTTGGCTCTTGAGTGCTATTGAATGTCTGGCGATATTGTGCTCTGCGATGGCGTGGTTGATAATCGCAGCTACCAGTAGAAATAAAACACCGGCCAAACTTAAAATAATATGTTTCTTTTTCAAATCTTGCCTCCCATGTTGCTTTGCAGTCTTAGGATAATTTAGGTACGAATTGCTTATAACTCTGTTTTATCCAAAACTTATAATACGAATAGCATTGGGATGGGTTCCATTTTTATTTTAATATTTACAAATAAAGAAGGAAGTGGCGATTCTTTTGGAAAAAAATTGCTCTGACCAGACACTCACGGCCTGAATAATGTGGCATTTTGTGGTGCTTTTCTGTGACTTGTGAAGCACATTCTGTGAATGTGTGCCGGAACATCGTCTGCTTATGAATACTGACTAATGATGACAGAAAACGAGCGTCTTTGTCATTTAAGAAAAATTCATGAAGCCAGAGTGCAATTGGAAAGGGGCAGGATAGTTAGACAAATAACCCCAAGAGATTTTTCGGGCATGCTTCCGTCACGCCAGATTGTCTGACACTGTAGTAGTTAATTCGGTGATTATCTTTTGTGTATTTATTATCCTGGCCATAAGCCAGGATAATAAATTTTAGGTTCGGGTTAGTAATCGATTCCGATGGAAAAGAATGTTCCGGGTGATCCCTTTTTGTGCTTTAACGGGAAGTCCCATCTAAGAACAAGCAAACCGCCAAGATTGAAGCGGATGCCAAGGCCGTAGGCCGTTTTCGTTGAATTGAAATCGTAATCTGCAACCTCGAGCTCGCCGGTAAGGTTGTTGCGAAATCCGGTTGGCCCCCAAACATTTGCAGCGTCAAAAAAGACCACGCCTGTCAGGAAATCGTACTGAAGCGGCAGAAATGGTGCAATGGGCATTCTGAGTTCCACGCTTTGAAAAACAGCACGGGTTCCTCTGAGAGCGCCATAGTCGTCGCCGCGAAAAGTGAAAGGCCCGCCAATGCTGAACAGCCGGCTATCCCGGCCCGAGGATGCGCCTGAAGACACTCTATATGCCAGTGTAATTCTTGGGATTGGATCTGCAACCATGAACCGCACCGGAAGATATTTTCTGTAGTCTGCAAAGAAAAGTGTCCACCTGAGGTCACCGAGATTCTGCCTGACACTCAATCTGGCGCGGGAACCTGCCAACGGCGCTGCGATCCCCCACTGAGCTGTATCCCTGACAAGTGCAGCATCGAACGAACCATAAAGTGCACTTCCGACATCAGACTGAACACTTTCGTTGGTTAGAAAACTGAACTGCACGACTTCCTGATCGACAAAATACAGATTTGATCCAAGTTCCAGACGGGATGTGAGGTTAAATGGCAACGAAGCGCCAATTCCCGCTCCTCGGAAAATTTGAGTCACAAATCCAGAGCCACCTGAGGTGAAAAAGCCAAAGTCATCACGAAATTGAAATGCTGTGAACGACCAGTTAAGTCGCCGTTTCTGGTTGTAGTAGGTGGCAATGATTGTTGACTCGAGCGGATCCCCAAACAGCGCTGCCTGAATAAGCAGATTTTTATCTCCCAGCATATCGCTGAATAGAAAAGCTGTCTGCCCGGCAAAACCGACGTTTGTGGCAAAAGCGCCGCCACCGACAACGATATCCGGAGTTAGTTTAGATTTGTACGCAGTGAGAAGGAATTCTGAGCTGTCCGCTTTTGAAAACTCGCGATACTTTTCGTTTGGATCTTCAAGCTGCTCCAAAACGGCGGTACTGGCAAAGTCTTCCACTTTGGTCTTTTCATATTCATCCAACGTATAAATATACCAGCCGGCATTGGAGAAAGCGCTGAAAGCAAGGCGTCCGGTTTCAGCAGCATAAGTAATCGCCGGACTTTCTGTGATAATACCGGAGACGCCGGTAATGAAATTGGTAATCTGGAAGACGTCACGCGTATTTAAATCCATTGAGTAGACATTGGGAATTCCGTTCATATCCGAGATGAAGAAAATTTCTTCTCCTTCTTTTGTCCACACGGGGTTTATGTGATTGCCACCTGTCTGCGTCAGAAGCTCAACATCACCTGAAGCGATGTCAAGCAAGGCAATGTTGTATTCCCCGAAGATGAGGCTGTCTATTTTCGTGTTGGGCCCGCGATCGGTTGTGAAAGCAATCTTTTTCCCATCTGGTGACCACTGCGGATGCAGATGGGCGTAGCGGTTGTGAGTTAGCCTCCGCAGGTTTTCACCTGCAGCATTAGAAATATACAGTTCAGAAATGCCACCCTGCGTTCCGGAAAAGACCAACTGCTCCCCGTTCGGGGACCAGCATGGCGCCGTCATACCGGTCAGATTTTCAAATTTCAGAGTGTTAATCACTTTGTTCTTTACGGCATCAACGATGTAAATTGCATCGTTCTTTCCTGCTTTGGCCACAAAAGAAAACAGTTTTCCATCAGGTGACCAATTCATCGACGTAGTAAAATAGCGAAGCGACTCATAGCTCTGGCTCGATCCGCTCTGAACTATTTTTTTAGCCTTATCTTTTTGATACCCTGGACCATTTTCATTGCGCTTGAGACCCCGCAGGAACATGTTCAAAGTAAAATTTTTGTCGCCAATGTAGGCTAACTTTTCTCCGTTAGGTGAAAGCGCCGGAACGATGTTGAGCCTGGTGCAATCATAACACGGGTCAGTGATTGGATCAGCGACTTCTTCCGGCCGCTTTAAGACGATTTCTTGTGGTAAGTAGCGGTTACGAGAATCTTCTTGCCATCTTTTGGAGAGTTCTTCAAGATCCAATCCGGTATGCGCTTTGAAGGCGCGGCCGATGTCACCGGTGGCGCGCGCAGTCTTAAAAATGCGTCCTACCACTTCCTTGCCATAACGCTCGCCAACGTAGTACCAAATAGCCTGCCCCATTCTATACACCCGAATATCGAAAACATACGTCATGTCTGGAATGGAAAGCAAAGTGTTGTTTAGAACGGCATCGCGCATCCACATGCGCGTGATGTTATCCATGCCCACCGATAAATATTCTGCCATGCCCTCGATAAACCAAAGCGGCGGATTGAAGCGGCGAATAACCTCGGATGGACCATCTGCAAGCATGATATCAAACTGAAATGCGTGTACCATTTCATGAGTAAGGACATGGATAAACTGCCCATACGAACCTGTTATTGGCAGTAGCATGCGGCCTTTTAGCGATTCGGTGACACCCTGAGTGCCTTCGCTGATGTAGCTTTGGATGGCATTGGTTTGCTGAAAATCGTTGTGAGAAGCATAAATCAAAAGCGGTATTTTTTGTTTGAATTTGTAGTCCAGAGTTTCGCTAAGGTAGGCATACGAGCGTTCTGAAATTTCAGCAGCGTCCAGCGCAGCCTGGCGTTCTTCCTCATAGAAATAAAGATCAAAATGCTCTGTTTTGATAGTCGACCATTTAAATGTCTTGTAATGAACTTTATTTTTCCCAAAACCAAAAATATCACCAAATTGGGCATGCGAGTTGGAAGAAACACCCAGCACTAGTATCAGGGTGATGAGAGTAACAAGAAGCTTACAGCCACTTGTGTAGCCGCGGAGACCATTTCCGGGAATTTGAACCTGCATCGTGGCGGTCCTCCTATTAAGGATGAATGACTTCTTTACAAGCACTAATTTACCAATAAAGAATCTATTAATCTACATTTTAATTACAAACTAATGTGATTCGCTCTTCGAGGCAATCGCAATCACTTAAGAATACGCTTCCGAAGCGAAAAATATTCCCTTAGCTATAATATTGAGAGGTTGAACCTGAACGAATTTTGACCACATGTATAATTCATCGCCACTATTGGCTGGATTGATTATCAGATACATATTACGTATTGGCAACATTAAAGCACCGTGCGTGTGGATTTTATAGGATGTCCATTGTATGCATGAAAAGTCTATCTGAAAAAGCCACCAGATGTTGGCCTGGTGGCTTTTTGGTCGAAAACAGTAATATGATGCGCCGGCTTCACTATGCAGCGCGTTGAGCGGTGTAGCCATAAGGCAATTCTTCTGAGGGTTCTGGTTGCAGGTAAGCCTTGGACATCATGAGTGCAATACCTTCATAAAAACTAACCGGTCGAGCAGAAGAATTGGACTTGTCCCGTACAATTGTTGACGTTTTTTCATACATTGCGACCTTGCGGTTCCAGTATTTGATCTCACCTAGTTCCATGATTAGACCTTTAATTTAGTATTAAGCAAGTGCAGGCTCTATCTGGTCTCTCTTGCGGAGACAACCGACTCTGAACTTCTCTGCGTGTCCTTCCGACACCCAAAGTACCGCTGCTTCGTTAAACGATACTTTCTCATGGCTTTTATGAGAAAGGCATATTCGAAAACTCTCTATCTCCATTAACTGCATCGACATGTATTCAGCTTGATTGAGTCGTTTTCCATTCATTTCGCCACCTCTCATCTGTATAATTGAGTTGCGCGCAATCTATTGCTTTGCTAATTTTATCGGGACTTAACGCAATAAATGTACCACAATATGCAGAAGATATTCCCCTGCTCACACAACCTTATTTTAAGTTACGGAGCGAATAATAAGCATTTGTTGCACTTCTTGCTGAAATTGGCTGGTTTCCTAGAAAATGCGACCATCGTTAATAAATTTGAAAGATTTTCTCTTTTAAAGTTGTCTTTATTAAGTAGAGACTCAATTAATTCCAAAATCAAACTATTCTGTCTCAATAAAAGGAGGATTGTCATGCCCACATCCCTATTGGTAGAATTTGAGAATGATTTGTCCATAGCGGGGGATTATGAAATCAGAAAATTCGAAGCCACTGCCGCTGTTGTAGATTTTTTTAAGCGAAAGGCTGGAACTCGACCGGATTCGTCAGCAGTCCAGGGTTTTTATTCCGGGAAGAATTATACGGATGGCGATATTGATTTGAGTATAGAAGGTCATTCGCGCCATGCGTTGGATCTCGCATTTGTCGCGCTCATGCAAAGTGGAATTTACGCGGAGTCTCAGCAAAATTTTGCAAGGGCCCAAAGCTGTTTTAGTAAAGCAAAGCAGATTTCAGATTTATTGCAGGATGGATTTTACTCCAAGCAATATGATTACTTAAGTACTTTGACGGCGACCGCGCTGGATGACAAGCTCTGCATCGAAATGTGCTACGAAAAGATCAACGCTGCATTCCTAAACGATCCGGATGAAGCCTTTCGCCTGATTGGCCTGGGCTTGCAACTGGCTGAAGCCATTGCTGACCAGAAAAGAAAATATGACTTTCTCGGCAAGGCACAATATGCGTTTTCTCACCTGCTTGAGCCCCGATGCTATCACACTGCACTTAGCCTGGGTTGTTATTGCCGGTCTGCTGAAGTGATGGGTGTTTTGGGTGCTGAATACAAAGGGCTTATTGCCTGGTCGCAATATCGCGCAGGGAATATTTACATCGAGTTGGGCTTTGAAGAGAAAAAAACCGATGATATGGACGCTGCGATTAAAATGTACACAAAGGCAAAAACGGCATATCAACAGACTTTGAACTGGGCATTAGCAGGTGAAGTCTGGTATGCTGTCATGCTGCTGTATGAACGGCTTGGTGTCGCAAATTGTCGCCTGAAACGCTATGACGCTGCTTTACTAAGTTATGAAAAGTCGCTGGAGGCTGCCCAAAAAGAGGGCATTGCTCCGCTTTCTGTGGAGCAAAATGCTGTCCGCTACGAGATCGGGCGCGGCAACATCTATGTTGAATCGGCCCAGAGTTCGAACCGGGAACAAAATTATGCAGCGGCAGGGCGCCATTACCTCAATGCCTATCAACTAGCCAACAAAATTAACTACTCTGTTAACAAAAAGATCGCTATATTCTGTATCCAAAAATTATATGATGAGTGGCCCGGTTACATACAGGAACAGCCGGCAATCAAAGACCTGGTGTAGAGAAGTTCGATAGTCATCAAGCCAGGCTTTGTCTGCTTTCTTGTTTGAGTCTTGCGCCGGAAAATTTGTCGAGTCCCAAGCGATGAAAGAGATGCAGAATGGAAAAAAGCCTTACATCACCGTTGCTTTTGCTTGCAGCTTGCTTGATTGGATTCACAAGCTGCGCCAGTGATGCAGAAAAACGCGATACAGTAATCCGGGAAATCGGTGAGTTGGAGACACGCACCAGTTTCGACAACATGAGCGACCGGCAGCGCGATCTGTTTTTGGAAGAATTGGTTGAAACCGTGAAAAAATACCCCATTGCCGACAGTGTTTTAGCCGAAATGGACAGTGCGCTGCATGAGCCAATTCCCTTTTCAAATTCCCTGCTCGATTTATTGGCGCAGTCACAACAAAGAGTCGCTAGAGAGGATACTTCCGGAATGCGAGCTTTTGTGAATGACAATCGCAAAAACCTTTACCGCCTGACCATGTTATTGATCGCGGAAAGGACCAGACGGCTGGCGTTTGCTACGAAAGAAGATTCTCTTTTTAACAGCAAATTCAGGACAGCCGAAACACTGGCTCCAATCCTGGATGATACACTTGGCGGCTTCTTCCTGCGCACTGAGCTTGCGGATTTAGCTGCTCAAACTGTAGCTGATGCGCGCAGGAAAGCCGCCATTCAGTATTGTTGGCTGGTGTCTTTTTATCAAATGGACGATGATCTTGAAGTTTCCTTGAGTCTCCTGGCTCGCGGATTAGAAAAGGCAGATAAGGTGCGTGATAAGCGGCTTCGTTTAGATATTCTGAAAAATTTGCAGCTTGCCCTGTACAAGCACATCGGTCGTACGGAAACAGCTATCACGCTTGGTGCTCAAATCATTCAGAAAGCCAAAGAAATCGGCTATTCGCGAAAACAGGCAATCGTTCACTATTACAACGCGGACGCTCTGATTACTGTGGGAGATTATCCTGGCGCCTTGAAAGAACTACGCGAAGCAACGACTATTTATGTACAATTCGGCGATAATTTCATGGCTTCGGAATTGCATGAACGCTTAAGCGTTGTGTACCGGCATTTGGGAGACTATGATCTCGCTTTGCTGCATAATCATCAAGCAAAAACACTATCGCGCCAATATAGGCACCGCATCATTAACTCGTGTGTTATTGGGGAAGGGTTAATATTTGAAAATCTGGGTCAATTTGAGCGGGCGAAACAGGCTTATTTGCAAGGCCTGGAAAGAGCTGTGATTGAGCGCGATTCTGTAAATATGTCCGTGGCATTGAACAATCTTGGTGACTTGTTTTTTTACATCGCGGATTACGACAGCGCCATCAGCTATTTTAAGCAGTCTCTTGAAATCAATCATAGCGACCCTCTGCGCAAAGCGAACACATTGCAGCTGTTGCTGCAAACATATATTGAAATTGGTGATTTTGCAGTCGCCGACTCTATAGCATATCAGGTTAGTAAGTTGTTGGAAAATTATGCATCGCTACGCCTGAGGGCCGGCTATAATCAAAAAAATGCCCGCTTGCAGCGCCAAATTGGTCAGGAACATGCAGCATTACTTTCATTGCAGAGTGCGCTTGCTGATTATAAAAAAATGCAGGATATTTCACCGCAAATTGAATGTCACTGTCTGGTCGCAGATGCTTATCGACGAATGGGACGTTATGACGAGGCGCGAGAACATTTGGACAAGGCGCAAGAATTGAACGAAAAACATCCCTGGTTAGCGGTTGAGTGGATGGCCAGCTATCAAGAGGGTTTATTGAGCAAGGATTTGGGCAATGTTGATGATGCTGTGAAATATGTAAACAAGGCGATATCCAGTGTTGAAAATTTGGCTGCTTCTGTGCACGGTTATGAGCATCGAGCGGGTTTTTCTGACCGGATTCGACCGATTTTTGAAGAAATGGTTCAATTACAATTGCAACAAAAAAATGCCGACAAAGCATTTGATTATTCAGAAAGAGAGCGAGCGCATGCACTGACAATTTTGCTCGGTGCTGATTCCACTGAAACGCCCGGTGCGAAGCAACTGGTTGCTAGTCTTACTCCCAAGGCCATTAACAATCAACCCGTGAACATTATGTTTAATGCGGCACAGTTACGGGCTGCGTTGGCAGAAGACTCTGTTGTTTTGGAGTACGAAGTGCTTGACACAGTGCTGGTCATCTGGGCGATTGGCCCAAAAATGTTCGAGATTGAAAAGGTAGAGATAGGCCGGGATGAATTGCAAGAAATGATTTCGTCATTTCGCCAACACTTCAGGCCGGATAGCTTAAACGGCTTGCGGAAGTTGCAGAGGTCGTATGAAGCGGTGCGAGAAATAGGTAAAAATCTTTATAGAAAACTAATCTTGCCGGTAGCAGAGCACATTGCGACTGCGAGCACGATTTATGTGGTGCCGGATGAAACGTTGCTGTATCTGCCGTTCGCAGCGCTGGTTCAACCAGACGATGATTTCCTGATTTCTAAATTCAAGCTTGCTTATGCACCGAGTGCCAAAATTTTGACGTTGGCGTTAGAAAAAGAGGTTAATGCCGGGCAGCAGCCCACTACCGCCACGTTTTTGGCAATCGTTCACGATCATTTAAAATTTGGTTATGAAGAAGCGCAAGCCGTGGCGCGAATATTCGCCAACTCAAATGTAAGGATGGGCTCTGAAACCAATAAGGAAACATTGACTAATTTACTAAATAAATCCCCCCAAATAGTCCTTTTTTCCACACACGGAAAAAATGATGACAGGAAACCGGCAAATTCATTTCTAAACTTCAGGCCACAAATAGAGCACGGCGCCGAAAGCAGTTTACTCAGATTGCCGGAGATCTTGAAACTCAAGATGAAAGAAACGGGCCTGGTTTATTTGGCCGCGTGCGAAAGTGGCACTGGTAAACTATACCGGGGTGAGGGTACAATTAGTCTGCAGACGGCTTTCCTGGCATCTGGCGCTGAAACTGTTGTGGCAAATATGTGGCAAGTAGATGATAAGAAAAGTAAACAGCTTACAACTGCATTTTTTCATGGTTGGTTGAAACAAGGGCTTTCACGGATTGCTGCACTTCGACAAGCGCAACTGAATCTTATTGATAGCCTCAACTCAGATGGGCTGTATCCAGCACACCCTTATTTTTGGGCGTCTGTTACTTTAAACGGTGTTCCAAATTAATGTATTCTTTTATAATTATGGAGGGCACAATGGTCACAAAAAAACAAATATCTCTTTATGATTATGATGATACTGATCCAAATGCTGGGAGTGGAGAGGAGCCAGTAAGATAGGTGAAGACATGGAAAACGAGGCCAGGTTTTTGACCTGGCCTTAATTTTTTTTACCGGCACTCTGGCCCCGTAAAATGCCTTCAGCACATTTCTCCGCGCTAAAATAGCGGCCTGCTGCCTGCAGGATATCTTGCTTTGTCACCTTCCGGATTCGTTTCGGAAAGTCATGCACTTCCTCAATTTCCATTCCCGACAGCTCGTTATGGGCATATTCAAACATTTGGCTTTGGTACGTTTCGAGGCCGATTCGGTGTGTTCCTGTGGTAAATTGAATCGAGCGCTGCAATTCTTCATCTGAAACAAGCTCATGGGTAAGTTTCTTGAATTGTTCGCGCAGGCCATGGCGGGCCTTTTGCTCGTTTTCAGGCGAAGTCGCAATGTATGACAGAAATGTACCGCCGTAAAATCTGGGAGCAAGATACGCTGAAACCGTGTAGGCCAGGCTCTGCCGACCACGCAATTCTTCAAAAAAGCGTCCACCGAGTCCGGACAGAATATTTTGCAACACGGTTAAAACATCAATGTCGGCTTCCATAGACCGGGGACCTGGAAACCCCATGACAATGGCAGTCTGTTCTTTTTCTTTATTTTCGATGACCGGATTAACATTTGTGTGAAAAAGGCACGGTTCAACCGTGGCCCTGGACAAGGTGGCTTGTGCCAGTCTTTGCAATCCCGTTTCTATTTTGTTGATAATGCGGTCAGTTTCGAAGTCACCAACAAAAACCACAACCATTTCTTCCCTGTTTATTTTCGACTGGTGCCAGCTAACAAGCCATTCTCGGGTCATATTTTGTATTGTTTCTTCAGTCCCGAGTGCAGGGAGGCCGTAAGGGTGCCCGGCAAATATGCTCGAATAATAAAGGTTCAGTGGGTAGCGAAACATATCATCCCGCTGCTGCCGAATGCGTGCCAGAGTCTGTTTTTTTTCATGCTCAATCTCTTCTTTTGGAAAAGAGGGCGCCGTGAGAATATCCGTCAGAATGTCCCAGCCGGCAGCGAAATGTTTGGATTGAATGGCCATCGTGGTGCTAAAATAGTCAGCCTGGCTGGTGAATTGGATTGATGAACCAAGGTTCTCAATCGCCGTGGCAATGGTGCGAGCGTCTCGTTGTTGTGTGCCTTTCATCGCTGTTCTGGCCATCAAGCCGCTTATGCCGCAATTCTGCTTGTTTTCTGCATTGCGCCCGCCTTTTGTAAAAACACCACACGAAATAATTGGGATGCTCCCGCTTTGTTTGGCAATGAGGGTCACGCCGTTAGCCAGGGTGACACGTTCGGCCGGCTTGTCTGCCGTGCCTTTTCCGGAGCTGATTTGAAATGGCGCTTCGACGTTGTTTGTTGCCGCCTGTAAATCTTGCGTTAACACTGTGGACTGCTCAGGTAAGTTTTTTGCCGCGCCATGAGCTTCAACAGGTTTCTGAGAACTTGCTTCCGGTAAATATTCAAGCAGACTGCAGTTTGCGCGGTGAAAGTATTTGTTCAAAACGCGGCTGAGATCGTCAGCATTGACCTGATAGAGCTTATCCAGATAGGATTCCAGCATGTGGAAATCGCCAAGCGCTTCGTAATCAGCCAGCAGGCTCGCTTGTCCAGAAACCGATTGCATGCCCATGATGTAACTTGCTTCCAGTAAATTTCTTGCTTTTTCAAGCTCGGCATCTGTCACGCCGATTTTGTCAATGTTTCGGAGTTCCAGCAAAATTGCTTCTTCTGCGTCGCGGATTTTGTCATCTGTAGTGGTTGCTTCAATAACAAACATGCCCAATTCCGGCAGAGCGTAATTGTAGGCAGTGACATTGTTTACCAGTTGCTTCGCTTCTTTGACATTTTGATTGAGTCGGGAACTGCGGCCATATCCAAGGATGAACGAAAGTATTTCCAGCGCATAAGTATCTTCGTGCAGGTTTTCAGGCGTATGGAAACCGATTGCTAAATAACTGTTCTCAATAACACCTTTAAGCATCGCACTGCGGAATTCAGTTTGGGTTGGCTCCGGGGGTGAGTTCTCCTTTTTAAGAATGCCGCGCTGAAAACTGCCGTAATACTTTTCCACTTGTTCAATTGCCTCTTCAGTCTGAACATCGCCAACGATGGATAAAATAATGTTTTCCGGGCGATAGTGATCATGGTAGAATTTGAGGAAATCGTCTCGTGTCAGGGCACGCAATCCCGCTTCAGTACCGATTCGCCATCTGCGCATGCGGTGTTTTGAGAATGCCAGTTCAAATAATTTCTCTCTACACACGGCAGATGGCGTATCCAGCTTGCGTTTTGATTCCTGAATAACAACTTCAGTTTCCTTGTTGAGCTCTTTTGCTGAAAATACAGAATTAATAAGCGCATCCGATTGAATGTCGAGTCCTCCGACAAAACTGTCGCCTGGCAAAACCGTGTAGTACAGTGTTTGGTCATAAATAGTGCTGGCGTTCAGGTAACCACCCAACATTTTTGTTTCAGCAGCGATTTGGCCAACGCCTCTCCGCATGGTACCTTTGAAAAACATGTGTTCAATTAAATGGGAAATACCCGCAACGTCATCACTCTCGTTGAAGTAGCCGGCTTTAACGTGAGTAAATATGGCGACCACCGGTGAGTTATGGTTTTCTTTGATAAGAACCGTGAGACCGTTGTCCAGTGTTCTCCTGGTAACACCTTCAGAAATTTTCATACGATGAATCCTTCCTGCAAAGCTGGTATTGTTAAAATGGTGTTGCTGCTTTTCTATTGTCTTTTTTTGGGCTAATGCTGCAAAGTAAAACCGTGATTCTTAGTGCGTTCCTTTTGCAAGGATGCTGACAATCAAAGAAGTCAATCGCACAATCAAATGCAAAAAGAAAATGCGCACCTCGCGATGCGCATTCAGTTTATCTTATTTGAAATTGTCTAGGAGCTTTAATTGCTGATGACATCTTGAGGGTATTTGGCCTCAACAATGGGTACCGAAAGCTCTTGACCTGCGCGAAGATTTGTCAAGTTTTTATCGGGGTTATATTTTTTCAAAAGCCATGATGGCATTTCGAAACGGCGGTTGCAGATGATCCAGACGTTATCACCACGCCGAACCTTATAAGCAGATTCACCTTGAATTCTAAAGTTGCGGTAGAAATCTTCTTCAATACCTTGATGATATTCTACGCGGCTGCGGTGAAATTCTTCAGGGGTTACGTTTTCAAAAGTCAACCAGAGCGGCTGGCCCATTTTTATGGGGGTGCCATAGGCCATTTGGTTGATACGACGCAACTTGTGTGTCGGTACCTTTAGCCATTCGGCAAAATGCCCGAGGGTTTCGTCTGGTTCAACAATTATCTGGCCATTTTCCGGCATTTCGAGATCACGAAAAGTTTCGTGCAATGCTTCGACTTTGGCATTTCGAACCACTCGCATTTCCATATTGGCTGTCAGTTCCACGTGGAAATCGGGTAAAGCCATTTCCATAATATCTTCAACCGATGCGTATTGTGCCAGCATTGCACCTTCCTTTTTCAACTGCATCGGCGGTGTCGTGGGTGCACTTCCGGTCGTACTAAATCGCGATTTTGGCTGAATATATGTCACATCTGAGTTGGGTGAAATGTCGGCTTGCGGCTGCTTACTTGCCGGTGTTTCCAATTGGACTGACCGGCTCAAGGATTTTTTTGCGGCCACATCAGTTGCATCAGCCAGCCTTGTCTCCGATGGTTTTGGGGTGGCTGGTCGTTTTGTTGTCACAGCCTGTGAGGTCTTGCCTGGAATTTGCAGATTTTGGCCAACGTAGATTCTGTGCGCATTGCGTATGTTATTGGCAGCCATAAGATCTTTCAGGCGAACCCGGTAGCGACGTGCAATCTTCCCCAGGCTTTCTCCAGATCGGACTTTGTGCCAGGCTGCCTGGACTTGTTCGTTAAATTTGAATTTTGGTGATATTTCGGCATATAAAGCTTCCATGTCTGGAGCGCTCTGCACGGGTATCCTGATTACGAAATTTTTTGGAATGCGCCGTTTTGATGTCAGGACAGGCCTGCGCAGGGCCGGGTTGAAAAGTGCCAATTCCTCTACTGAGATACCTGTCTTAGCAGAGAGCGTTTTTACTGTGATGTAGTGGGGTAGTTTGAATTCAACATGTTTTTGTGGCCGCAACAATGTTAGTTCACCAAAATACTGACGGTAGTGCGAGGAAACATGCAGAGCAGCCAGAAATTCGGAGTAGAAGTTTCGTGATGCAAAGCCAAAGCTGCGGCTGCGATAATGTCTCACTATATTCCCAATATCTGTACCAAATTTTTTCTTGGCGCGTCGCATGCCGTTTCGCCCATGGTTATAGGCCGTAATCGCCAAAGGCCAGGTCGCGAGTGTGCGGTAATTTTTTTGCAGTAATTTTGCGGCTGATCGAGTAGCGGTGATCGGATCCAGGCGTTCGTCGATGTTGTAACCGACTTTCATATACTGCCGGCCTGTTGAACGGGTAAACTGCCACAAACCTGCAGCACCGAGTTTTGAGTAGGCCATATAATTATAGGACGACTCAACATGCGGCAGAGCGAGGAGTTCCAAAGGCAGGCCCTGTTCCCGGAAGATACGTTTCATTTCAGCCAGATAAAGCCCTGAGCGAATCAGCCCTTTTCGGAATCGTTCTCTTAATCCGCTTTGCCCTCTAAGCCGTTTTGCAGCCGCCCGCAACTCTTTGGCTGTGACATTTGGCCCAAAGAGTTTTGCAACATAGCGTTCCTTGCCATACAATTTATCAATGTCTGTTTTGCCTTTCTTCGCCAGCCTGAGCAGAGCGCTTATATATGTTTTTTTAATTTGCTCTATTTTTTTCGACTCGATGCGCGAACTCACTTTTACGCCCCGGAACAGAGAATCCAAATGCACGACTTCGTAAACGATTTGTAAATCCCTGGCATCATGAATGATGACATCTCGTTCGGAGTACTTGGCGTAAACATTTTTCCAAAATTCAACATTTGGTTTCAGCACTTCCGGCGTGGGAAAGATTTTGTCCGGTTCGTATCGAGTTTGCGAATTAGCGATCGAAAGCGTGCAAACGAGAAAAGCGCTGAGGAATATTCTTATCTGCGAGAGGTGTGTGCGGTTTGTCATTTTAAATTCCTGAAAATGTACAGCCTGTTCTTTTACAACAAGAATGGTTCAATTACCATTCCAGTATTATACTACCTCAAGGCCTGGCCATTGCGTGAAAATGATTTTTCGAATTATAGCTGAACCGATCTAGGTATCGGCATTTGCCGCCACGACTTTTGAGTATTTGAAATAAAAGTCACCATACAAAAAAAAGTAGAGAGGTACAAGGGAAATGTAAGTGGCAAAAAGAAGGGGATGTTCGGTTCTATGCTCTCGGTTTCCCTTTATCAGCAAAAAAACCTGGTGTAACAAATGCTATGATGACCGCCGCTCCAGGCGGACTTGTGTTGAGAGAACAAGTTTCCCTTGCATCTTTATTTGATATTTTTACATTGGCCACTCTGATAAAGATTAACACGCGCAAGACCGATTTTTTTATTAGAATTGTTAGGTCCGGCTAATATATTGATTGAGTTTTTTCATCATGCTTTGGTTTCACCGATACGCACTTTCCCAAATTCTTTTGCTATTAATTTTTTGGAGTTGTGTTTCTTCACAGACTTTTGCCCAATCCCGGCGTGAGGTGGGGACGGCTAAACATCAGTTAATCAGCGAATTGAACAGTTTTCAGAAACGCCATCGCCTCGCTTCATTGAGCTTTGCTTTCTTTAGTGAAAACAAGGAAAGTATCGTTCATGCAACAGGCTATGCGACCTTACGGGGAAAGCAGAAGACAACTCCGGAGCATTTTTACACAATAGCTTCATTGACAAAGTCCATTACCGGCATGACTTTGGTCGATTTGGTGCATCAGAATTATCTGTCTCTCGGCGATTCAGTGCATAAGCTAATCGCAGGTTTCCCGAAAGATGTGACAGTTCTGGATTTGCTGAATCACACCAGTGGATTCTTACGGGAAAAAGAGAACGAGAACTACCTGAGGAACTCCAGCTATAAACAAATCCTGGATTACCTGCCGGTTAAGTTCAACTTGAAAATTCATCGATATGCAAATTTCAACTATGCGGTCGCGGGCGCGGTGATTGAAAAAGTGACCGGGCAGGAGTTTAACCAGATTGCTGCCAACTACTATCACTCAATTACACACGAAAATCTCTTTTTTTATAATTTGGAGAAAAAGGCTGGCAGTGGCTTATTTGCTGATAATTACGTTCGCAAAGGCCGGCGCTTGCTACCGCATAAGCCAATAGACTTTGGGATTTGGCAACCTGCTGCATTTGCTCAAACAACGACTCGCGGGTTAGCAAGGTTTCTACAATATCACATGACGCCGCATTTTTTGGAATTTATTGAGTCGCACGCTGTGACAATTAGAAAGCGTAAATTAGGCTCCGGCAAAGCAGTGCGTGATTGCTACAGCCTCGGGTTTCGATTGCATTACGAGAATGATCTGCTGAAGTATGTTTATCATAACGGTTTTCTTTACGGCGTAACCAGCACGTTTTACTATTACCCGGAAAAGAAAGCCGGTTTTGTCGCTATTTCAAATATGAGTAGCTATCCGCGGCAAAACATTGGTCTGGGTAGTTTACATCGCATTGTTGAGCAGTTTCTTGACAAGGATTTTAATCAGGAGTTGGCGAAGTTTACCGCACAAAACGGGTTTGCTGCCGGGGTGAAATTGTATGAAGACATCCGTCTCCGTGGCGAAGCAAGCGAGAGCATGCTAAACGCCATTGCAAGCGAGCACCTTGAAAGAAATGAGAGAGAAGAAGCAATTGGTATTTTGCAACTAAATAACTATCTTTTCCCGAAGTCAGCCGCAACCTACGAGCGCCTGGCAGATGCCTATTTTAAGAACGGTGAAAAGGCGTTGGCAGAAGAAGCGCTTTTGCACAGCCCAATGTCCACACCGGCAACAAAAAGCACTCAATAACCGAATGTGTGCCGATTCGACCTTGGAGAGATTTTTCGCTTCCGGCTGATTTGTTTCCAAAAGATGAATGGACCCTAATAAATTTGGTTCAAAATGAAGCCAAAGATTTTTGTAACCAACGATGATGGCATTTATTCTCCCGGCCTGAAGGCCGCGGCCAGAGCAGTGATGCCGCTTGGCGAGGTAACGGTTGTGGCTCCAACTAGGCAGGGCACCAGCATGGGCCGCTGCCTGCGTGGCGGACGCGACGAGATTCTCAGTCCCATCGAATATGAAATCGATGGCACTCCGGTGGCCGCCTGGCATATTGATGCGTCGCCCGCAATGGCTGTCAAACATGGAATGGATATTCTTTTTGCAGAGAAACCGCCGGCCCTCATTGTTTCGGGAATCAACTACGGTGAAAATCTGGGCGTGCATATAACCCATTCGGGAACCGTCGGTGCAGCGTTGCAGGGAACTGTGCGCGGAACACCTGCCATTGCCGCCTCCTTGCAGTCGGATTTTCAATATCATTTTAAATACGGCGAGATGGACTGGCATGCTTCAGAACATCATGTTCGGTTTTTTGCAAGCATGCTTCTAAACAGAAAAATGCCGTTTGATGTGGATGTTTTGAAGCTTGATGTACCGGCATCTGCAACAGCAGAAACTCCGTGGCGACTCACTCGCCTATCACGCCAGCCATACTACAAAAGTGTGGTCGATAATCCAGGGCTGGATAGCAAAATCGGCGATGCGCGACTGCTGATTAAGGTGGACCATCAAACCCTGGAACCAGAGTCGGATATTTATGCTTTTGTTGTTGATAAGGTTGTTTCTGTAACGCCATTAAGTCTGGACTTAAGCACAAGGGTTGATTTAGCCGAGCTTGAAACTTTATTAAACAATAACGAATAATTATTCACTTACAAAATGAGTTCTCCTTACGTTAGCCCTGTTAATCAAACGGTGCCATTAGCCCAGGCAGATGAGTTCAGACCGCTGTTTATTGGCAAGTTGCGAGTCTGGCCGCCGGTTGTTTTGGCTCCGATGGCAGGCATTACAAACTCACCTTTTCGCCAGCTTTGCCGGGATTTTGGGGCCGGACTGTACGTCAGTGAAATGGTGACTGCACGGCTGCTTGCAACTGACCATTTGCGAACGGCCAGGATAGCAGCTTTCGCGCCGGGCGAGTATCCTCGCAGCCTGCAAATATACGGAACCGATGCCTATTACGTGGGCGAGGCAGTCAAAAGCCTGGTTGCTGAGGACAAGGTAGACCACATTGATATGAATTTTGGATGCCCGATGCGCAAGATCACGGTGAATGGGGGTGGCGCGGCCATTCCGGTGAAGCCTAATCTGCTGCGCAAAATTGTGCGTGCTGCTGTGCAGAACGCGGGCAATATTCCGGTGAGCATTAAATTTCGCGTTGGCATCAACGATACGCTTTTGACTTATTTGACGGCCGGCAGGATTGCGGAAGAGGAGGGGTGCAAGGCTGTGGCACTGCATGCCCGAACAGCGGCTCAACTTTATAACGGCGAGGCCAATTGGGAATATATTACCAAACTCAAAGCAGCAGTTTCAATTGCCGTTTTAGGAAATGGCGATATTTGGGAAGCGCGCGATGCTTTGCGTATGATGCGCGAAACAGGTTGTGACGGTGTGGTTGTTGGCAGAGGCTGCCTTGGACGCCCGTGGCTGTTCCGCGATCTGGCCGATGTTTTTGACGGCCGCGAACAGCAATGCCCACCCAATTTTGGTGAGACTGCTGATTTGATGCTCAAACATGCGAGCATGCTTTGTGATTGGTTTGGTGAATCTTACGCAATGATTTCATTTCGAAAACACTGTGGTTGGTACGTGAAGGGGTATCGTGGCAGCAAATGTTTGCATGAGAAATTGGTACGGATTTCGACGCTTGCAGATTTGCAGCAGATTCTTTTAAATATCGAACGTGATGAGCCCTTTCCACTGAGCCATTTGCGAACGGCGCGAGGCAAGCGGCGTCGTACTCAGAAAGTGGCCTTACCAGAAGGCTATCTTGATGATTTGCAAGATGATACGCCACCAGATGCGGCTGCCGAAGAGTTGGTCTCAGGTGGCTAGGTTAGCCTTGAGCCGTCGAAGTATGGTGTTTTTGTCTTTTCTCTTGCCAGTTGGGCGACGGTTTCTTTTTGTAGCGCCTCGACAAGAGGGATCCGTAGCTTGCGCCAGTGAACGTGGAAAGGACATGGACTGTCATCGTGACACTCGGGCAATCCAATGGCACAGTCATGCGTAAGTCGGGAACCGTCCAATATCTCGACGATTGAAATTAAGTACAGCTCTTCTGCGGAACTTGCAAAGGAAAAACCGCCTTGCCTGCCTTTCATGGAGTTCAAAACGCCACCTTTTACCAGCGATTGAAATGTTTTGGCCAGGAATGGGGCAGGCACATCGGCCCGTTTTGCGACTTCCTGAACAGTCCAACTAGTGCTTTTCTTGTCTCTTGCCATTTCTACAAGTCCACGAATGGCGTATTCACAAGCACGACTAAAAATAACGGACATGGCTTTTCTCAGTAAATAGTAAATGTTAATGCAGAGCAGTCGTTTTTGAATCTAACAGTCTGAACAAGTTTGTTGTTAAAAAAGTATACAACACCCGTGCATAATATGCAAGGATTTATTAGTCCTGAAATTGAATGGGAATTGTTTTGATGCAGGCGATGGTGGTTATTTGCAGACTTATGCCTTATTGTTGACAACGTCGGTTACGCTCACCGCATCCCCCGGGGAATGCCTAATCCACTTACTTAGAACCTCTCTCAGTTTTTTTGCATTCACCGGCTTTGAAACATAATCATCCATGCCAGCGACAATGCATTTTTCTCTGTCTCCTTTCATCGCATTGGCTGTCATGGCGATGATGGGAATCCTAAATTTCAAATTTGCATAACGTTCGTTCGTTTCTGATTCTTGCATCTCTTTCTCCCACTCCCGAATAGCAGCCGTGGCTTCGAATCCATCCATGACCGGCATTTGGCAATCCATAAAAACCAAATCATAATCCCTAATCTTTACTTTTTCCACTGCTTCCTTGCCGTGATTGGCGGTATCGATGGTACAACCGAGTTTCTTGAGCATCTTACCTGCTACTTTTTGATTGGTTGGGTTGTCCTCAACAATTAGCAGCTTTGTTTCTGTAAATATCTGTGTGACTTGCGGTTGTTCCTGCACTTCCGTGCTCGGTTTCGGTTCAGGTTGTTGGCGATCCAGTGGCAGGGTGAGACAGAGCGTGAACGTTGCCCCTTCACCGACTCTGCTTTCTGCTTCCAGGGTTCCACCCATTAACTCTGCAAGCTGTGTGGAGATGGCCAACCCGAGACCTGTGCCGCCGAATTTTCTGGTGGTTGACGCGTCCGCCTGGGTAAATTTATCGAAAATGTGC
>JAJDAG010000013.1 GCA_029262005.1 Candidatus Zhuqueibacterota bacterium | reverse complement strand
GGACTTCTTTTACACGGGTTCTTCCTACCGGTAAGTTAGAGCCGTCTTTTAATTTAAGCTGATAACGGCTGCCCGATTCGGACTGAAACTCTTTTACAAATTCCAAATTGGCAATATATGACTTGTGAATGCGTTCAAAATGTTCAGGTAATGTATTGTACAACTTTTCCAGCGACTTATCATGAAATCTTTTACTGCCATTCTGCAGATAAATCTCACTGTAATGTTTTATTGCCTGAATGTATTTGATTTGAGAAATCTGGATTAATTCGAGACTTCCCATCTTACGAATAGCAAGGAACTCTGTGCTATTCCGCGAGCGGTCCGGAAAATAAAAACGGTTCATTGCTTTATTTAATCGCTCCGGCATCACAGGTTTCACGATGAAATCCAGCACACCATACTCAAATGCTTCGATTGCTTTTTCGGCATACGCGGAAACGATGATTGTGTGAAAGGATTGTGAAACAACATGTTTTAATATATCGAAACCATTTTCTCCGTTTAAGTTCAAATCGAGAAACAGGAGGTCGAATTTGTTTTTTTCAAAGAGATGAAGTGCGGCTTCCAGAGAGTCTTCGTGTAAGATTTCTATGCGCGGTTTGTTGGAAAGAAGCTGCAATATCAATCTCTTCAACCGCTTCGCCGACGTGGTTTCGTCTTCAACGATCAGGATTTTCATGGTTTTCACATCAGTTTTATTTGTAAATTTCAATGACTGTTTCCCAATTACCTCCTTCAGGACCGGCACACAGCTTCCATTTGTCACCGTAACTTTCGCGCAGACGTGCCTTGATATATTGGAACCCAATACCATCATCGCTTGCGCTTGAGTTCAGTTTATGATTCTCATTGTCCTCCGAAATGTCATTTGAACGCGGCAGGCCTGAACTAAGCAACCTGTAACGGATGCCGTTTGTAACCTTTTCACTGCTTAAGAGGAACTCTATCTTTTTGCGCGTGCCATTTTTATCATTGTGTGTTACGCCGTTTTCAATAAGTGTATGAAACACCGCTGGAGGTATTTTATTAAATCTATTGACGTTTTCGACTCTCAAGCTGTAATTTATTGCCTTTCGGTAGCTCATGATTTCTAAATGTGCCCGACAGATTTTGAGCTCATCAGCAATGGTTATCAGTTTTTTGTTCGATATGCGTGACAGGATTCGAAATTCTTCCGAAAGTGCAGAGATCAATTGCGTCCCTTCCTCTGGTTCCTGCTCCAGCCACTCAATCAGCGAATTTAATGAATTCAATATATAATGCGGCTGAATAACTTTGCGCAATAGTTCGGTTTCCAATCGAGCCGATCGTAATAGAGATTGAACATGTTCTTCTTTTTGCTGGGCTATTTTCCTGGTTGATTCAATCATAATAAAAAAAGCAAAAACCAGAAATCCCAATGTCATGGGATGGTCCATGGAACCTGTGATAACCACGGCGATAATACATAAGATACCGAATGCAGCACTCATGCTACCCGCACGTTTCGCATTGATTGCCCAGAGTATGATGATGATTGAGGGGATCAGCCCGCTGAGAAGTAGAGGAAACCCATTGGATGCAAAATACAAACTGCAGAGGATCGCCAGGCTTGTGCCCAGCCAGACTGTTTTCTTATACGGAAAGTTAAACTCATAAGCAAAATATAATGGAGACATCCACGATATCAAAGCAGCCGGGATAAGACTGAATGACTCTATAAAACCAAAATATGAATACTGTAGTTCAAACGTGAAGACCCAGAAATAACCGAATGCTTGTAGAGCAAGGCTACCGGAAACCACTGCAAATGCGACAAATCGTTTTTTAAGTTTCTCCTTTCTCATTCTAAAAAAATAATAACTCGTTAAAATGGTGTATATTATCGTCATGAATAGTGCTACAAAACAAAAAAAGTAATGAAATAAAGTATGATTATTCAAGGAATCGATGTCTAATACAAAAGACTCGAAAGTATCATCTTTATGCTTGAATGCCCGAAGGGCCAGGATGTTACTCCTTGCTATTACAAGTGAATCAGGAATCCTGAATTTGTGGATTATCTTACCATTAGCGGCCGTTATATCATCACCCTCAATGCAATTGTTTTCAATATTAATGCCGTTCCAATATACTTCAACAGTAGCTGTCATCATCAACATAATAGAGAGCTCCCGATACGGCTCGTAGTCTGGGCTGAGCAAAACTTCTCCTCTAAACCAGATATACTCTGAGTCTGTTTCAATCTCGTCGCTATCGTCGTACAAGCGCCGCCAGTCTTTATCATTGCAGTCAATATCAGCCCACTCAAGATTATCTCCGAACTGATAGCGCAGCGGCCACACCTGGTGGTCATCTTCTTCCGCCCGGGCAGTAATAATATTGACACTAAAAACAATAAGAATGCAAAATTGTCCGGCTAAAATACGTGTGCGTCGAGAAAACATAGAAGTCATCACCGTTTTTTTCTGTTATGGTCGCTCAAATATCTAAAACCTGTCGTTTTATATCAAGGGAAATATACAACAACCGCAAAAGAATAACTATACGAGCAGTTTGAACCAGCCAGAGAGACGTTGGTGAATTAAACCAGTGTTTTTAACTGAATTGTTATATTTTTTTTAACTGTTATAAAGCAAGAATAAATTATTACTGAAAGACCGAATAGGAATGATTATGCTCAAGAGACAACTCATCCATCGATTAAACATTTTGATAGTATTGTGCCTTACTCTTATTTCATGCTCAACCCCAAAAAAATCTTTGGAGGCGACAAATCAAATAACTGCAAAATATGATGTCGTCATGCGGAAAAACCTAAAAAATATCCAGCCGGATGAAAGAATCCAATTCATATTTAAATGCAAAAACAAGGTCTCACCCATTGAGAGAAAGAATCTTAGTGATACTGGCGTTACAATTAACTCGGAAATAGGTACCATATTAACCGCGGAGGGAACGAAAGAACAAATTGCTAAACTTGCGGCACTGGACTTTGTTATTCGCCTTGAAGGGCCTACACCTGTTAAGTTACGGGAAGATAACAGTCAACACAAATAACTAACTGTAAAATTCATTAGGAGAAAATCGATGAGGACGTTCATTCTTTTTGTTGTTATTTCGACGGTTTCATTATTTAGTCAAAATGCATTCGCACAACCTTTA
>JAJDAG010000120.1 GCA_029262005.1 Candidatus Zhuqueibacterota bacterium | reverse complement strand
GAAAAGAAAGAGAAACGTTTCATTCTGTTCCAGCGGAGAAATAATCAGGCAAAGAAATGAGAGTGGAAATGTTACCAGCCCGACCTGCCAAAACAGCAGAGTCGTATCTACGATTTTCCTTTTTCTTTGCTTAAGAAGAATAGCCATGTTGGCGGCAAATACTGCAACTGCGAACATACCAGGCAGCCCGGCAAGAACAACCCACACAGTTTTAATCTCAGTGAGAAAACTGAATGAAACCAGGCAGAGACTGGCCATAATTCCACGCAGTATCCATCGGCCTCTTTTTTCCGGAAAAGCCGCTGTCAGATAGAACATGGGTACAACCTGGAAACCCACGCCAATGACCAGACAGCCAACCCAGCCAAGCAACCCGAGCGCCATGTGACTTGCTTTTACAGCCACTCTGTGCACTGGAAACGACCACCAGCCGGCAAAAAAACCGACAAGGAGCAGCCCAAGCAATAGAGTGAACCCCAGAGACAAAATGGATATTCTCATGGCCACGACAACTGCGCGGTCCGCCTTGACTTTAAAAACAGCGCCGGCGATCTGCACAATAAAAACCAGGAGTGCACTCGCGAGACAAACGCTTGCGACCAGATAGAACAAATTTGAATTAAGAACTAGCCCAGCAACAAGGGATAGCACACCCGGTATAAACACGGCATGCACCCATCTGGATAAATAAATGTACGGCACCTGCCCGCCTGCCAGGACGGGAACCATTTGGTAAAATGCCCCCATCATGACCATGGTCAACCATCCCAAAGTAATTGCATGAATCAAAGCAATTGACTCAAGATGCCAGGTCGTGACAAATAGTTCCACTCCTCTAAATACAATGAACAACCCGGCGGCAATTTCAAATAAAGGGGCTGTGAGGAAAAATCGAAACGGAATGTCTTCAGGAGGCGCTTGTTCAAGGCTTAAGCCGCTTGTTTTCATGGATGCTCTCGCCAAATCTGGATTTGCACTGAGCCATCGTCCAGTTCACGGACTTCATAATTTAAACCACGCTCTTCTAATTTGGGAAACAAAGCGCAAGGTTTTTGTCGATGAAGCATGAGAATGGCTTCTGAATCCAGCATCTTTTCAACGGCTTGCATCACTCGAATTAGAGGCTCCGGAGGCAGCAATTCACGGCAGTCCACCGTAACAACTGCCCGGTCTAATTTACGCAATCCACTCACAATTGCTCAACGTCGATTAGTTGCATTTTTTTCAGCATGGCTTCGGCAATATCTGAAATGTGGCCGTCTCCCATCGGATAAAGCATATTTTCCTCTTTCGTATTGTGCTGCTGCAGAAGGATTAAAATAGTCTCGCCGGCCCCCAGCACCGTTTCACTGTCATCGACAGCCAGCGCAGTTTTCATTTGCCCCAGCACCTGCCTCATTTGTTCATGCTCCATTCGCATGACAGAAGTCGGGCCCTGAGTCATACCGGTCCGTTCTTCAAAAGCTGGAAAAAAGAACAGTTCCTCCATGGCAAAATGCCGACGCATGCACAAGTCAAACGATGCAAGTAATTCTTTGCCCAACGCCATGTTGTTATCCAGAATGGCAGCCTCGCCGTCTGCATAAAGTTGGTCGCAACGTGCGTGGTCCCGTTCCATGAAGTTGTAAATGGTTTCGGAGGCAATCCCGGAAGCCTTCCGCTTGAAAATCTTTCCTTTCCAAGCGCTTGGGCCGGAAATCAAAGGCAACCAGTCATACTTTCCCCAATACTTCTGTTGAAATTCACGTAGCAACCCAAGAAATGATGCATCACAACTCACGACCAATTCAGCAGATTCATCCAGGGCGTCAAATGCGCTGGAGAGTTTTTCCAATCTCTGCTCAGCAGGCACCTGTGAAATATCCAGTTGATTCATCTTTAAGTACTCCTAAAAAAAATAGTCCAGACACTGACTTGCCCTGTTTTGTGCTCAACAGGCAGGGCAAGTCAGTAATCTGAACCCTGATTTCAATCCGGGACGCCCCGGGGTCACTTATCTTAGAGCTTTACTTTTCCGCTACAAAAATTTTCATGTATGCACGGCACGACAACAAATTTATCTCGGCACGCTGGTGAGACTTTGCCATATTGCACCTCGATAAAAGCAGTTGTTGACATATTCTGTAGCAGTTGCTTAAACGCACCACTACTCGATTCCGAGCAACTCCACTTCGAAAAGCAACACAGCATTTGGGCCAATCGAGCGACCGGCACCACGCTCACCATAGGCAAGTTCAGATGGAACACAAAGATTGAACTTGCTGCCCACGTTCATCAGCAAAAGCGCCTCGGTCCATCCTTTAATAACACCAGTCACAGGAAATGTCGCCGGTTCACCTCGCTTGTACGAACTGTCAAATTCAGTGCCGTCGGTGGTCGTGCCTCTGTAGTGCACCTTAACTTTGTCTTTTGTCGTCGGCTTTGGGCCATCTCCCTGAGTTACAACTTCATATTGCAAGCCACTTTCGGTTGTAATCACGCCATCCTTTTTCTTGTTCTCTTGCAAAAACATTGCGCCCTTTTCCTTATTCTCCGTCAAAGCAGCCTTCTTCTTTTCTTCCATTTTTTTTCTAACCTTCGTGGAAAACTCACGCATAACATTCTGCATTTCTTCTTTGTTAACCAGAAGGGGTTCTGCACTTAATTGATGCCGCAAGCCACTGATGAGCACTTCCAGGCTGATCTCATCTTTAACATCGACCAATGAGGTTGCCATATCGGTGCCAATAAAATAGCTTATTGAATCTTGTTTTGTTTCGAGCTTAACTGTTCCTCCTCCATACCCAGTTGTGTCACAACTTGAAATGACAAACAACAGGGTCAAAAGCACAGCAATGTTTAAGATAGTTTTCACGAGACTCCCTCTCTTTGGATTGAATTAATAATGAGTAATTTTTTTGCAAATTCAAATGTGCAAAAAAGTCACCTTATTTGCAAGAAATGATTTCATAAATGATTGGTTTCGAAATGAGAACAGTCTTCAAGGGATAAACATTTAAAAAAAAGAGCCGTTATGCGATGAGTTTGCGGCAAAAAACGAATATCTGACTTCAGAAACACAGATTTTGCGATTGACAATCTATGGCAAAGATAAAATTAGTGGTCATCCGAATTTTCATGCGACGGCCTTCTGTCATCATCGGAAGCAGAATGAGCCCGCATTGCAGCGGCGAGACCCTGCAACCGCCGCTGAACCCTGGCGTTCACCGATTCCGGTGGGTATTCCCCATTGTCATCTTTGCGACCGGCTGCGAATCCGGTTAAAATCTCAATGCCACTCTCGATGGTTTCAATTGCGTAAATGTGAAACTTTCCTTTTGCAACCGCTTGAACGACCTCTGGTTTGAGCATGAGATCGGCTTTATTCAAATACGGTATCATCACACCTTGTTTGCCGCTGAGGCCCTTTGCTTTGCACACCGCATAAAAGCCTTCTATCTTTTCATTGACACCACCAATCGGTTGAATATCGCCCTTCTGGTTGATTGAACCCGTTACAGCAATATCTTGACGCAAGGGTACATCCGCCAGGGAGGAAAGAATGGCATAAACTTCGGTTGAAGAAGCACTGTCCCCATCCACGCCGGAGTAGCTTTGTTCGAAAGCGACACTTGCTGTCATTGTCAAGGGTTCTGCCTGGGCGTATTTACCACGTAAGTAGCCACCAATTATCAGCACCCCCTTATCGTGAGTTTTGCCACTCAAGTCAGCTTCGCGTTCAATATTAATGATCCCTGCACGCCCAATAGATACTTCCGCGGTGATCTTTGTAGGACGGCCGAAACGGTATTCCCCCAAATCATAAACAGAAAGCCCATTAACCTGTCCTGTTTTCCGGCCTTTGATTTCGATCATCAAAGTGCCATCCTGAATCATCTCCTGGATTTTGTCTTCAACCATACTGACTCGGGAAATTCGTTCCAGCAAAGCGCGCTGAACGTGTTCAGCGGTAACCTGCTTACCTTTGGCTACCCGTGCCCAGTAATGAGCTTCGCGCATGACATCGGCAATATCACTAAACCGAGTGGATATTTTGTGCTGACGTCCAGCCAGACGTATACCGTGCTCAATAACTTCCGCAACGCCGGCCGCGGAGAAAGGCATCAAGTTTTCTTCATCGCATATCTTCCTGACAAATTCAGCATATTTCTTGAGGGCATTTTTGTCACGACTCATCTCTGAGTCAAAATCGGCTTTAACTTTAAAAATTTTCTTAAAGTCTTCATCGTAAAAATAAAGCAGTTGGTACAAACTTGTCTCGCCGATAATGACAACCTTGACATCAAGTTCGACTGCCTCCGGTTTTAAAGCCGAAGTTGCGGCGAGATAAAACGGGTCGTACACCTGAATATCAAGTTGGCGATTTTTTAAAGTACGTTTCAGAGCTGCCCACACACCCGCTTCAGTCAACGCATCCAGCAAATTAATAACCAGATAACCGCCGTTTGCCTTCAAGAGCGAGCCGGATTTTATTCTGGTGAAATCGCTGTGCCAAATTCCGTTGCTATCCATTACGCGTTCGATGGTGCCAAACAAGTTGCGATAACTGGGCGCCGTCTCAATCACAACCGGAGCACGATCCAGCGTCGCGTTATCTACAACCACATTTACCTTCAGCTCCAAAAAGTCCTCTTTAGGCGTAAAATTCAATTGCGGCAGCGCCGGATGCATCCCGGTTTCATCCGGCTCCTTGAATCTCTCCAGGTTCTGCAGGATATGATTTTGAGCAGCATCGAGGTAATCGTGCACGACTTCAAAGCTATATTTGTCTTTCATTTCAGTTATGAGCTCGCGGACAACGGGCAACGTCACTTTGAATTTCAAGTCATCGAGCGCTTTGTGAATACTCTTTTCGATCAAACGATTTTCCCGAAGTGATTTTTCGAGTTCCTCTGCCAGCTTATCGTGTTTTTTTTGAAGCCGGACAAACGCGCTTTCACTAAACTTACCCTCGCCAACTCGTCCACCCAATTGTTCCCATGATACAACCTTGTCATCAATCACAGGAAGAATTTCCGGATGACTAACCGTACCCATTTCAACCGTCACCACAGCAAAGCCGCCTTTACGAATTTGTTCTTCAAGTCTCTTAAACAGCATTACAGACGCAGCTTTCCGCTCCTCAATGGCTTTCTTGCTGCGCAGCTGAAACTCTTCGCTTTCAAACATTTTGGGCAATTTACTCAGCAGCTCCTGAACGAGATCATCCATATCTGCCGAAAATTCAACCCCCTTGCCGTTGGGCAACATCAAAGCGCGCGGTTGATCCGGATGTGTAAAATTATGCACGTAACAAAGATCTTGCGGCGCACCATTCTCCGTATCGATTGACTCAAGCAAACGCTTGATGGTCGTTGTTTTACCGGTGCCGGTTAGGCCGGCCACAAAAATATTGTACCCCGGACTTTTTATGTCCAGCCCCAGATGTATAGACCGAATGGCGCGTTCCTGTCCGATAATCTCATCACAGCATTTCACTTCTTTGGTACTTTTGAACCCGAGTTCAGCAGGATCGCACCGCCAGCGAAGTTGGTCAGCCGGCACTTCAAACTTGTCTGGACTGTCCATCCGAAACATCTCCACAGTTTCAACGGAAAAACAATATTGCTTTGTGGATTATGAGTTATTCACATTAATCGGGAACCTCCGGCAAAAGATAAGAGATTCCGGCCCAAGTGACACAACCAAAACATCTTAACCCGAGTAAGACTCAATCTCCGACTTACTCAAGCATGTGCCAGCGCGCATTTTATGTCCTCACAGATGTCATGCCAATCTTCCAACCCGACAGAAAGCCGAATACCGCCAGGCTCCATCCCCATTCTACGTTTTTCATCCTCAGGCAGGGCTGCGTGCGTCATAGAGTAAGGATTTTCAATCAGGGTTTTTATACAGCCGAGGCTGACAGCGAGCGTAATACAGTAAGCGCGGTCGGCAATATAATCAATAAATTTATCAACCTTCCGGCTCTGCTTACCATTGTCCACGGCATCTTTCAGCGTGAAGTAAATCATATTCCCGGGCGAAAATTTGCCTTCCGGGTTTGTCATCTGTCTCCTGGCCACTTCGTATTCCGGATGATCCTCAAACCCGGGATAGACCACCTTATCAATGCCAGGCTGCTCTCGTAGAAATTTGGCCACATGATGCGCCGTTTTAATCTGGTTGCTCATTCTCGTTGCCAGAGACGGCAAGCCATAAACAAGAAAGGTCCAGGCGCTCCGGGGATTCAGAACACCACCAAAATCCTTACGATAAAGCAAGAGTTGATTTTCATACTGGGACTCGGAAACCACAGAGCCGCCCATGTCAGTGCCAAAGCCGCTTATTCCTTTGGTCAGGCTCTGCACAGAAAAATCTGCTCCAAGTTCCAACGGCCGCTGGCAATAAGGCGTGGCAAGCGTATTGTCCACAACAATCTTGATTTGCTGCTTTTCAGACCGGCCATGATTGAATTCGTCTACCACCTTACGAGCAGCAGCAATATCGATCATGGTCATCGTTGGATTGACAGGCGTTTCAAAATATATGACACGTGTTTTATCGGAGATGGCTGCGCGCAAAGCCTGTTCGTCATTCATCTCAAGCCAAATCGTGTTGATGCCAAACCGTGGTAACCAGCCATTCAAAAAACTATATGTACATCCATAAGTTACTTGATGTGCCACGATTTCCTGCCCTTGCTCGCATAAAACATTAATCACCGCACTAATCGCAGCCATGCCTGTTGCGAAAGTCAGGCAAATGTTTCCACGCTCGGCATAGGAAAGGTTTTCTTCCAACATGCCACGACTTGGCTCTTCCAGGCGGTCATAAATATAGATGGGTAAATGCTGAGTTTTGTCAACGTCCTCATTTGCAAACTCCACAAAACCCTGCGCGCCTCTCTGGCTTGAACTCAACCGATACATTGCCGAAGCAGACATTGGTGGATTTACGTGATGGTCATAATCCCATTTCTTGCTTTGGAAATTACCGTGAACCAGATGTGTTCGCATTCTATATTGCTCTTTGTTTTTCTTGCCTTTCATCCTGACCTCTCTTCTAATTATTGTTTATAACCTGCTTCAAACCTTAGCAACACTGCTTGCAACTATGTACAATTCACATAAACCTACACATTAAAGCTCGCTTCTGACCGTCAATACCGGATTGGGAGAAATTCTAATTACTTTTTCAGTGACACTTCCCAGAAGGACTTTCTTTACACCGGTTCGACCGTGCGTTGCCATGGCGACCAGATCAACCTCCCGGTCTTTTGCAAAATCGAGAATACCTAAACCAGCCGAACCAGCATGATGCCGGATCCACTTATTTGTCTCAAACGCGTGCAACGGCTGTGGCAACTCCCACTGGTCGGCAAGCCGCTCCTGAATGCTTTCAAAGTATTCGTACTCCAGCTTTTTCTGCGTTGACCCCGATTCATGACCCAATTCAACAACATGCAGTAAATCAATTTCAGCCTTAAATCTGTCGGCAATTGAAGCCACCATGGGGAGCACCGCTAGGCCATGTAGTGAAAAATCTGTTGGAACAAGGATTCTCCTGGGAGGCCCTTTCGGCATTTGGCGAACACTCAGAACCGGAATCCGTGAATTTCTGATGACCTTCTCACCGGTGGTTCCCAAAAACAATCGCTCAAGACCAGAATGGCCTTTTGCGCCAAGAATAATCAGATCGGCATTCTTCTCACTTGCGTATTCCATTATCTCCGAATACGGTGTTCCTGTGCGAATGACTTTCTTGAGTTTACCTTGCCAGTCCCCAACAAACTCATTAAATCGCCCCATTAAGTCCTCTTCATCGCAAATTCCCATCGTTGGGAAATCAGGCAACAGAGCAACGTATGCCTCCGAGATATTTGGCGAAACATGTAGCAAAGTCAGTTCAGAGGAAAAAATGTCTGCAAACATCCTGGCATAATGAAATGCCTGCAGAGAAGATTTTGAAAAATCCACCGGGCAAAGAATTTTTTTAAAACTCAGCATGGGAATTCACCACCTTTCATCAATCTGATATAAGCAGCGCTGTAAATGCGGTGGTACGCTACAAGACCACCGAATTCACCTTCAACAAGAGTTTTGTTGCCAAAAAACATGCCACGTACTAAGAAGAAGTTTATCCGGCCTAAATGACTGATAATAAGAATATTGTTATAATGGAATACAATTTGAAAGGCGTGGCGTGTTTAAGAAAATGAAGCCATTTTTCTTAATGCTGAGAAGATAAAGTGCCGACAGCGGCATTGGGGTTCATAACCTTTTTGTCTGTACAAAATAGAATATTGACGGCATTATTCCTCTTTAAATTCAATCCCCAACTCGGTTATTTTTCGATAAAGTGAGGACAAACTTAAGCCGAGAGAATTTGCAGCTTCATGTTTATCATTTCCGGCAGCCTTAAGTGCATTAAGAATCGTACCCTTCTCAAAATTGCGAACAGAAGATTTTAAATCGTTACCGGAACCGCGCGGCGCCTCATTTGTGCTGTAAAGGTAGGGAAATTGTTCAATGGATAAGTCATTGCCGTCACACAAAATCATTGCACGCTCAACAGCGTTTTCCAATTCACGAACATTTCCCTTCCATGGCTGGTTCATTAGAACCCGCAACGTGTGTTCATCAATTTTATGAATCTGCTTATTTAGCTGCACATTATAAACCTCAACAAAATGCGCCACAAGATCCGGAATATCATCAATCCGTTCTTTTAAGGGCGGAATTGTAATGCCGATGACATTTAAGCGATAATACAAATCTTCACGGAAAGTACCGGCCTCAACAGCGGCAAATAACTCCTTGTTAGTTGCGCCTACGATGCGAACGTCCACCACTTCCGGGTTTGTGCTTCCCACAGGTAAGATCTCTTTTTGTTCAATGGCGCGCAGAAGTTTCACCTGCAAGTTAAGCGGCATACTCGATATTTCATCCAGAAACAGTGTTCCGCCGGTTGCTACTTTGAACAATCCTTCCTTATCCCGCATCGCACCCGTAAACGAACCTTTCATATGGCCGAACAACTCGCTTTCAATCAAATTCTCAGGAATGGCCGCACAGTTAATTGGTACAAACCGCTTCAGTGCGCGCGGACTGTGACGGTGAATCGCCCGGGCAATTAATTCCTTGCCGGTGCCGCTTGCGCCACTAATTAGTACCGTAGAGGTCAAGGGAGCAACACGTTCGACCATTGCCAGCACATCACGCAAAGCCTGGCTGTTCCCAATGATCGTGTCATACGATTTCATACTGCCAAGTTGCGCTTTCAAATACTTATTCTCTTGCGTTAGAAGCTGTCTTTCCACAGCGCGTTCCACGGCCCCCAGAATGACGGCTTTTTTGAATGGCTTGGTGATAAAATCATAAGCGCCGTCTTTCATTGCGTCAACGGCCTTTTCGATGGTACCATATCCCGTTAAAAGGATGACTTCAATATTTGGGTGGTCATTTTTGATAGCGCGCAACAAGTCCATGCCGTCACCATCCGGCATTTTTAAGTCCGACAAAACAATGTCTACCGATTGCTTCTTCAATATGTTAAGCGCATCATTGCCGGAGGCAGCGGTCCGGGTGAGGTAACCTGCCTTGCCCAAAGCCATTTCCAGAGACGACCTGACGCTCGATTCATCATCAACTACTAACACTGTCCTTGCATGCATTTGTTTATCCTTTTTATTTTCTAAGTCACTGGCAATTCGATACGAAATGTGGTCCCTGCGCCGTCTTTACTATCACAAAAAATTTCACCGCAATGTTCATGTACAATCTGTTGCGTGATGGCAAGGCCCAACCCTGTACCAAAATCTTTTGTTGTGAAAAATGGTTCAAATATACTGCCCACAAGGTTTTCCGGAATACCAATCCCCGTGTCCCGAATATAAACAGCGGCGTGCATATCGGTCTTTTTAGTCCAAACATTAAGCTCGCCACCCTGGAGCATTGACTCCATGGCATTTCTGACAATATTAAGCAGAACCCTTTGAATCTGGTTTTTATCAAACAGCAGGAACAGTTCTTCCTTGAGCCCCCTGGTACTCAATTTGATTCCCTTTTGCTTTAACTCCTGATTGAGTATGCCTAAAACTTCCACAACCACTGTGTTTAAATTTCCTTCCAAAGGACTTGATTTAGGAAGTCGTGAGAAGTGCAAATATTCATCGGTTAGTTTGGAGACTCTGTCAATTTCGACCATAATCGCACCGAGTAAAACCTTCGCCTCGTCACGAATGCCCGAATCCAGAGCATCAATTTCTTCGTCAAGAATCTCAGCGTTTAAACTAATTGAGGAAAGTGGATTTCGCAGTTCGTGCGCTACTTTTGCTGCCATCTTGCCAATGACGGCCAACCGTTCCGATTGAAGAATTTGTTCTTGCAAAGTCTTCTGCTCTGTCAAGTCGTGAATATAGCCGGCAAACATCCTGCGCTCACCCAGAAAGAACTCTCGAATTGCAAAACGCAGTGGGAATACAGTGTCATCCTTACGCCGCCCAACTGTTTCTCTACCAAAATCAACGATCTTTTCGTCAATAGAGTTGAGGTAGTTAATAATACGTTTGTCATGCGCTTTGTTATCTGGCTCGGGGAAAAAAAGACTCACATCTTTGCCAATGGTTTCAGCATGCCCGTAACCAAACAACCGCTCGACAGATGAATTCACCGACTCAATTCTCCCTTGCTCATTAATGGTAATAATGGCATCTTCGGCGGTCTCAACAATGGCCCTGATTTCGGCCTCATTTTCCCTGACTTTTGCCTCCATCTCCTTGCGTTCGCTGATATCCTGTATAAAACCGGTATACATCCGCTCGTGATCCACAATAAACTCACTTACTGACAATTGTACAGGAAACTGCTGCCCATCTTTACGCTTCCCAAGCATCTCGCGACCAATGCCAATTACCTTGTTCACGCTGGTTTCAATGTGTCTGTCAATGTAGGAATCATGTTCGGCAGCATACGGCGCAGGCATCAGATGGCCGATGTTCCGGCCCACACACTCTTCGGAAGTATATTGGAATATCTTTTCCGCAGCCGGGTTGAACGACTGCATAATGCCCTTGCTGTTTATTGTGATGATTCCGTCAACTGCAGTGTCAATCACATTTCTTGTGGTAGCCTCACTTGAAACCAGGCGTTTAAAAAACGGATTGGTTATTCGATAAAAAAAGAGTGCACCGATGAGAATGGCGGACAGTGCCACTCCCCCTGCAATCATGCCGGCCTGAATAAATGGCACCCGGATCTCCTGAATGTCTGTCTTGGCAACAATACCCCAGTTCAAGCCTTCAATCGGTGTATAAGCTGCAAGTACCCATTCCCCGCGATAGTCAAGGTCAATTGTGGTGCCGGACTTCCCTTGTAGTGCGAGACGCATTGGTTGGGCAAGCTTTGAGTCAAATGCGATGGGTTCAGGAGTGTCACTGTTTTGCATTCGGTGGGCCAGGAAAAAAATAATCCAATCGCCGTTTCTTTTGCCAAGTTTAAGCTCCCCGGTTTCACCAAACCCTTCAAAGCGACGATGTGCATCTAAAACCTGCCGCATGATTGCACCCTCTTTGCCCTCAGGGTAATCTTGTCCGCGACTGAGTGAATCAAAACGGGCCATTGACTCAATTAAAAGCGCCTGACTATTCGCTATTTCTGCAAGACGCGCACGTTGTTGCCCAAATGCAGCGTTGTACAGAACGTGAATGCCCACACCACCTGCACTGGCTACCACAACGGTCATGATTATAATTAAGAACATCAAACTTTGTCTGTCACGCATCATTGCAAGGCACCACTTAACTTAATCTACAAATAGAAAATTATTGAAAAATAAAAAAATGAGCCCTTTAGTTGGCAAATGTAAATCCTGGTCTCTGAACATTGCGAGCACTTATTGCAGAGTATAATAACTCACAGCACAAATGGCAAATGGCGATCCGCATAATTGAAAAAATATGTCTTTTCATTCAAGTAAATTATTAACAACAACTTGATAAAAATTAATTACCCCAGAAACCAATTATTTCGAGCTATTAATTTATTGAACTTAAGAACTTCATAACCCATTTCCTTAAAATTCAGAAAATGAAGCGAACCCAGACCTCTAAAAAATATCAGCCCCTCCGGGAAAGAAATCCAGGCCTTGGTATTTTATGTGTTGATTTTTTGTCAATTTTTTTTAACCTTTCTCGAAATCATCTACCTTACTATGACATTCCAAAGCAATCGGTCGCGCGAGACGCTGACTGGCCACCCATTAGCCATAAAAGGGGGCAATAAATGGATTTTTGTTATCACAGGCAGTGCACCAGCATCTGTCGCAAACGGTATTTACAAAGCATGATAATCACGCTTCTTATATTGATGAGTTTTATTCAGGTTTACGCGCAGGATACAGGCACAATTCGCGGGTACGTAACCGACGGTCGAACGGGTGAACCACTTGCGGGAGCCAACATTCTGGTTTCAGCCACGAATCAACACAGCACAACTGATGCAACCGGACTCTATACGCTTGCCGGTATCAAACCAGGCAAGCACATTTTACGCATATCCTACATCGGTTACAAAAAACATGAGGCTCAGGTAAAAATACATAGCCTCGACTCGATTTCCGGCCAAGTCATTGACAATGAAACTGCTGAACCCCTGCCTGATATTCTTGTCAAGATAAAAGGCTCCACCATGACAACCAGAACCACATTGGATGGCCGTTACCTAATTGATGCGGTCCCGCCCGGGACTTACACGCTGCAGGTTGTTCGAGAGGGTTACCGGCCGCTTGAAAGTGGCGTCTCTGTTGGGATTAACGAACTCAGCTTTAAGCTGTATGAGGATGTTATTCGAGCAGAAGAAATCGTTGTAACGGGCCTTGCAACCCGAAACAAAAAGGCACAGTCAGAAGTGGCTATATCAAGACTGAATGCCGGAGAGTCTCTTGCCGCAAACAACGTTGGCACGACTGCACAGCTTCTGAATGGAAAAATATCAGGCGTGCAAATGCGCCGTGTTTCAGGAAATGTTGGTTCCGGTTATCGTTTTCATATGCGCGCAGGCGGTGGTATAAACGGCGATGGACAGCCGCTTATCTATTTAGACGGCGTACGTATGGATAACAGCGAAGTCCCTGGCTTTGAGACCGGCGGACAAGGCCTGAATTTGCTCGCAGATCTAAACCCGGAGGACATCGAAAACATTGAAGTCCTGAAAGGTGCAGCCGCTGCATCATCCTACGGAGCCAATGGAGCAAATGGCGTATTGCTCATCACCACAAAACCCCGCAGATACGCCCGGGCCGGCTCAAACAAAATACGACTCGACTATAAATTCCTGGCTGGATTGAATACAAAAACAAGTGCTTACGACGAAGCGCAATTGCTCTCTGCTGCAGATGCCAATGCCCTGTTCCGAACCGGTCAGATTATGCAGCACAGTTTGAGCGCGTCGGGAGAGTCTGACTTTGTCAGATATTTTACGGCACTGAGCAGCCGCATAGAAGAAGGGATTCTGAATTCAAATAGAATGAACCGCAAGAATATTCGTGCCAATCTGGATGTGCTTTCAGGTCAGAAAATTTCTTTTCGCATGAATTCGAGCTACACAATCAATACCCTGGAGCGGCCGCTAAATGACAATGCCGTGTTCGGAAATCTGTTTAACACCACGGCGGCGCCGGCATCTTATTCTGTTGTACAAGGTGAACGTTCTACAATTGAAAACATCAACGACGAAAACGACGGCAATCGATTCCTCGGTTCTTTTTCCGCTCATTTTCGTCCAGTCGATTTCTTTGCAGGTAACATTGTCGTTGGCGTGGATGACAATGATATCCGCCATGAGCAAGTCTACCCGGCTTCTGCAACCTATACGGACTCCATTTTTGCAAACGGCATCCGTAATCTCTCAAACCGCAATAACCGGCAATTCACCGCGCATATCAACGGTCGGCTCACTTCCTATTCGGCCGAAGCACTCTCTCTATCTTTGGTTGCAGGGGTTGAATTGCTTGACAGACGAGAAACATTAAGCACCCCGCAAAGTTCGAATATTGTTACACCTTTGATACGGTCAGGCCAAGTTTCCGACCAGCACTCAGGGCTGAATGAAATTCGCCTGCACAGTCGGCAAGCCGGTGTTTTCGCCGAGGGCAACTTGGCTTACCGCAGACGATACTCAGTCTCATTAAAGGTGAGGCGAGACTACGCCAGCGAAATCGGCAGAGATTCAGATTCTGTATTTTACCCGGGGCTCAGCATGGCCTGGCGGCTGAATGAATACGCCTGGCTGCCTCGTGTGTTTTCACTGCTCAAATTCCGTGGCGCCTATGGCGAAGCAGGAAATTTGCCCAACCGCCTGGATAAATTCAGAATCATTTACGGTTCTCAATTTGGCGCCAATGCGGAAGGAAGTTTGCCAACGGCGATTGGCAACACCCGAATTGAGCCGGAACGTGTCAAAGAGCTCGAGGTGGGCGTGGACACGGAGCTGTTTCACAACCTTGCAGTTGAAATGAGCTGGTACCGGCAGAAGTCAGAGGATTCGATTCTTAATGTTCAAAATGCGCCTTCAACCGGACTGACTTCTTCAGCAGCACCTGCCAATGTCGGTTCCATGAAAGCCTGGGGATTTGAGACACTCATTTTCGCCAGGCCGTGGCATAGTCAAAACTTAAACGCTTCATTTACTCTTATAAATAACTGGCAAACCAACGAGGTCATAAGCATTGGCAACGCAGAACCGCTCTTTGACCGCTTTGGTCTCAACGTTATCACAGAAGGCTTGCCCAAGCATGAATTCTTTAGCACGCCGGTTTTGGGTGCGCGCTTTAACGATAATGGCACTTATGCCGGACCAATAACAGGCGCTAAACGTGTTGCATTCGGCAACCCGATTCCCGGGTACACAGGCTCCCTCTCTTTGCACATGAAAATAAAGAAAAACCTGACCATCTATCTATTGGCAGACTGGGCAACAGCACGAAAAATGTGGAATGGTGGTAAATCTGTTTCACTGCCGGCAGGCAACAATCCAGAATATAATATGCTGGCAACACAACTGGGGCTCGCGGGCAGCTCTCAATTCGAGGGTATCGCAGCAAATGTTAAATCTGTAGACGGAGTCGGCGAACTTACCCCGGGCACAATCCAATACATCGCTGCCGCGCGAGCATTCGCCCGCCTGGACCCGAGATTTGATGCAAATTTTATTGAAGATGCGGATTTTCTCAAACTGCGGCAAGTTGCGGTGAGTTACAACCTCAAAAATTTATTTTCAAGACTTTTTCCTGCGCACTCGCCCCGCCTGGATGTTGCCGTCACACTGTCTGCAATGAACCTGTTTACCACCAGCAATTACAGCGGCCCCGATCCGGAAGTAAACTGGTCGGGAACGCGCGGTCTTGAGCGTGGGCAGGATTTTTTTACGCTGCAAAACCCAAGGACTTTCAATTTAGCATTTCGGATTTCTCTGTAGTATTGCCTAGCAAGGAAAATCAATGAAAACTCAACTACTGCTCTGTTTAACAACATTGCTCGCCGGCTTCTTGCTCGCCTGCAGCAACTTCGTCAATGACGTAGATGCGCCGCTCGACATCAACGACGACGAAAGTCTAAATGACGAAAGTCGCGTTGAACTGCTGATCACGGGTGTGCAGCATCGCTTTGCAACGACTTATGCGCGAACCGTTTTACTTGCAGATGCGCTTTCTGACGGGCTTGTTTTCGAACAGAGCCTGCCAGCCGCGACATCGCAGAGCTTCAAACAAATTGATGCGGGTAAAATTCGCCTGGACAACAGCGACATCACCCAACTGTTTCGCGCCCTTGGCGAATTGCGATTTCTTGCCGATGACTTGTTGGTTCGCGCCGACCACATCCAGTTTAGTGATTCTACTTTAAGTCAACGCGTTCTTTTTACAGGCAATTTCTACGGCGGCATCGCACGCTATTTTTATGCGACCTACACGGGTATCTCAGAAAACGAAGGCGGCGGCGTCATTAACAACGGTCCGTTTATCCCTGCGGGCATGTTATACAACCAGGCCATCGAAAAATTCGTCACCGCCTCTGAAAACACAACTGACGAATACGAACAGCGGCTCACCAATTCTATTATTGCCCGAACCTATCTTTACAACGGCGAATCAGCCAGAGCCGCTTTATTTGCCGGCGATGGTTTACAGATAAATGACCCGCCATTTCAAGCATTTTACAGTCAGGATGCGAGCAATTCATATTGGTCAGAGGCCGGACGCGGAAATACCCAGTTTGTCGCTCATCCCCGCTTTCGTAATTTCATTAAAGAAGAGCCGCTGGAAGCACAGAGACTGACCCTGGAGCCTGTTGACGTGGATTCTATGTATTGGCGACAAAATCAATATCCTGCTTTTGACTCGGAAATTGATTTTATTTCATGGCAGGAAATTGAGTTAATTCTCGCTGAAACCGACCTGAACGACAACAACTCAGCCGGAGCAATCGGCCATGTAAACGGCGTGCGTGCATTTTATGGACTCAGTTCTTTGATGCAATTGGATGTACAGACGCTACTTGTTGAGAGGGAAAAAACGCTGTTTCTGCAAGGAATTCGATTGGTTGATCAACGCCGGTTCAACCTGTTTCACTTACCTGTGGGCACCTGGCAATATCTGCCAATTCCGGAGGAAGAACGGATTGGCAACCCGAATTTCAATTAACGCTTGACGGCTCTTGTAAAGAAAGACTCATCTCCTTAAGATCGCATCGAAAATACGCTTCCCCGAACTGCTTGCCGGCTTTATCAAAAAGCGTACGAATATTATCATCCATGGTAAAGTAAACGATTTGCCAGCCACGCCGGGCTAACTCGGCGACCCTGTTCACCAGCAGTTTGCGTCGTTCCCAGTCCGAGTACTGAAAGGCATCATCCAGGATTAAAAAAAGCGGCTCACCCTGCAATAACTTGGAACTAAAACCAATGCGCAAGCCGAGCAGTATCTGCTCCTGCGCGCCGGTGCTCAAATCAGACAATGGAAAACTGTCGAACTTATCCGAGACAAAAAGCCGCTCCCCTTCCAGGGCAATATGCTCGTAACGCCGGGTCAACTCAAAGAGTGGTGCCTGCACTTCCGGCGAAGCCAACCCAGATTCTATTTTGCTATCTTCATCCCGGCGCAATAATTTAAGCACCTGCATGACCGCAATTTTCCCAAGCGCCTCGGCTGTTTTGTCTTGAAACGCGGCCAATGCGCGTGCGTGTCCGCTCCGCAGGTTGGAAATAACCGTCTCCCATGCTGCTGCAATGTCATCGCCTGTTGTCTGACAAATTCGTTGCTTCAAGATAACCAGTTTCTGTTTTTCTTCCTCCAGGTCACGCTCTTTATTTTTCAACTCTTCCAACACCGTATCATAAGCCTGCCGGCTGTACTCAAGGCCGGGAGCTTCCTCCAGAAAATCAGAAGAATCTACGTTGAGCATGGCCAGTTGTTCACGCTTGCTTTGCAGTTGAATGGCTATTTTTCCTGCCTCTGACTCAAGCGTATCGAGACAATTTTGCCATGCTGCCTCCTCCCTGTTCTCGCCAACAAGCGTTTTAATTTTCACTGACAAGTGCGACCTTTCTTTCTCTATTTTAAGCTGATCACTTTCAATTTGTTCTTTCAGAAAGGCGGCATTGTTGTAATCTTTTTCCAGCTCCAGAAGCTTGTTTTCGATGTCGGGCAGACCGGTCAAGGGCTGAGAAAAATAGGCCTGAAACTGTTCGTGCAAACGCGTCATTTCTTCGTTTACGCTTTGGTGCTGGGCAAACAACTGTACTTTTCTTATTTGCAGCCAACCCAACAAAACCGCAGGCAGCAGCGGAATAACGGCATATTCTGGCCGGGTAAAAAAAGAAAGAGGAATGGGTAGTAAAACCAGAAAAGCAGCCAGAACGCCTAAAATTTTCGATGGCGGTTCGATCACGCGCTCCAGCAGATTGTGATATAAATCACGCGCCTGCTTGAGCCATTCGTAGCCGCGACTGCTTTCCTGTGAATGTTTCTGCAAATGCTGCTTTTGTTCAATTTCAGAAATATCCTGCCTGAACTGCTCAAACTCAGACTTCAGTTTCACAACAGACTCTTTGGGCAACCGCGCTTGGTGGGAAGTCAGTGAAACCACTTCCTGATTTATCAGCCAAGCCCAATGGCGTTTTGCCAACTCGAGTTGCTCCTTTTCAACTGTCAGCGCCTTGATTTGTGCGGCCAAAGTGCTGCGTTCGCCATCGGAATAGCCTTTGTCAACCTGCTCCAGCAACTTTATTAACCCTTTTGGCCCCTTAAGTACATCTTCCAGCCGGTTGTATTCACCAATCTCTCCCCTGCTGTCACCTTTGAGCACACCATTCTCAAAGGTGGCTTTTTGTAGTGTTTTGGAGATATTGTTTTCAACCTGATCCAGCACTTGTTTGTTGGATAAGAAACCCCGGACAATTGTTTTGTCGATGCCGCCATCAACATTAGCCAGTTCGAGCTCCGCCCCTTTGACCACCAGGAGTTTAGAAAAATCCGCTGGCAACCCCGGGTGATTTTCAGCCAAAAAATCTTCAAGCCTGATGTTGGAAGAAGGTGTAAACCGGACCGGTTTTTTGTCCAGACCGGCAACAGTCACGGTGCCCCTACCGGAATGGCTGCGCAAACGCCACTGCCTCGAATTCTTAAACAAAGCGGAAATCAAATACTCAACGAGATAAGTTTTGCCATACTCATTGTGCCCGTAAATCAGATTGAACCGTTTCAAATCCAGAGCAAGGCGATTGTGCGGACCAAGGTTTTGAACACTGATATTTTCAATTTGAATAGACATAAGCATCCGGGGCGTTGTCACTAAAATGGCAGAACAATTTGATGAATTGGCGAAATATAAATAAACAATGTAGATTGATCAAAGAAAGACTCCTCACGCTCGTTTCCTGGATTTTTTTCCATAAATTGTGTGCAACGCATGCAATAGAATCTGCTCGGCATCCAGCATTGGCAAGCCTGAATTCAAATCCACCTTCTCGATTTGGGCTTTGACAAGTCGGGCTATTTCACCAAGATTCGGATCATCTGCCAGATAGACTTCATCAAGATCCGGCCCGCCGCTTTTATCAAACAAAAACTCTGAGAATCCTGCCAGGCAAGCCGCGTGTAGCGCCTGTTTGTTGCTAGCGTAGCCGGAAACTTTTACACGCACTCTGACTTTACCGAACTCGCTCTTTTGTAACTGCCATGCTTTGATACGCTCAGAAATTTGCTCGGCAAGATATCGGGATTCATCCTGTACCGGCACGACAACAAACGCTTCATTGAAATAAAGAACATCCGTTTCGACAAATCTGGACTCGATGGCGGCTGTCACGGAATCCACAATAAAAAAACGGCGGCGGCCTGTTTCATTAATATGCATTCCGCAGGGAGAGCCAACATAATGAACAGTATCACCGTTGACTGGCTTGTGAATGTGGCCAAGAACGGCCAGGGCCGGCCGATATTGCTGAACATCCGTACGCGTCAAAGGCATATAAATGCCCGGTTCAGCAGGATCAGGCTCGTACACGCCGTCCATCCAGTCACCATGAGCGCAAAGAATCCATTTGCCTTCAGGCAGTTCAGACGAGATGGCCGAAAGATATTCACCCATGGTTTTATTCTTAACGTAGGGCAGCAAAAAAAATATCAACCCGGTTTCATCAGGTTTCCAAATTCCCGGGGCAGATACGACTTTAACATTCTTTGCTGCCATCGCACCGGCATTGAGGCCAACATCGTGATTGCCGGGTAAGAGCAAAAAATTAATCCGCTCGAATTTCGGTTGATTACAGAAATTCTCAAACTCAGCGTAGTTTTGACTTGATTGGTCAAACGTATCTCCAACCATCAGCAGTTGCCGGATCCCCAATTTCATCATTTGTTCAAGGATGTTTTCCAGGGCGTTGTAGCGTTCGGGATGTTTACTGCGTGTGGTTAGATGTAAATCTGCTGTGACTGCAATTTTCAATTAAGGCGTCCTCTCCTTTTTGAGACCACAGTAAGAACTCAGTTTGTTGACAAAAGCTGTTTGAGAAGTGTAAGCCGCATAATTTCCTGCCAACACCAGCCATTGTTTATATGCTTTGATGTCAGTCAAGTGGGTGCACTAAACATACTGCTCTGCTGTAACAAATGCAAGCCTGTTTTCGACGAACCCAAGGCGGTTTTTCAAAGGCCTCGAGTTGTATTTACGAGCAGGATTCGCTATACTCTTCACTGTGAATCATATGAATTACCGGGATACAAATGGAGGGAAAATATTCGTCATGGCTGAAAAAAGAAGCATGCGACTGAAAGTTAGAAATTACCACATCGATTCCTACGGGCATGTGAACAACGCACAATACTTAATTTTTCTGGAAGAAGCTCGTACGGTCATTTTGGAAGAGATGGGCTACAGTCTTGGGGTTCTCAATCGGCGTGGCTTACAGGTTTTCATCACAGAAATCAATGCCAAATACAGGCTTCCCGCCAAGCTGGACGATGAACTTATCATCTATGTCTGGCTTAAAGAAATTTCATCACGGCGTGCCAGATGGCAGCAGGAAATCTTCCAGAGTCAATCAAATAAACTGGTATTGACGGCAACGGTTGATTGCATGTTTTGGGCGAGCAGCAAAGTTGTGGCCATCCCGGAAGACATCAAGCAGGCGCTCTTGAAGCTTTCGCATATCGAGAGCATTTCTGCTCCCATCCAATCAGCTTGACTGGATGAAATGATTTTAATGATCACTCGCCACTTTCTGCATACGTTTCAAGCTCGTTGACCTCTCTGACAGGCACCCGATGCACGGTATCAAGAAGCTCAAGCAAAGCAGAAGGCGGCAACGGTTTGCTAAAGAAAAAACCCTGCATAAAATCGCATTCTGTTTGTTGAAGAAATTGCACCTGACTCGCTGATTCGACTCCCTCGGCAACGACCCGCATGTGCATGTTTTTGGCAAGTGCAATAATAGCTGAAATGATCGCTGCATCATCGGCATTCGCAGGCAAATCTCTGACAAAAACTTTGTCGATCTTGAGTAGATCTATTGGCAACCGCTTTAGATAACTAAGGGACGAATAGCCTGTTCCAAAGTCATCAAGCGCTATGCCTACCCCCATTTCTTTCAGCACTTCCAAGAGTGAAACAGTGTAAGTCAAATCTTGCATAGCATTGCTTTCCGTGATTTCAATCACCAGATATTCCGGTGCCAGACCGGTATCCTGAAGAATATCTTCAATAACTTCAGGCAAACTAATTTCACGAAACTGGCGTGCAGATAAATTTATCGCCACCGGGATCGGTGGGTAGCCGGCCACCTGCATCATTCTATTTTGCATGCACGCCGCCCGCAGGATCCATTCACCCAATGGCACAATTAAACCTGTATCTTCTGCTATTGGAACAAACTCAGCAGGTGGGATCAATCCAAGTTTTGGGTGCTTCCAGCGAATAAGCGCCTCAACACCGCTTATTTCCCCGGTCTTCAGAGATACTTGAGGTTGAAAGTGAACTCTTAGTTCATTGTCAGCCAAAGCTTGCCGCAAACTATTCTCTAAAGAAATTCTCTGGCCAGTTTCAGCGCCCATGGCAGTATTAAATAGTTGGCAATCATTTTTGTTTCGGGCCTTGACCCGATACATTGCAAAATCTGCCTTTTTAATCAATGTCTCCACGCTATTGCCATCATGCGGGAATAGGCTAGCGCCAAGGCTGCACGTAAGGCGCACCGTAGTTTCATCTACAAGGAACGGTTCAGCAATCAATTGCGAAATTTTTTGCGCCGTTCTGGCAAGGTCGTCAACGGATTTTATCCCTTTTAAAAGAATGGAAAATTCATCTCCCCCCACTCTTGCGATGGTATCACTTGCGCGAATATTGCTTCGTAGCCGGGTCGCCAGCATTTGCAACAATTTTTCGGCAGCGCTGTGTCCAAGAGTATTAATAATTTTCTTAAAGTCATCAAGGTCCAAAAAGAGTACCGCCAGAAGCCCGTTATATCTTTTCGCATGCGCCAGGGCCTGTGACAAACGATCGCAAAAGAGTAGGCGATTGGGAAGATTGGTCAAAACGTCGTGGTAAGCAAGATGCTGTTCTCCCCCCCACGCACTTTGCATTTCTACAGTAATCCTCTGCCGTTCAATCGAGTGACGAATCGCACGCACCAAAGAATCATCATTAAAATGTCCCTTTATCAGATAATCCTGCGCACCATGCTTTATGGCCCTCGCCGCCAGACCTTCATCTTCATTGTTGGATAGAACGATGATTGGTAAGTCCGAAGCTTGCTCCTGAAGACAAGCAAACGTGCCAAAGCCGTGACTGTCCGGGAGAGATAGTTCCGTCAAAACTATATTGAATAAGTTTTCATCAAGGGCACCGAGCGCTTCAGACAAACTGCCGACACGCGTTAGCTGCAAGTCTGAATACTGAGCTTTATATAGCATTGCTTCTATCAAACTGACATCATTATCATTTCCGTCAACCAGAAGTACTCTCATAGTCACCACTCATTTTAATTCACAATGACACTGACCTGTTAGAGCCTACCCGGCCTATCAAAAAGATAAGATGGGCATTTTACAAGTGGACTCTACAGCAATAGCCAATCCTTTCACGAAGTAGAAAGGGCTGAACAATAAGCAGCGGTACATCCGTGTTTCCGGTGCGAACACCATAAAATACGGCAACCATCGTTTGTATTTGCCAGGCGTAACAATCACCATGACATAAGAAGGTGCCAATAAATTTACTTTGGAAATGACTACAATCCGTTACAATTACTTTTCTTATCGGGATAATTGTTAAGAAACAATAGCAATTGCAGACTTAAATTTTACAGGGATGACATAATTAACCGGCGGGGCATAAGTAGTACTGGGAAAAGGTAGGGAATTTCACGAATCGATGGGAGTCCCAGCCCAGAGAAATTGAGCCAGGAAAATAGCAATACAATGATGGTAAGCCTACAGTAAAAAAATAAATCAGGGGCAATGGCCTTCTTTGACAACAAACTCGAACTTTCCATGTTCGCCCTCTATTTTATTCACTCGCTTTAATGATATTTTCACAAAAACCCAGCAAACGCCGGGCACGCAGTGTACCGATTGCATCAGACATGAATCCTCAGTTCAAGCTAAATAAAAAGGGTTGAATCCGCTGAGATTCAACCCTTTTAAGTAGACCGAACAAGTAGCGGTGCAGGGACTTGAACCCCGGACTCGTGGATTATGATTCCACTGCTCTAGCCAACTGAGCTACACCGCCATATTGCAAATTAGTAATTTGCAGGCTCTAATATAAAAAGATTGCTTAAAAAGTCAAGGCAATTTAGCATTGAGCCATTGGCAGCGACCCTTATCACAAAATAGTATCTCAATTGGCTATAAAGCAGCCCTTCACTTCTCTGCCCAGGAGAGGTATACCATAACCGCGGCGTAGCCAACTGTGTAGGTAACCATAAATGCCCGTGCCCTTTCATCGCCAAAAAGCAAAAACATCAGTCCTGTTAGAATAACACCAACTGTGACGTACGGGATGAACATATCGCGCAACTTCATATTGAGTCCCTTCAACAATTTTGGAGAAAAACTTCCTTGTCCAACAAACTTGGTAACATGATATACCCTCAATCGTCATGACTTTGCGGAAGCTTAAAGAAGTTTCAGGCAGATATAATTTGTCGGACAAAGTCAATTAATGAACCCGTTTTTCATTACCAACACTTTAATCAACAAAGGTAGTAACGGTCTTGCCTTTTATTTTTCCTTTTGGTAACTTCCGACTGCTTCCAGAATCTCCAGCAAACCCTGGACTTGGAGTTTTGTTCTTGTGTGTGCAGTGAGTCCTGACAATTTTCGCGGCGAGATTGCACCTTCTGAGCAATTACCCGTTTTTGTTACTAGTTGAATGAAGCGCCTTCAGAACTCAAAGGCTAAAATAGACTTTTCATATTTGTAAGTTTCACAAAAAAAACACATATCATTGCGCCCCATTTTTCTTTTGGAGCCCACAACCGGCGGATTTATCAATGAGTCAATTATTAACAATTCACCCCAAGAATCCACAGAACAGGCTGGTCCAAGAAGCCGTTGAGAGACTGCTTAACGGTGGCGTTATTGCCTACCCCACAGACTCCGGGTATGCACTTGGCTGCCGCCTTGGCGACAAAGCCGCTCTGGAACGCATGCGGTCAATTCGCGACCTGGACAAAAAACACAATTTCACCCTTATCTGCCGCGACCTCAGCGATGTCGGAACTTATGCGAAATTTGACACACCAGTCTACCGTTTACTCAAATCGACCACTCCCGGGCCTTACACATTTATTCTAAAAGCAACCAAAGAAGTGCCGAAGCGCATCCTCCATCCAAAAAGAAAAACCATTGGATTGCGCATCCCATCCAACCTCATTGCACTGGCCCTGTTGATGGCGCTTGACGAACCAATGTTAAGCACCACACTCATTTTACCAGGCGATGAATTTCCAATAAACGATCCCGAAGAAATTTACTTCCGCCTCGAAAGGGAACTGGATCTGGTTATAGACGGAGGATTTTGTGGCATCGAACCAACAACAGTGGTTGAGCTGTTTGACGGTGAGCGCAGGATAATCCGCAAGGGGAAAGGTGAATCAACCCCTTTTCTGTAGGATTTCACAAAGGTCCAGCCACGGTTGAGAGTGGACAACTGTTTATAAATGCTCACACAAAAAGATCTGAAATAAAAATGAATCATACTCAAACAGATGCTGTTACCGGGGCATTCGGATATTCAGGCAAATATATTGCCCAAAGATTATTGGCAAAAACCCATAATGTTATAACGCTCACCAACTCTTTGCACCGTTCAAACCCGTTTGGGGCAAATGTGCAAGCACATCCGTTCAACTTTGACCAACCCAATGAATTGCGCCATGCACTAGAGGGCGTTTCCGTTTTATACAACACTTACTGGGTTCGGTTTAACCACAGCTTATTTACGCACGCTGCTGCTGTAAACAACACGCTTACTTTGTTCAAAGCGGCAAAGGACGCCGGCGTAAAACGAATCGTGCATGTCAGCATAACCAACCCGTCAGAAGATTCGCCGCTGGAGTATTTCAGGGGAAAGGCAAAACTAGAAAAAGCGCTTGAGGCTCTGGGCCTGTCTTATGCAATACTCCGACCAACCGTCCTTTTCGGCAAAGAGGATATCTTAATTAACAACATTGCCTGGGCGCTGCGAAGGCTGCCGGTTTTCGGAGTGTTTGGTGACGGCCAATATCGCCTGCAACCGATTTATGTCGATGATCTTGCAGAATTGGCTGTCGAGCAAGGTGAAAATAAACAAAACGTTGTTATCAATGCAATTGGCCCGGAGACTTTCACCTACAAAGGTCTTGCCAAAAAGATTGGTGAAATTATAGGCAAGAGCAGACCCATAATCCCGGTTCCTCCTTTTGCCGGATATGCAGTTGGCGTATTGATTGGGAAATTAGTGGGTGATGTTATGATCACGCGTGAAGAAATAGACGGTCTTATGGCGGATCTGCTGTATGTTAATTCACCGCCGGTGGGAAAAACAAAGCTGACAGACTGGGCCAGTAAGCATGCAAATTCTCTTGGGCAAAAATACGCTTGCGAGTTAGCCAGGAGAAAAAATCGAGATTCAGGCTATGGCAGTTAAGGCAATCAATTATCATCGCCATCTGAACGCTATTAATCAAACATTATCAACCTATTCAAACTGTGTACACCTGAGTAGCGGTCCAATCAGGGCAATCATTTTTTAAACATAGCGGTTTGTTGGATGCAGCAGCACTCCCCATCTTCCTTAGTCTGCAAGCGGCATCTTTTGCCTACACGCGGAAAATAGTGCCAAGCCTTAACAAACGCCTATAAATCTCTCCAACGCAAATATCACAGGCAAAGAAATTATTATCAATCTATTAAAGCATAATTATCTTGCAATAAATATGACAATTTGTTTGTTCTCAGACACTAAAGACTGGAATGAATTTTGCGGTATCCTTATAAAAAGGAAATAACCGTTTGCAGGCATCTCCAAAACTTCGTTAAAATCAACTACCATACTTTTGACACTAAGATATCTAGTTTGCGCCCCCCTATCTAAACCACTTGAAAGGCCAAGAGGATAAGAGTTATGAGTAAACCAGGGACTATAGGATTCATCAAACAAAACGGTGTATGGACAAAGGCCGTTGTCGTGACAGGAAGCCGCTCAAAATTGGGAATTCGAACTGAGCCACATCTGTACGAAAAAATTATCCATTTTGATGATTTTCTCAAGAAAGACAAGGTTAAGCTTTTGAGCGCGAACGATGGTGCAGTCAGCCACCAGGCAAATCTTCTGGATAACACAAAAAGACATCTTGATTATTGGCGACGTGTTTTTCGATTTAAAGGCAACAGCAAGATTGCTGCGAGCCCGGAGGCAAACCTTCGAACAGGCACTGTCGGTTGGGCAAAAGTTAAGACTGGGAAGAACGGGCAAGGGCGACGTAAATGGCAAAGATGTATGGTTTTAAATATTCTGGAAGATGACTTGGAAGTCTGTTTCACGCCAAAACTGGAGATTGCGACAATTGCCAAACCGGCCTTTATGGTGGAGCGCTCCATTGAGCACGGCCTGAAAGAATTAGGGACATTGGCTAGACTCCGTCTGAAAATCGTCCTCCGAGCTGCACGGATTTCGTACAAAGTTAACCAGCGGGTTCAAGTCCAACTTGACCAAAAAGCAGAAGCCTGGGAGCAAAATAAATAATTTTCTACTGGATCTTCGACTGGCAAAAAATGCTATTTTACCAAGAACTCCAGTTCCCAACGTTTTAACACACCCACATCGCCACTGGCCTTATCTTCCACCGTGAGCAACCAATTTCCAGCAGCAGGTTCATTCAGGAAACACTGCAACAGCGCAGAGTCGTAACTTTGCTTCAAATCTCTCTGGCTGCCCCCCGTATTGTTGTGAAGTATGACGGATTTTCCCGAAGAAGAAGTCAAACGTACGCTCAAGTCACCGATGTAGCTGTGTGAAATATCGATAAAAACTTTGATATCTGTGATAATGCCCGCATCTTCAATGTCAATTACGCTTTTCACACCAGGGTTGGAGTTATCAGGAATAAATAATTCCGGCATCTGTGACCTTTTTATCATTCTTGCTGGAACAGATATGGTGCCTGTTGTCGGCCAGCCATTCGCGCCATTGATGCTCTCCTTCGCTTTCTGTACCGCCCTGAAAGCATTTACTTTTCCAGAACCGCACCAGTCGGAGGGTGCACCGGGATCATCCATTCTATCAGCAGTTGTTCTAATTATTTCTTTGACTTCCTCTGCTGTAAGATCGATGTTGGCTGCGAGCACAAGACCTGCTATTCCCGCGACCAGGGGCGCAGCGCTGGACGTTCCGCCAAATTCAGCAGTAAACTCACTTCCTGGCGTAAAATCACTTCCGTAGCGTTCATTGTCAGTCGTCCAAATTCCACGCCCGGCAACAGCAGTTGTCATGCCGTTTGCCGGATCGAAATTGTCACTAGGTGCACAAACCGCGACCTCAGATCCCCAATTGCTATAGAGTGCTTTTTTGTTGAGGCTGGTGCTGGCCGCGACGGTTAGAACATCGGGACTGGCTGCATAGCCGTTAATGATCCGGCCCGATGTAATCCTGCGCTGCCGGCTGTAGTCAAACCATTCAAAGTAGCTGTTGTTTGGCGCATTGATCGGTGCGTTGTGATTTCCGGCAGCAAAGACGACAACGCATCCTTGCCGACGAGGCCCGCCTGTTTCAGCTAATGTTCTAAACTTGTCTTTGAGTATTTGCGGAAGCGGTGAATCTACGGGCGGCGGCCCCCAACTGCACGAAATCACATCAGCATATCGCCCGGCATAATCGAAAACTTGCATCATGAGATCATCGTTCGCTGATAGTGGAAATCGCACCGGCATAAAAGCACAGCGAGGGGCAACGCCAACAACGCCGAAGCTGTTTTCCTCAGCAATTGCCACCCCCGCGCAAGGCGTACCATGATAATTATCCCGCCCTGGAAATGGATAAGAATCGCCACCGACAAAGTCTTTTGGAAAAACAATCTTGCCCTCACCACGAAAGTCAGGGTGCTGCAAATCAAAGCCATCATCCAGAATCGCTACAACCACCTTGCGGCTGCCCAATGTGATATCCCAGGCCCTGGTCGCGGATACGTCTGCCTCTTCAACCAGATCCGTTCCGGCCCGACTCTTCAAGTGCCATTGGTGGGCAAAATAAGTATCTTGCGGCTCATAGAACCCACGAAAACGGTTTACAAGATTTGGTTCCGCATAAACCACAGTGCCTTCATCAACGAGTTCGTTGGCAACCTTCAATGGATTTTTGCCGGTAGCAGAGGTTACTTGCACAAGGTAGGTTTTCTCCTGATCAACATACTGCTTTAACAGTTTTAATTTCTTTTTGTGCAGGACTTGACCTACTTCATGCTCAGACAGATCCGGCTTGAACTTGATAATAATCTGGTCCGTCAGATAATACCGCGTGTTCTCATCCTCTTTCGGGCGATAAGCATGGTGGCAAACCCCACCGACCTCATCAGAGCGTATTTCTTGCATAACGCTATCAGGATTATTGCCTTCCACATAAATCTTAAATATCTGTTGACCAACCCTGCGTACATCCTTTACCCCCGGAATGCCTTTCAGTCTGTCAAGTTCTCCGGCATCCTTTACAACCGCAGTGAATACTGAACTCTCCCTGGCAAGTGCTATCTTTTCACCGCCACGCCATATATGTTTTCCTTGATCTTTAGTGGGCATTTCAACAAACCTCCGCTTAAGTTCCAAAACCAACTTTTGGGTTCTTTATTCAATCAAACCACCTGAAAATAGTTAGCGTGATAAACATCAAACAAATCTGCATTTGTAATACTTAAAATAACATGAAATTTATACAGACCTTTCAAGGAACATTTCACAAAATGTGTCAATTGAAAAAATGGGTGCTCGATTTTCTGCGTTTTTGCCAAACAGTAAGACTGCTCCGGTTGCATCGTTCTTGCATCATACGCAATGACTTCAATTTTGCACTCCGCTTTGAGCTGCACAAGCAATCGTGAGGCCGCGCAATTTATTTTATATGTCATTGTGCTGCCCGATTCAAAATGTGCGCCAACATCCTCATCGATTAAAGTGAAAGCATCCAAAGTAACAAAGAAATTCCCATCGTCAAAAACGGTATCCTCCAGGGCAGCGATTGTGCATTCACCTGGTTCTATCGCAGCAATGGAGCCATTGGCCTTTTCAGGCTTTTTCAATTCTTTTTCAGGCAAGATCACCTCTGGTTGGGCTTCACCCTGCGCCTCTGTTTTTGTTACCGACAAATCCGCAGAACGCTGCCGGTTCCGCCTTCTGCTCCCCCCGCCAACTGCACTATTTGCAAATACCTCATTGGCCGTTTCTGCTTTATCAATATCGGTCGCAGCCATTGCGTCAAGGCCTTTACCTTGAACAAGATTCTTTAGCCTGGCTTTTTTCGCCATGATTATTGCTCCGCTCGTTGTTCAATTCTCAACATTTACACCTTCAAAACCTCATTCGCGAATTTTCTATAGGCAATAGCACCGGCTGAATTGGGTGCATACATCGAGATGGGCTGACCAGCCGCCGGCGCCTCTGCAAGTGCAATGTTCATTGGAATTTTGGTATCAAAGACCACATCACCCAGGTCTTCTTTTATCGTATCCGCGATCACCCTGGACAAACTATTTCGAGAATCATACATCGTGCACACCACACCGCTAATATGGAGTTTCGGGTTGTGTTTATTCCTTAGGACGGTCAACGTTTTCTGTAATTGTTGTATTGCCTTGAGTGCAAAAACATGAACCTGTAACGGTACAATCACTTCCCGTGTCGCTACCATGGCATTCTGGGTATAAAGTCCCAATGAGGGCGGCGTATCGATAATTACAAAGTCATAAAGTCCCGTTATTGAGACCATACTATTTTTTAATATTTTCTGTCGTTCAGGAGTGACTGCCAATTCAATTTCAGCACCTGCCAAACCAAGTTTTGACGGCACAATATCCAAATTGGATATTCCTGTAGTTTGCAGCGCAATGTCCAGGCCGTGCCTGGGATTTAACAATACTTCATAAATGCTTGGTGCTGAGTTTACCTTGTCAAGCCCCAACCCCATTGTGAGGTTTGCCTGCGGGTCCATATCAATCAACAATGTTTTATAGCCCATTTCAGCCAGAAGCGCGCCCAGGTTTAAAGCCGTGGTTGTTTTACCTGTACCGCCTTTCTGGCTGGCCATGGCTATGATTCGAGGATTTGACATGGGGCATAAACTCCAACAAAATGGGAAGGCCGATTCCCCAAAGCATGAAAATCGACCCTCCCGGTTTGGTTGAATCACTTGCGCGTGTACTAATTGCGGATTATATCGTGGTTGTTGCTACCGGCGTATTGATTTTCACTTTTTTGGGATGTGCATGGCAACAATCGGGCTGGCACGCAAAGCATTCCTCATGGCAGCAAAAATCGAAGAGATCCGAACACGGCAGATAAATGCTGGCAGCGTAAGTAAAAATACCTTTCTGCGTACATTTGAATTTACAGCAAATCCGGGCACAAGTGGTATCACAGTGCAGTTTTCCTTTGACAGAGCAGCAGTAAGTCTTAACATAATCGCAAGATGCCAAATCCATGACGTGAAATTCAGCCACGAAATCTGCCTCCAGATCGCCAAGCAATTCGCTGTAGTAAACATCCATACATAAGTAGAAAGGATCGCCCTCTTTTATGACGCGGGCCGGTTTGCCCCCCTGGTCAAGTACCCGACACTCTTTAATACAGAGCTCAATTGGACCGGGATAGCTAGAGCGGTAAGGCTTAATTATGGATTCTTGTACATCAGATTTGTAACTCATTGTTACGACACCTTCTTCTGCAGCCATGGTAATTCTCCTTACATTAGTGAATGATTGTTACGAACTGAACGACTTCCTTTTACCAATGCTAGTCAGAGCATTGGGCCCACTATAAACCTCCTTTCAAAAAGACTAATTCATATTAATTGTTTTACCTGAGACAACACTATCGCGCAATTTCTCTCAGCAAATGGCATTACTATAAAAAAAATCGCCAATTGCTGAAAATGTGACTCAGCAACGGCGATAAGAATAGGTGCTCTTATTTAGTGTCGGCCGAAAATTCGAACCGTTCTGTCATTCCGGCTTTCTTTTATACCGGGATCTTATGATCTGAGGAGGAGATTCCGGTATAAATGCTCTCAGGAGTGACTGCGCGGGAGTGTTTTCGTGTCGAGGAATTATTGCTTATCTGTTTGGCGCAGCAAGTGAGCCAACAACAAATGCCAACAGTCTGGTACAAACAAAAAAAGGCACCAAAAACTTGGCACCTTCTCTATCATCTTTGTAGATATTTTTCGTTAAACTTTTTATGTGGCCAGGCGCAGAATTGAACTGCGGACACACGGATTTTCAGTCCGTTGCTCTACCGACTGAGCTACCTGGCCAGGCACTAGGTGCCACAAACAGAATTCAAAAAATACAAATTTTCTTGTAACATGCAAGACATTTTTCATTTTATGTGACTATTTGATATCGGCGTGCAAAACTTTAATTTTGCCCGCGAAGCGGCCAGGTTGCATACCTTTCTCTCGTTACCACGCTAGGGTAAGGCACTTGGGACACGCTGCGTCCCGTGCCGGACTTGGACGCAGAGCGTCCGGATGCCAATCCCACGGAAACCGTGGGAACGAGATTATAGAAAGCAAAACTAGAGTTTTGCACTCAGCAGCCTGGCGCGTCTGAATGAGTGCATTTCAACTGCTTTTATCGGCAGGGTTGGCCCTGGCTAATTCAGGGCGATCGTAAAAAAGTCGTACGCGATAGTCTTTCTCACCGGTTTTGTTCACATGTTCGAGTGCCCTGCCAAGCGCCTCCCGGGTAGAGCTCAAAATTTTTGCATCGGAAAAGAAAATATTTTCTTCACCGACGATTTGGTCAACGCCTGTTCTGCGGAAGGCACGTTCCACCTCACCGGTAACGCCGGAAATGATCAACAATTTGCCTTGCCTTTGCATGGATTCGTGCATATTGCACAAACTAAGCAGAGATGTGGCGTCGAGACAACAAGCCCGTTTCATGCGCAAAATCAATACCTGAATCTTAGCGCTGCGAACGATGTTGGCAATTTCTTCCTCAAGAAAATCGGCGGCACCAAAAAAGATGTCTCCCTCAACATGAATGATGGTTATTTCCGGAATGCTGCCGTGGTTTGCGCCCGCCAATTCTTGAAATCCGGTTTCCTCCTCATAACTCAATTCGGTAAGTCGCGGCATTTGCACTTTTCTCAAAAATAGAATTAACGAAATTCCAACCCCTATAAAAATCGCAGTATCCAATTTAAATATAAGAGCCGCAACAAAAGTGGCAAACATCGCTGCCGCGTCTGAACGGGTGGCACGAATTGCAAACACAACATGCCGCCAATTCACCATGCTGGCTGCTATAATCATCACCACACCAGCAAGGCTGGCCAGCGGTATATAGCGCACAAAGGGCCGAAAGAAAAAAACGATACCCGCCAAAAATATACCGGCAAAAATATTTGCCATTTTGGTCTGGGCACCAGAGAGATAACATATTTGCGTGCGCGTCAGCGAGCCTGAAACAGGTATGGCGCTAAAAAAAGAGGCTACCATTTTGGTCAAACCCTGACCAACGAATTCCCGATCAACATCCAGCCTGTCGCCGCTCTCACTTGCCACGGCTCTAGCGGCTGAAGTGGCCTCGGTCAATCCGATCAACCCCAAGGCCAGCGCACCCGGCGCGAGGGATTCCATCAGCTTCATATTCAACACAGGCAGGCTTACCGGCAACAATGAACTGCTGATATCACCGATTACGCTGACGCCGCGCTCATCGAGTCCAAAAGCCCAGACAAAACCAGCAGCGATTAAAATAGCAATTAAATAAGACGGGAGAATCGGCATGCCCAGCTCTGACTTTGGGCTCACCCTGTTTAAGTACAGCACCAAGACGATTGTACCAATACCGAGTGCAACAGCCGCAGGCCGCACCAGATGCAAACTGTTGTAAATACTCTCAATACCAGCAAAAACTGAAGAGCTGCTTTGTATTGGCAGTCCCAGAAAATTTGCCATCTGGTTAATTGCAATGAGCAGCCCGGCGCCGGCGACAAAACCAACCAGTACTGAACGTGATATAAACTGGGTCAATTTGCCTAATTTGAACAGCCCTGCAGCAAGCTGGAACACACCGGACAAAAAGCCAAGCAGAAAAACCAACCCCATGAAGTTTTGATGGCCTGCAAAAGCACCGAGTGTACTGGCGACGACAACAGAACTGGCATTGGTTGGCCCTGTTTGCAAGTGGCGTGACGAGCCAAACAGGGCTCCAAGAATTGAACCAGCCACAAATGCGTAAAGACCATACTGTGGCTCAACTCCGGCGATGAGAGCATAAGCCATGGACTGCGGCAACGCCACAAAGGCAATGGTCACAGCCGCCGTGGTGTCTTTCTGAATTTTTTCTCGATTGTATCCCTTAAGCCAATCCGGCCATATTTCCAGCTTCATATTTATCCTGAATCATTTACAAAATCACTGTTTGAACCCTTTTGGGCGTTGTCATTTCGAGCCGGTTTTGGGGGCGAGAAATCTGCTATCGCACCGCATTCTCAGTGGACTCTATGACTCCGCGGCTGAACTTATGAATTCCCGGGGTCTTCCTGCTTGTCGATATAAAACAATTCGTCTCCAGGCCGCAGCGGTCGATTCATCCAAAGCGGACGCCGTAAACCGTCCGGCCCGGGAGCAGGACGGGTCATTTTCAGCCAATCTTTATAGACGGCGAACGATTTGTCGGTATCTACAAAAACGTCCCCATATTTATCATCGACATGTGCCCTCTCAATTCTAACCTTCTGATGCCAGCAATGCATTCCACTAATCGGATCAGGATGTACGGCATGAGTGATATTTTGGTGCACGCCGCCATCGCTCCAAAAAATACGTGAAGAGTCCGAGTCGCCGCTTTTATAGGGTCTTATGCCATCGACTACCCGCATTCTCCATTTGCCTTTTTCTAATTGTTCCATATCCACAAGATTGGTGGCCCAGCGGTTACCCGGCACATCTTGCGGTCGTCGCCAGCGGCCAATGTGATGCGAACACACCACAACGCCCGGCTTCATTCCCTCGGTGACCCACACCTTGTCAACAAAATATCCGATTTCAGTATTGACTCTTAAGAGATCGCCGGTCTTAACGCCAAATTGCCCGGCATCTCCGGTATGCATCCAGATTGGATTGCGATTGGCGATTTCGGTTAACCATTTGGCGTTGCCGGAGCGCGAGTGAATCAGTGTTGGTAAGCGAAAAGTTGGTATCAGTGGAAATTCCCCTTTTTCGCGGTCCATTTTCTCTTCATGAATGTGACTCTTAATGTAAGTAGGAATCTTGTATTCCGGCCAGCCCCAATCAACCATGGTCTGCGAATAAAACTCCTGCTTACGCGAAGGCGTAGGAAACCCCACATGCGCCTCTCCTTCCACCATGACGCCAATGGGCTTATTTTCTTTGCTAATAACGCCGCTTTCAGAATCGATTTTCGCCCCTTCCATATCTTCTTTAGACAAAGGCGCTAAGTGCTTATTATACGAAGACTTTTCAAGTTCAAAAACACCATATTTGCGCATATAATCCAGCGGTGACAGCCCTTCTTTTTGAGCCGCCTCCGGCAGACCTTTTGCATGCTCAAAAATGTACTGGTAATACTCTTCAATGTTAATTTTTTCTCCCTGGCGATATGGCGAGAGAAAATGTTTCTTAATTCCCAAACTGCCATCCGGATCCATTCTCCAGGAAAGTTCTATCCAGAATTCGTCTTCCTCCCAGACTTCACCCGGATTGGCTTCGTAAGTAAATTCAACAGGCTTGCCCATCCGGCGCATGGCTTCGCGCAGAATGGGTTGCCGGAATCCCATCCAGGTACCGGAGTGCGTCTCGTAGCTGATATAATCGTGACGCTCAGCCGCGTGGCCCATGGGTAAAACATAATCAGCGTAATAGGCGGTTTCATTCCATGTGGGTGTTAAGGCGACGTGCAGACCGATCTTGCTTTCGTCCGTAAGAGCCTCAATCCAAGTAAACCCGTCCGGGTAAGTCCAAACTGGATTGAAAACACGAGTAAAATAAACCGAAAGCCTGGCACGGCCCTCTTTTAACATGTGCGGCAAGATTTGACTCATCTCGTAGTGAGCAAGGGGATACTCATTGGGAAAGTGCAATTCATTCCAGAATTTATGTGTCGGTGGGTGGTCAAAAACATCCGGCTTAGATTTGTACCAACCGCTGGGCGCAGTGCCTCCCACCGTACCCACGCTACCGGTGAGCACGTTGAGAAAATGCAAACAGCGGGCAACGGCCCAACCACCAAGATTGCCACTGCCGGCGCTGCGCCAGTTATGCGTTGACAACTGAGTACCGGCAGCGCCCGCCTGCCGCGCCACATCAACGATCATCTGCGCAGGTACACCGCTTTCTTTTTCAGCCAATTCGGGCGTGTAATCTTTGTAGGCGTCCTTCAAAGCATTGATAAAATTCCCAAAATTAACTGCTACGTTCGCGTGATCACTTTTGAGGTACGCCTCCCAATTGACCCAGTTTTTCATGTAGGTCTCATTATAAAGTCCTTCCTCTAAAATGACTTTTGCCATGGCCAGCAACACGGCTGCTTCACTGCCCGGATAGGTCGGCATCCAGTAGTCAGACATGCTTGCGGTGTTCGAAAGACGCGGATCCATGACGGCCAGCTTCGCCCCTTTCATCATACCTTCAATAATGCGCTGGGCATGCGGGTTGAAATAATGCCCGGACTCCAAATGCGCGCTTATCAACAGGATGAATTTTGCGTTGGCGTGATCCGGTGACGGCCTATCGTAAAAATGCCAGAGAGCATACCCGAGTCGTGCGCCGGCGGAACAAATGTTGGTGTGACTGTTGTGTCCGTCAACGCCCCAGGCTTTAAGCACGCGGTCAATGTAGCCTTCATGCCCGGGACGGCCAACATGGTATGCCACTTCATTGTTCCGGCCATCCTTAATTGTTTCACTCAGTTTACCTGCGATGTCATCCAGAACGGCATCCCAACTCACACGCTCCCATTTGCCTTCACCGCGCTTGCCAACACGCTTCAAAGGATAAAGAATGCGATCCGTGTCGTTAATCTGATTCACTGTTGCCGGGCCCTTAGCACAGTTTCTGCCACGGCTGCCCGGGTGGTATGGATTGCCCTCAAACTTGCGTACTGCCATGGTCTCTTTATCAATGTAACCAAGCAAGCCACAGCCGGCTTCACAGTTAAAACAGTTGGTTGGCACAATCATGTAGTTGCGCTTTACATTTCGTGGCCATTTTGTTGCTTCATACTCTGTCCAGTCATCCCAGCGCTCCGGAGGTGGGTAGTCGGTCAAAGCGCCAGGCTCCGTGAGCCGTGGAATTTCCTCGCCCAAATCTCCATGAAGATTTGGGATTAAGTGCAGCGCTTCTGCTATTTTTTCAATTAAACCAGGGTTGCGTTTGCTTGACATGCATTTATCTCCGCTGTCTTAAAAATCGATGTGACGTGGTGAGTTTGTTGTTTAGCTCAACTTAGTTGCAGCCGCTGCGGTGCTTGCACCCAGATATGTTCCGTAATGAAAATGCCTGCAAGTACCAGGGCACCGGCTAGCCCGAGCATCGCAACGCTGCCCTGCCAAAGCAGCAATAGCGGCAGCACATTTCCAACAAGCAACGTGCCAACCCAGAAAGCGATTTTGAAGTGACCGGACAAGATTATCTGCACAGTCTTTTGCGCATCAGCAGTGGGGTGCGTTATCGTCATTTCAAGGAAAAGCACAACAAGATTTGCCGCAAGGCCAAAATAAAGAACATTTTGCAGGAACCAGTCCCACATGGCATCACTGCCGGCAATGAAACTGAAGACAGAAAACGCAGCGGCGCCTGCCAAAAGCGCGTGCACCAGCATGTGAATAGCAAGCATCGGACTCTGCCAAAAATCCCGGCCTTTTGCCTGGGCGAAAAGAAAGGCGGTGTAAACCGCGGTCAATATCGCCATGCTTGCGTTCAACCACAGCAATTTAGACTCAACTTCGTTCCAGCCAAAAAATTTTGTAACCGCCAACAAAACCAACAGGGCCGCGAACAGGGTTATAATATATCCTCCCCGGGTCAACCAGGAACCCCATTGCGGTCGCAAAAGCACATAAGCAAAGCGGCCGGGTTGATCCAAATCCATAACCAAAAAAATATTTGTCAACGCGAGAAAAACCAAACTGAGGCCGAGACCGGCCCATTGCACCAGTTCGCTTACGGGCGTCAAACCGGAAACAACAGCAATAAACGGCACTAAAAACGCACCCGCAGAAATTGCCTTGGCCCAAACATACGCTGAAACTTCGTTACCCCAAAGCCGGCCTTTGCCTGGTGCATCGTAAACAAGACGGGCCTTTTCAGCCAAAGCCTGGGTTGCTTCATCCACACTACCATTCGAGCCATTTGCAGCCATATGCAGTTTTCCTGCCGCGAGCATCTTAGCCATTTCCTGAGCATCTGCCTGCGAAATGCGTTCCGCAGCATATTTTGCAAAGTGACCAACACCTGAAGTTTGAGCACTCCACAATGTGCTATCCGGCGCTGCAGTCACAATTGGTTTAAGCAACGCTTCATCACCTTCAATATAGAAAAGCTTCGGCTGGGTCCCCTTCTCAACTTTTCTGGCAGTCACCTGTTCTTGCGCCAACAGCAATGACAACCTTGAAGCAGGATCATCCAGGTCGCCGGAAACAATCGCCTCCTCCGGACAAATAATAACGCAAGCAGGCTCAAGCCCGATATCAATGCGGTGAGCGCAATAGTTACATTTTGCAGCAGTATTTGTGTCCGGGTCAATGAAAAGTGCGTCGTACGGACAGGCTTGCATGCAGGATTTACAGCCGATGCAGCGTCGATTATCAAAATCGACAATGCCGTCGGCACGCGAATACAAAGCGGTTACCGGACAAATACTCACACAAGGCGCATTCTCACAATGGTTGCAACGCATAACTGAGAACAACCTGCGCGTGTTGGGGAATTCACCCTTTTCAATGTACTTAACCCAGGTGCGATTCACGCCAATCGGTACATTATGCTCTGACTTACAAGCCACAGTACACGCATGACAACCAATGCATTTGCGATTATCAATGACGAAGCCAAAGTTCATAAAAATCTCCTTACCCGGTAGAGCCGGAAGTCCGAAATGCTAAATTCTATACCGTAAATTGCCTGGAATATCTGGAAGGTCTTTTCGAAAATCAAAAAAATGATTATTAACTTTTTGGACTGATTCGGCTCCTACATCTTGAAAGGCCTCCGCTCACCAGGGGCGGTTGATACAAACTTGATATTCAGGCAAATCACATACCATCTACAGTTTGCTGTAAACAGCAATATTAACCATTAATTAACAGCTATTTAAGCAAATTGCTCAGAGATGGTTTATTCAAGTTTTTAAGGTATGCACACCTTATTCTAAGTAAATTGCCACAAAAATGCAAGGTATACGAATATCCCCTCTAATTTGGCTTGAAAACGATGGAATAGTTATGTATCTTCATGCGTTAAAAATCAAACAAATCAACCAGTCATTCAAAGTTTGGAGATATAATATGACAGAAAAAGTGGTCATCATTGGTTCCGGTCCAGCAGGATGGACAAGCGCAATTTACGCAGCCCGGGCCAACCTAAGCCCTCTCGTCTACGAAGGAGAGCCGAGCCCGGCCATGATTCCCGGTGGACAATTGATGTTTACTACAGAAGTGGAAAATTACCCCGGCTTTCCTGAAGGAATTGAGGGCCCGGAGATGATGATGAAGTTCCGCGCGCAAGCAGAGCGCTTTGAAACACGAATCGAGAGCGGCAATATTGTAGATGTCGATTTCAGCGCCAGACCGTTTAAACTGACTGACTCATCCGGAAAAGTCATTGAAACACAATCTGTCATCATTGCTACGGGCGCACGTGCAAACTGGCTTGGAATTGAAAACGAGCAAAAATTAGCCAAAAGCGGTGGCGGCGTCAGTGCTTGTGCAGTTTGCGACGGTGCGTTGCCGGCGTTTAGAGGAAAAGAGCTAGGCGTTGTTGGTGGTGGCGATTCAGCGATTGAGGAAGCCCTTTACCTTACTAAATTTGCCAGCCAGGTGCATCTTATTCACCGTCGTGGAGAATTACGGGCGAGCAAAGTCATGCAGCAACGCGCGTTAAATAATCCAAAGATAACCGTGCAATGGCACAGCATTGTTCTTGATGTTCTTGGCGATGACATGATTACCGGCGTGCGCCTGCAAGATGTACGGGACAACACAGAGTCTACGCTTGAACTAGGTGGCCTGTTCATGGCAATCGGGCACACACCCAACACAGATTTCTTAAAAGGTAAGCTTGAGCTTGATGCTAAGGGTTACATTCTTGGCAAAGTGCCGTTTCGCACCAACACCAGCACAGAAGGCGTGTTCGCGGCTGGTGACGTCATGGATTCTTATTACCGTCAGGCCATCACGGCTTCAGGAACAGGCTGCATGGCAGCACTTGATGCAGAA
>JAJDAG010000119.1 GCA_029262005.1 Candidatus Zhuqueibacterota bacterium | reverse complement strand
AAGCCTTTGAGTACTTAGAGATATTCTACAATCGAGAGCGCATTCACTCTACGCTCGATTACCAAAGTCCGGCTGAGTATGAAAAAAATAAGTACAAAAAATGTGCGTAACTTTGTGTCCATTTTTTCGGGGCAATATCACACCTTCGTAGCCATCTGCACCGACACGCAACATAAGCTCATCACCGACAACCCCGCAGCACATATGACCTTGAACCATAAATGCAAGTCCACCAAACATTTTTTTCTCGATAACATTGGGTATATCGTTCATTGCCTCGCGAAGTCGTTGTGCAACGCCTTCATCATAAGCCATTAGTTCTCTCCTTAAATTCAACACATAGCACAAAGGACAACACTAAAAACGCTTTGTTTCATGTTAGGCGCACCCGACGAATCAATCGAAATGGAATGGAATGGACTTTCAAGACTCTTCAGGTTTCTATCCTTTAAAAAAATGTGTTATCACTTCACCTCTTTTTTTGCGCTTTTATTAGTAAGCACATAAACTGGAAATTCAAAACACAAAAATCGTTGCCTGTCGTGCATCGATTTGGTGTCTTGATTCTAAAAACTCATAATAGGAGGCAACTATGTTTTTCTCACGTTTAAAAGTCACCGTTTCTTGCATGGTTCTGTTAATTACTGCCAATGCCTGTACCAACAATCCGTTGAACAATGAAACAGGCAAAGACGCAGCGGAAATTAGCGAATACATCAGAGGTTTGCAATATAATACCGATGCCATGTTAAATGTTCAAAAGACCGGGGGGCAACCGATCGCACGCACTGCGCTGCAAGCAGATACAACAGAACAAAACGGAGGAACTGCGAAAACAACTTGCGTGAAAACCAAGTATAGCCTGCAACAAAACTTTGAAGATATTGCCATCCTGCGGCCTTTGGCAGGTATTGTCTGGCCGGGCGCTTTGGTGAAGGGGAACGAAAGCTTGATGGACGGTTTGCCGCAGCCGATTTCTTTGCTGCGGGCTCCGCTGACCGTCCGGGTTGACCTGCCGGGAATCGGTGCCGGCGGTGTCAGAACTATCGCCAATCCAACCAATTCCAGCGTGCAGGCAGCCATTGACTCGTCTTTGGAGTGGTGGAATGCCAACGCCTACCAGGACGGTTATGTTAACGCTTCAAGTTCATCGTTTCGGCTCTCAACATCTTATTCATCCCAGCAACTGGCCCTTGATGTCGGTTTAAATGTGGCCTGGGCAACGAGCGATGTCAGCGCCCAGTTCAGCTATTCCTCCAGCGAAACAAAAACCGTGATGATGGCGGTTTACAAACAGGCATTCTATTCAATTGATATGGATACCCCGGAACAACCCAATTCGGTTTTTAGCGATAAAGTATCCCTAAGCGATGTGCAAACCACCCTGGATGATTCAGCGCCACCGGCTTATATCAGTTCGGTTGTTTATGGGCGCATCATCATGTTTCGCATGGAAACATCCATGAAAGTGACTTCGGCAGAATTTGAATCGACTTTCCGATATGCTGCCGGTTACTCAGTCGATGGAAGCCTGGAAACGCGTTATAAACAAATCTTGCAACAATCGACTGTCGAAGTGATTACGCTGGGTGGTAATGCTGAAGTCGCATCGCAGGCTGTGAGCGCCCGCAATGCCGGTGATCTCGAGCCAATCATACAGGGTAAAAATGCGGTTTATTCCCGTAGCAATCCCGGCGTGCCAATTTCCTACACTGTTCGGTATCTCAAAGACCACTCACCGGCAAAATTGGGTTATACAACAGAATACACCGCTACTGTTTGCAACAGCGTAAAGACGGCGGATATCATCGATATGAACATTAAGAACTTTAAAGCCATCCGGGATTGTGACGGCATTGAAGGAGAGGGCGAGTTTGAAATCTGGGTGGAAATAAGCGCTGGAAACAAAAAATTCTATAAAACAAGCATCAAACTCTCAAGAAACCAGTCTGTCGCTCTAAATTGGGAGCATTCATTTAAAGCTAACTTGACGGAAGGCAATCATTTTACGGTGAAATTTATCTGCCGTGAATGGGATAAAGATATTTTAGGTAGAGTTTTTGCAGATAGTCGGATGAATAAAAAATCCGGTTCCATTCGCCATGAGTACAGCAATGGTCGCTGGACAAATCTTGGGAACGGTAGTAAGTTAATCACGTTGAACCCGGGAGATAATGCTTGCAGTACAGAATTGAGCTATTCTGTTTCTGTACGGTAGTTGAGGGTACTCAACTTCTCGATATCCCCTTTTCCTTCATAAATTGTTTTTAGCAGTTGAAAAGTGCGCCGAAGAGTTTTCTCTTCGGCGCTTTTCTGTTTGAGAATGACGAAACCGGCTCTTAGTTTTTCCTCAGCTTCTGTCAGGCGCCCCATTTTATACAAACAATATCCGAATGCGCTTGCAGCAACGCCGGTCAATTTGTCTTCAGTGCCCAGTATTTTGAGACGCATTGCGTAGGCCTTTTCTAAAAGCGCATGCGCTTCATCCACATCATTTCTATCGGTGAGAAGCGTTCCCAAAGCAATCCAGGGATTGGTATTGCGAATATGTTCAGGCAGCAAAAGTTTATCATTGATGCGCATCGCCTGCCTGAAGCGGATTTCCGCGTCCTCGTTACGCCCGAGCCCATAAAGCGCTGTTCCCAGATTATAACTGGTCGCGCCCGTAAAAGGATGTTTTTCACCGAGCAGTTGCGAAAACGCGTTATAGGACCGCGTGTAATATTTCACCGCTTCTTCGAATTGGCCGGTATTTTTTAAAATGCTCGCCAGATTGCTCAAGCTGGCCGCTGTTTCCTGATGGGCTTCTCCAAATATTCTTTCCCGTAAAGCCAACCCCTCGCGTGCGTATGCTTCGGCTTCGGCATACCGTCCCATTGTATCGTAAAGGCGTGCGATGTGATTCAGTGTGTGCGCAACATCGGCGTCATCCGGCCCCGACACTTTTTTGCGGAGCGCCAGGGTTTTGATGTATAGCGTTTCCGCTTTCTCATAGTCGCCCAGGTGCCGGGCGACTGCGGCCCGTCCATTAAGAATTGCCGCCGCCCGAACGGACTCCTTGCCTGAAACCTGTTTTAAGATATCCCAGGCAAGGACATAAAGCGAATCGGAATTTTTAAGATCGCGTGTTTCATATTTTAGATCAGCACGTCCAGTTAAGACATCGACTTTAAAAAAATCCACATCCTGTCTTACAAATTCATGCAGTTCGGTTGCAATCAGAAGGTTGGATTCTGCCCGCTCGTACTGCCCGAGCTCCCGGTACAACATACCAAGATTAAAATGATTATGAGCGACCTGCTCACTCTGTTTTCCATGAAATGTCAGATTGCGCTCCAGCGCTTTGGTCTCCATTGTTTCGGCTTCCTCGTAACGGCCGATACGCCGGTACACATCGCCAATAATGGTGAACATTTCTGCCTGTACTTCCGGTTGCTCATAAAGCCCGTTCTCTATATTTTTCGCGCCCGCTTCAAGCAGGTCAATTGCATCCAACTTTTTACCCTTGGCCAATTCCGGACTGGCTGCTTCGAAAAGACTTTTCATAAACTCGGCAACCTGACCAGTCTTGAGTGCTTCCTGTTGTGCCCGCTCTGTCTCTTGCTTGAGCTGCCATGTGTAAAATATGCTGATAAGCGTTATGGCTAATATGAAAAAGGAGGTCAAGCTAACCGCTAATTTATGACGCTTCACATATTTTGTCACACGATAGGGGAGATTGTCGTTGGTAGCGCTAACCGGCATACCCCGCAAATGGCGATCGATGTCAATCTTCAACATTTCAACACTGCTGTAGCGTAATTCAGGTTCTTTTTTCAGCGTTTTCAGGCAGATATTATCCAAATCTCCTTTTAAACGGCGGCTTCTGAGTATCTGTTCGTTGCCGGAAAAAGCCGGTTGTTCTGTTTCTGAAAATTCCGTTTCCTGCCTCATCGCTACACTCGGTTTTTTCGGCACTTCATTGTGCAAAACCTGTTGTATTTCTAACAGTTGTTTTGATTTAAACCGGTGTGGCCGCTTGCCGCAAAGTAATTCGTAGAGAGTAACTCCGAGAGAATAAACATCGGAAACCGTTGAAACATTTCCCCCGTCAATTTGCTCCGGAGCGGCATATTCCGGCGTAAACGGAATACTCCCGCCTTCTGTTATCGTCTGCATACCCGAGACAATTTTCTCCGGATCAAATACCTTGGCTATGCCGAAGTCGAGCAACTTGACCTGGCCGTCATCGGTAACAAAAATATTTCCCGGTTTTAGATCGCGATGAATGACCAAATGGTGATGGGCGTAACTCACAGCCTCGCAAACTTTGATAAAAAGCGTGAGTCGTTGTTTGAGAGTCAATTTTTTTTCACGCACATAAATATCTAACGGCACACCCTGAATATATTCCATAACAAGGTAGGGCGTGCCTTCATCTGTTACCCCGCCATCGAGCAAGTGTGCGATGTTGGGATGATTTAAAGCAGCCAGAATTTGCTGTTCACGCTGAAAGCCATTGAGGAAAGCTGCGGATTTCAGGCCGGAATGAATTATTTTCAAAGCCACTTGCTGTTCGTAAACACCATCATTTCGACTTGCTAAAAAAACCGAACCCATGCCACCTGAGGCGATGAGTTTATCGATGCGATAAATACCAAATATTTTGCCGATATATTGCTGGTTTGCGGATAAATCGAAAACCGCTGAGACGGGTGAATCCTGCAGCGCAGTATGCAAATGGCTATCCTCGGTAAGCAGCGACTTCACTTCGTTATAAAGCGCCCTGTCATCGCCACATTGCGTCAACAAAAATTGATCGCGTTGTTCTTCGGAAAGCTGCAAGGCAGCATCGAATAAATCTTCAACCTGTTTCCAGCGTTTCTTATCCATTCATCCTCTTTTTCAAATTTGTTGATTGGATTTTATAGACGGCAAGACCACCAATCCGGCTGCCGGCAGGATACTTGCCCAACGGTTCGTACCCGAAAGGGCACTACTTCTAATTATTCTGAGCCGCCCTGAATTGGCCTTAGAATCGTCGAATCTCGTTTTAATTCCCGGCTCAACCAGGCGCGAGCCAATCGCCAGTCGCGCCGTACACTCGGTAGTGAAATCCCCAACACTTCCGCAATTTCCTCGTGCGTCAGGCCACAGAAAAACCAGTACTCGACCACCAAACTCTGGCGCTCATTCAAATTGCGCAGGCGCTGTAGCGATTCATCGAGTGCCAGGAGATCATCTGACCGGATTTCCTGCATGATGTTTTCTTTTACAAAAGTAAGAGGAATTTTTTCCCCGCCTCTCTTTTGCGAGTTTTTAGATCGGGCATAATCGACTGAAATGCGGCGCATAGCCTGGGCGGCGAGGGCAAAGAAATGGTAGCGATCATTTACCTTTGCCTGTTCTTGATGAATTAGCTTGAAGTAAGCTTCGTGGATCAGTGCCGTGGGGTTGAGCGTATGCCCGGCCCGTTCTCCGTAGAGTTGACGACTGGCCAAATTATAAAGCTCATCATACAGAAGTGGGATAAGCTGATTGACTTTCGTTCTGTTGCCGGCAGATATTTCCTGCAGCAACAGTGTTATCGCTGGTTTATCTTCTTCCATATCAAAGAGTCCTCGTAATTATTCAGCTTTTGGCTATTGGCCTTGCGCTTGCTTATGTTGGTGAGTCATTCTTCGACCTGACTGCAACAATGTTTTCAATCACTCTCTGCCATTGCACCGGCCGGCAAATTCTCTTTTAAATATGACAACATCAGCTCATAAAGATGCCGCTTGGTATTTTCTCCTTCTGACAAACTATGCGAACGATTCGGATATGACATCATGGTAAATTTTTTGTTGTGCTTAATAAGTTCATTGAGCATGCGCTCAAAACTTTGATAGTGCACATTATCATCACCTGTTCCGTGAATGATGAGCAGATTTCCCTTAAGGCCGTCGGCAAATGTTATCGGCGACCCATTGGTGTAACCGGATTCATTATCATCGGGCAAACCCATAAACCGTTCCTGATAAACCGTATCATATAAGCGTTGATCGCTGACAAATGCGACAGCGATGCCGGTATGGTACATCTCAGGGTGTCGAAACAGCATGTTCAACGTCATCTGGCCGCCGCCGCTCCAACCCCAGATTCCGATTCTGTCCTTATCAACATAAGTTCGGGATTTCATGATCGCTTGCGCAGCAGCAGCCTGGTCTTGAGACGCAAGAATTCCGATCTGGCGATAAATACTCTTGCGCCAATCCCTGCCGCGCGGTCCGGGCGTGCCACGGTTGTCGACACTCATCACAAGGTAGCCTTGCTGGGCGATCAACTGGTGCCACAAATACCTATGGCCGAACCACTTATCCAAAACGGTTTGATTTGCGGGTTCACCATAAACATAAAAAAACAAAGGATATTTTTTGGCAGGATCGAAGTTTGGCGGTTTTATAAACCAGGCATCAAATTCAACATCATCGTCACTTTTTACACGAAAGAATTCGGTTGGCTGCTTTTCAAGTTCCGCCACTTTTTTGTGAAGCGCCGAATTGCTTTCCATAATCCCGACCTGCTCATGCTCCGGAAGACTGATGAGCGAAACCACTGGCGGGCTATCAAATGTTGAATAGGTATGAAAGGCCCAGCCACCACCGGGAGCTATCTGGTAAGAATGAGTCCCGGGTTGATTCAGCGGCGTCAAACGTTCTGCTTTGCCGTCGCCGGCCAAATTAACCCGGTACAAATAGCGTTGCGTCGGATTGTGCGGTGATGCAATGAAGTAAACCCAACCGGAACCGGTGTCAATTTTTTGAATTGTGACAATTTCATACTTTCCCGGCGTCAACAATTTAACTTTTTCGCCATCCCGGGAAACGATGTACAGATGCCGCCAGCCATCGCGCTCGCTGAGCCAGGTGAATTGCCGGCCCCGATTAAACCACTTCAGATCATCATTAACGTCGAGCCAGGCCGCATCCTTTTCAGTAAGGATGGTTGTGACGGAACCATCTGTAATTTTTCCCAGCATGACTTTGTTGCTATTCTGCAGCCGGTTTAGCTGTTGAATCACCACTTCATCTGCAGAAGCGGCCCATTCCATTTTGGGAATATAATGCTTGCGGGCATCTCCCGGAACCTTAAACCAGGTCGTCTCTCCACCTTCCGCACTGACCACGCCAACGCTGCAAGCCGAATTTATTGTTCCAGCCTTTGGATATTGCAAAGGAATCAGTTCCGGGTACAAACTGTCCGTATTGTTGATCATATAAAAGGTTTTTATGCCGTTTGCATCAAAATGCCAGTAAGCAATATGACGGCTGTCCGGGCTCCACCGAAATCCGTCGCGCAGGCCGAACTCTTCTTCGTAGACCCAGTCAGAGGTGCCGTTGATAATGTTGCCCCGGCCATCAGAAGTAAGCTGCAGGATTGTTGCGCTTGCAATGTCTTCCACATAAATATTTTTTTCACTGACATAAGCGACCCTCCGGCTGTCCGGGGCAAATTTCGCGAACATCAAAGATGCGGGTTTGGCCGGCCCGCCAAGTTTTTTGAGTTTCCAGGTCTGCAGGTTGAGTACCCAGTAGTCGCCACGAGTATGGTAGCGCCAGACTTTTTTTGTATTTGTAAAAATGAGCAGATTTTTCTTATTATCCGACCACTCATAATCATTGATTTTCAGAGGGTGTTTTAGGCCGTTCGGAATGAGTTTTTCTGCGCCAACCAGGATTTTTCGTTGACCGTTGCGCGTATCATAACGAATAATATCCGTGCCATTTTTAATAGTTTTCGATGGTTCCAACGTGGTATAACCCGCGCCTTCTTCAAGCCAACGCGCCGGACCAAATCGTTTCATAGCGAATTCATTGCTGTTAAAAATCCGGTCTACCGTTAAAAGAGATAGGTTTTGAGCGTGAGAAGACACCGGAAAAAGGCAAAGGCTAAGACTAAGCACGAATAAGAATCGTTTCATAATAAACCTGCAATAATTAGGGTTAAGTCATTTAAGGGAATGAACTTGGTCACGAATGTAACTTAGTTGATATTGGGCCGAAGATAGGCAGAATATGACTTAAATGCAAATTTTGAAATTCCGTGTGAGAGGCTGCTTTGGAGTAAAAATGATATCCACATTTGATTTGTATCTGAAAATATTTTGACGCTTTGTCAACAAACTTTAAATTTTCCTGCCACCAGGCCGGCTTGTAAATCAGAATTTTTATTCGCCTGTAACCTTTCTTCAATTTGCTTTGATGTTTTTGTTATCGAAAGTCCGCCAAGGGCAGTACAGCACAAGTCATTTGGAATGCTATTGCCCACTTTATTCATAGCATCGATGACTTCATCGAGAGGAATGAGATGATCATAGTCGGCAAGAGCCATGTTGGCGCACGACAGGGCATTGCCGGCAGCCAGGACATTTTTGCCAAGGCAGGGCGCTTCAACGCGATTCGCCACGGGATCGCAAATCATACCGAAGGAATTCTGCAAAGCAAACGACGATGCCGAAAGTGATTGTGCCAGATCGCCGCCGGCCATTGCCACCAGACCGGCTGCCGCCATGCCCGCGCCGGAGCCGCATTCTGCCTGGCAACCACCGACTTCGGCAGCAAAGGTCGCGTGTGCGGAAATAAAGACGCCAATCATTCCTGCCGCTAACATTGCCTTGACGGTCTCATCGTCGGAAAGCTTCATTGCCGAGGCTGCGCCGAGAATCGCGCCCGGCAGCGCACCGCACGAACCAGCCGTGGGGGCAGCTACAATCACCCCCATGGAACTTTTCACTTCCATGATCGCGGTCACAAACATGATGATCCGGTTTAAAACATCACCGGCGATCAATCTTTTCTTTTCCATCCGCTCTTTAAAATTGACCGACTGGCAGCCGAGAATCCGATCTGCATATTCGGTGCCCTGCAAGCCCGTGTCAACGGCAGCGCGCATAATGGCGACAATCTGTTGCATTTTAGCAAACACTTCCTCGTTGGTCAAATGGCCGCGTGCAGCTTCATAATGTATGGCTAGTTGCCACAGGTCAAGGTTTTTATCACGGTTATACTGCAACATTTCCTCACAAGTGAGAAAAGGCACTTTCGTGCTTTTGTGCGACAAAACTGGCAACACCGGAGCCACCTTTTTGATATCACTCACACTCTGCATGCCGGATAATTCGGCCAGAATTTCATCTGCCGGAAAAGCCTGTGCCTTAACCTGGATGAAATTTTTCCTGCCACGGCAAAGGTTGATCTCGTCTGCACTCAGTGTCGCGCTCAAATACTCCTGCACGCCGGCAAAAGCGGTGACATAAATCAGGGTTTCAAAATAATCCCCTGCCATGCTCACCGTCGCACCATCAATTGCGATGACTTCAATCATGCCGCCGCCGACAGACAGCGCTGTGAGCTCATGGCTTTCATGGTGATTTTTCAATGTGATTTTATACGTGTTCGGATGCGCTGCGCCGATATTATGAATGTCTATTTTGATATCGATGCCCGCTTCCTGAATTGCCTTTTGATAGTCCGGCAGCCGTTCATCATCTGCCTCCCAACCCAGAAATCCGCCAAAGAGACCCATATCAGAGCCTTGACTTTCATGCGTTGTTGCCAGTGAACCGCCCGGATCGAATTCAAGCAGGACTTCTTCGATCATGCCGTTCATCAAATCACGGCAAATCCGGCCAATGCGAAGTGAAGCGGCGCAGTGTGAGCTCGAAGGGCCGCGCATGACAGGTCCGAGGACTTCGTTAAAAATACTTGGAACGCTCATATTGAACTCCTGTTTTTTTCAAATTCGAACATTTGGATAGGCCAGGCATTTTCTCTGTAGAAAATAACGGGTTATTGCTTTTCCGGTATTCAAAGACCTGTCTTGCCTTATCCAGACCCGAAACTTCCTGAAACATCACACCCTTTAATTCTCCAAAAATCTACCTCGAAACGAAACTTCGGCATTGGCCATATGCTTCCTGCTTTGCTGCCATCATCAGACATAAATTATTAATCCAGGAAATTGTTATTCAACTTTATTTTTAACAGCTAAAGATGCCTTGTTCCACCCCGGTTGCCTTGCTCATCTTTTATTTATTCACAAGTAGCAACAACTGTCTTGAAAATCAAGCAATTTCTGGGCATTTAGGCTGCCAATATTGATTGTTTTTTATCGTGGAGCTCATAATACAGAGTTTGGCAGGGTGACGCCCCAATTTACGGGACATTATGTTGCACGGGCACCCGACGTCGGTGCGCTATCTTATGCAAGTAGAAGAAAGCAAAAGAATCCGGCAGCTATCGCCAACGCTATTGCCTCTCCCCGGTTATTGTCCAATGCAGCAATTGAAGCACCCAATGCCACCAATCCAGCCCCAACAGTCAACAGACCGGCAGTAGTTGACTTGATAACCACGATGCTCAGTGGTTGCGGGGTTTTAGGCCACTGAACTTGCTATTTAGCAAATACTTCCGATATTCTTTAAACTCAGAAATTTAGCAACCGCCACGCATTCCACTGCAGCAAATGTTAGCCCTTACACATGTTACCGTAAATAAATCATTCTTTGAACCTTTGCCTTCCTCCCTGCATCCAGTTTATAAAAATAGACGCCAGTCGATATATCAGATGCATCAAACTTCACTTCATGTTTTCCGGCTTGCTTGAACTCATTTACTAATTCAACCACGCTTTGCCCAACTGTATTGAAAATAACAAGTTTCACGTGCATTGCTTCCGGTATTGCATAGCTTATTACCGTCGTCGGGTTAAACGGATTCGGGTAATTCTGCTCCAATTCAAAGCCATCCGGAATAACGTCCAGATTCTGAACAGAAGTTACAATTTGATTGAGTCCAACGTCCTCTGCTGCTTCATAAAAAATTCCAACCTCAACATCAGTATAAATGTCAATCAACCCGGAAGGCCATTCAAATACTAAGGAGTCAATTTTGACCGCTTGCCCAAGTCCAAACTCGATATTGAAGCTGTTCTGGGCATTAAAGCCCGTGCTGCCGGAGACCTGCCTTAACTGCCAAGTCTCGACATTATTTATGAATGCCTTCGCACGAACTTTAGTGCCTATTGCCGATGTGTTAGATGTGTTTCCAACACACCTTATATTAATCCAATTATTGCCGGATACGCCATTGTTCTTATACAAGATATTACTTTGAACGACTGGTCTTTGACCATTGGGGACAAACAGGTCTAAATACCCGTCGTTATTATAATCAACCCAAGTCGCCCCGTTTGAGCGTCCTCCATCATTCGAGGGGGCGCCTTGAGTAATTTTTGTGAAAGTCCCATCCCCATTATTCTCGTAGAGGTTATTATTCTCATTGAAATCATTGGTGACATAGAGGTCGAGGTCGCCGTCGTTATCATAGTCGCCCCAGGTTGAACTGACCGAATCGCCGCCATCATTGTTCTCTACCCCCCCGGTTATTTTCGTGAACGTGCCATCGCTGTTATTTTGGTATAGTTTGTTATTATTTCCCAAAAAATTTGTAACGAAGAGGTCGAAATCACCATCGTTATCATAGTCAGCCCAACTGCCATTGGATGAATGGCTATGCTCAATTCCTATCGTTACCGGATTAATTTCCGTAAATGAGCCATCGCCATTATTTTGATAGACCGCGTTATCAACCTCGGCAACATTTTCAGTGAATCCGTTGGCGACAAATAAGTCCTGATCGCCGTCGTTATCATAATCGCACCACGAAGAAGCGCTTGAATGCTCACTATTGTTTACCAATGCACCGGTTGTAATTCTTGTAAATGTGCCATCACCATTATTCTGATAGAGAAAGTTGTTTTCTCCGCCTGCTACTTCTGCTCCGTTAGTGACATAAATATCAAGAAAACCATCGTTATCATAATCGACGATGCTTGAACCGAACGAAAAACCGCCGTCAGAAACAATGCTGCCTTCCGTGATTTTGGTGAATGTAGCATCTCCGTTGTTTAAATATAAAAAACTATTCAGACCGAAATAATTGCAGACAAACAGATCCAAATCGCCATCGTTGTCCAAATCGCCAAAGCTTCCGCCCGTAGATCTTGCGGCATCGGTTACAATCGATCCGTCTGTCATTTCGGAAAAACTGCCGTCACCATTGTTGATATATAATGTGTTCGCCAATTCCGTATGTAAATGCGGCACAAACACATCGAGGTGACCGTCATTATTGATATCGCCCCAGGATGCGCCCTCGCAATACCGTCCATCTTCAACCACAGGATCACCGCCAAGTTTTGTGAAATCCTG
>JAJDAG010000118.1 GCA_029262005.1 Candidatus Zhuqueibacterota bacterium | reverse complement strand
TCCAAAACTTCTGGAAAAAGAGTTGCTTGGTGTCGAGAAGCGCCTTGTATGTATCGCATTGAATATCCTTTTGTTTGATAATCTAAATGTACCGGCAAGGATAATCATTGAGGATCAACGTTTTCACACAGTCTGGACAGTTTCTGTTGGGGCCGGCTAACACAGAGTTTAGCCAACCTGATTCAATTGCACATGCCCAAAGAAGTAGGTAGTGCCCGATTGTCTGGTTGCCAAACCAAAGTCCGGCAACCAGACAATACCCTCTATCTCAGCGCGCTCTGTGCCTCGGTGGCTGATACCCCATTCACATTAAGAAGACGTTTCTGTCTCCACAACCACAGCCTCTTCAGCCTCGACTGCTTCCACCACCACCACTTCCTCCGATGCATCCTGTCTACGGCGCAACACAGAAGGCCGGAACCCAAAATCCGTCAGACGCGGATCACGACTGCCCTTGGGCATGGTTTTTATAAGGAATGATTTGACCTGATTGCGCACTTTACGATATTGCAACTCGAGTTCCACACGAACCAGACGCAAATCGATTTCCTCCGCATAACAATGACGCCGGCTATCGAGCCCTTGCTGCAATGCCTGAAGTTGCGCTTGAATGTCAGCAATAATATCCGCCGGCACCTTTAATTCAGGATCCGTTTGCAAATCAGAGGCGGCAATGACCTGTGCAAGAATATCCAGCAGACGTTCCTGACCAAATTCCTCCATCTTTAACAAACCATACTGTTTCCACAAAGCATGGCGGTCTGCAGCAGACAAATTCGGGCCAACCGCTTCACGCGCGCGCCGCAAAAGCAGCATCGAGGTATCCTGTATGCCCACCACGGACACACCCAGGACCGAGTCCGCATGCAGCGTGGCGGTGTAACTGGAAATATTGTCTGCCACTGCCTGACGCAAGGTGTTAATCTGAGTAACGAGCTCCTCGGGCAGCGCAATTCCTGTGGCCGCCGTGCCCGAAAGCATTTTGTCCAATCGCCTTATTACCCATTCCATGAACTTTAAACGATATGCATGTACCATAACTTGACGCTCCTTTCGGATTGATTAATAATACAATGAGTTCAGATAATTTCTTTTATCGGCCTGCTTTGTCACGCCTTGAATGACGAGATTGTCATAGCTGAATCATTCATATTATTTTATCATTCCAAGGGAATTCTGATAATTCAAAACAACTCAATGAGCAATCAGGACGCCTGCTGAGTGACAAACCAACGCCGGAAAAATGACTTTCCTGTGATACTCCGCGTTCACACCCGCCAAAATGTGACTTGCATACCCGTCAGTTGCGTCTGCATACCCGTCAGTTGCGTCTGCATAGCCATCAGTTGCGTCTGCATACCCGTCAGTTGCGTCTGCATACCCGTCAGTTGCGTCTGCACACCCGTCAGTTGCGTCTGCATACCCGTCAATTGCGTCTCCATAGCCGTCCTTTTGCTTTGCAGCGGCCGTTTTTGCAAGAATTTTTACGATAACACGCCATTTTATTGCAAAAATGCGCTTTTTCTTTTGACTTTGTTAATGCGTTGTTTTATCTTAAATCAGAACACATCACACTCCCCCACTCCTCTGCCCCTGAGTGTTCGCGCGACTACCATAGATGGTGGGAGAAGCAAATTGTCCATGAACTATGAGAGGGATTGGCAATGCATCTACTGGCGAGATTCAGACTGCTTAAACCGAGCAGACAAACTATTCTTATGAAGATTCAATTTGTGCCTTTTCGTGTAAATGGCTATATGTGCCTATTTTTGTAATAGCTGCCTATACCTATTTGTTTGTCAATATGGTCATTTATGGCTGTATTGAGCCATAAATTTTACGGGCCGCCTGGCTGTTCATTATAATGTTAGAGCAAACTGAAATCACTCGAAAGCATAAATTGATGATAGTCGTTAAACTTTAATCAAATTAATTGAAAGGAGTAAAATATGGCTGAAAATGAAAAAGTGTATTTTGAGGAAGGAGGCGTAACAGTAACAAAGGCTCGTTTTATTGTCCCTGCTCAGACATATGCCATGAGTGGAATAACATCAGTAAAGGCAGCCGTTAATCAACCATGGAAAGGTCCAGCAATATTGGTGATATTAGGATTGATTATGATGTCTTTTGGGGAGGGTGGCTCCATAGTTATGGGATTGCTTTTTATGGCAGGTGCCATCTTGTGGTTTATTAAAGGTAAAAAAAACATAGTTATTCTAAGTTCCTCATCTGGCGAAGCAGAGGCTCTTTCTAGTCACAGTTCAGACTTTATTGGGAGAATAATAGCTGCTCTCAATGAGGCTATTGTAGAGCGCGGGTGATTCAAAATCAAATTTGTTTGACGAAAAGCCAAATTAACGTTCAGTGAAAAGTCTTGCGCATCCACAATCGTCAAGTTGAGACAGAACGTTCTGGAGATTTCGGAAGCGCAAGACTTTGAAAGCAAAACCGGCAACCGGGTATGTGCTCAAAACAACGGGTGTGCCACTGTTCAAAAATAGCAATCGCGTTTGGTGGGTCGGCTTCGGGTTGTGCTTTTTTAAACGTTTTTTTCTAATCGGGTAAGGGCGGGTTTCTCTCCCGCCCTTACCACAACACCCAGCGTGCGGGTCCGCACTGGGCGTTTCATCGTAGTAAGTAGGGCGGGTTCAGTCATGTAGGGTGCGCCTTTGGCGCACATCCGTCAAGAGACAAGCAGAAGGAAAGAACTTGAATTAGAATGAACATCGTTCACATGCATCAAATATGATATGCCTGATTATCGAAGAAGTTATGTTGCGCCGGGTGCCCGTGACACGAATAAAATAAATGGGTGGCACACGATAACCCGACCGGGCCACCCGAGCGCCGGGTGGCCGTGACACGAAACAACATAAATGGGTGGCAAACGGTGGCTCGACCGGGCCGCCCGTCATCCTCATGATGGGCAATGCTCGAGTTTTCATCGATACTTAAAGCTTTGATATTATGACGCTGAATGGGGGGGCATCAGATAATGTAATTGAAACTGACTATGAGTTGAAATGGTGGCGTGGGACGCCACCCTACCTAACTATATACAAGGGAAGGTACGCCATGATCATCAGGAGAAAGCAGTTATTCGTCGTCAGCTTGGTTTTGTATCTAGCACTGTCGGGGTGCGAGGTCGGCATCATCGATCCGGATCTCACCGAAATCGAGACATCGGATCCAAGTTATACTCGGTTTGGATTGAATGGTGGTTATCCCCCTGGCTCTATTGTGTCAATAAATGACGATGGGAGCATTACTGCGGCCAGGCTGGATAGAGATAATTTGCTCAAGGCCTTGGCGGAGGTCAATGGTGACAGCTCCTATCTTGACTATGAAAAAAGGAACTTTAATGACCGCGAATACCACAGTACAGAGACCTTCAAGCGGGACGCGAGTGCCTCAATAGGCTACAGGGGAATTAGCGCATCGGCCAAGGGGAGGATTTCGGAGATAAAAAAAGTATCCCTGGTGGTCCAGGGTGGCCATAAACTAGAGTTTAAGCACGGCACGTTAGGGATAACCAATGCATTACGACAACTAAACCTCGGTCAGTTGCAGAATATGAGGAATGATTTGGATGGCTACCTGAATCTGCATCTCATTACAGAAATAGTAACTTTTGGTTCCGGAACGCTGACGGCGAGTTGGGATAACGAAGTAGGTGGTGAAGCCCAGCTTGAGATAAAATCTCTATTTGAGCTCGGGGGGTCTGCAGAGTTTACAGACAATAAAACGCTAAGAATCCAATTTCGCGAGGATGTGGAAGTGGAATTCAAATCTGACCAGATGTCTATAGAGGACATTGATGCCTTGATTTGCGAAAAGACACTGGGGCCGTGGACGGTCAAAGATATGTTAGAGGGCCGAGGGCCACGAATAGTCGATGAGAGTGACCGGGTCAAAACTTTCTCGCATACATTTGCAACCAGGGGCTTATTGGTGGTTCGGGTAAATATTGATGCGGAAAACAAAAGTGGGGTCCTGAAGATCTACAACGGTGATGATGAGGCGGATCGGCAAGAAATTGAGCTCAAGCAGGGGGGGCAGGGAGTCAGCGACTATTTCCATATGTACGAGGCTTCTGCAGGGGAGATATGGACTGTTGAGTTTAAGACACATACGGGAAATACTTTGAATCCGAATAAGTTGAAGGCGGAAGTGGCCACATATGGATGCTTGTAGAATCTTATCTTGTCGCAGCGCTGGGTGTCCGTGACACGAAATAACATA
>JAJDAG010000117.1 GCA_029262005.1 Candidatus Zhuqueibacterota bacterium | reverse complement strand
TGCATCTATCGAACTTACTTTCTTTTGAGCCATTTCTCATCCTTTATAGTTTTGTGGTGAAATTTATTTAGGATGGGAATTTGGCTCTTTTGTCTTAATAAACAAATTCCTTTTTACACAAATATATGGACTTTATCAGGTTAAGTGTAAGGTCTGCATTTTCCCACGAACCTATTCCCGAAAATTATACTCTGCCACAATCTCACCAGGAGTTAACAATGACGAATAACGACGTATTGAGAAGACTCTGTTACGCTTTGAATATGAACGATACGACGACCATGCAGATACTCAAGTTAACCGGACATGAAATTGCTCAATCTACTGTAACAGCCTTTTTTAAAAAAGAGGGTGAGAAAGGCCATATCGAATGCAGTGACAAGATTCTGCTGGCTTTCTGTGATGGCCTTATTTGCCACAAGAGAGGTAAAAAAGGAGAGCCGCCAGGGCAGTCAAAAGAAATGTCAGATCCTCCAATAACCAATAATCTCATTTTGAAAAAAATGAGGATTGCTCTGGACTTGAAAGAACCGGACATGCTTGAGATTTTGAAACTGGCCAAAGTCGAGATATCAAAATCTGAAATAGCCGCGCTGTTTAGAAGAGAAGGGCATAAGAACTACAGAAAATGCGGGGATCAATTTCTACAGGGTTTCATAGCTGGCGTGGCAATTCGCCAGGGCCGGTTGCAGAAGCAGGCATCCTCAAAAAACTCATGAGTAGCGAAATACCGGCTTAGCGTAACAGAAAAAAATTTGTTTTTTTGATTTCAATGGGTAATCTTAAACAGTTCTTTTTACTTAAACCACATTGCGGTCAAGAGTTTTCATATTTTAGAGGAATTCCAGGGACTCAGCACAAAAAGTTAGTAGAAGTCAGCAGGGTACGTGCAAAACTACAGCAGTTCCAACACAAAATCGATTCCCTGTTGAACCAGCTTCGGGTCAACATCATCAAAAATATCTACTTCCCCGATTGCACGGGGTAAAACAAATCTAATTTTTCCAGCTAAGGCTTTTTTGTCTGCTTTAATAAAGCGCTCTATTTCGCCTGCTCGAAGTCCGCTTAATTTTCCCTGTAAATCGAATCGGATAATAAGGGCCTGGATTCTCTCCAGGTCAGTGCGTGGCAGCAAATTTCTTGCTGCTGCAATGTGACTCTCGGCCAGCATGCCGATCAATACGGCTTCTCCGTGGGAAATGCGTTTGTACGCAAGCGCTGCTTCAATTGCATGGCCAATTGTGTGACCGAAGTTCAAAATCATTCTCAGCCCGGTTTCACGCTCATCCGCAGAAACGACATTTGCTTTAATTTCACAAGAACGCCTTACAATTTCAAACGTAAACGCCGCATCTAACTCAAACAATTTGTCAAGATTTTCTTCGCAGATGGAGAAAAGTTCAGCGTCCTTGATTATGCCATATTTAACCACTTCCCCCAAACCACAGACGATTTCTTTCCGGGGCAGTGTTTGCAAAAATTGCAGATCGGCCCAGACGAGTTTGGGCTGAACAATGGTGCCGATCAAATTCTTCCCTGATGGATGATTCACTCCGGTCTTTCCACCAATACATGAATCGACCTGTGCCAGAAGGGTGGTTGGCACCTGAATGCAATGAACGCCGCGTTTATAAATTGAAGCTACAAAACCGGCCAGATCACCAACTACACCGCCGCCGATTGCAAGCACGGTTAAGTTGCGGTCATAGTGACGCTCAAGCATGCGAGTCAACATTTTTTCGACCGTAGCCATTGATTTGCTCCGCTCACCGGCCGGTATGGCGATCACATCTGCAAGTTCCATAGATGGACCCAAAAATTCAGTCAAAGCTTGCCGCAAAATCTGCTCAACATTAGTGTCGGTGATGACCACAATAGTTGGGCCGTATCCGTACAGTTCGAGCATTTCCCCAAGCTTGCCAAAGATACCATCGCCGACAAAGATTGGATATGAATTTGAACCGAGGTTAACTTTGAGATTATGCATTGAAATCAATAAGTACTTTTAGTGTTCCAGGTTGGGAGGCATGCTCGAAAGCAGCTAAAGCCTGGTCAAACGGGTAGACGCAATCGATCAAATCCGTAACATTGACCAAGCCATTGCTTAGAGCACGTAAGGCAGGCTGAAACCGGCCACAACGAGAACCAATAATCTGAATTTCATCAATGACAATCGGCGCCATGTTTAATTCAAGGTTACCGGCATAAGTGCTCTTTAAAATCAAAGTACCACGGGGACGCAGGAGTTCCATTGCAGAGTCAAATCCTGAGGGCGAGCCGGATGCTTCCACAACCAAGTTATAGCTTGACGCCTCGGCTTTGCCTCGCGGCAAGACGGCAATGCCCCACGATGCAGCCAGAGCCAATTTGCTTTCATGCTTTCCAATAAGCGTCAAGTTACACCCACTGAGTTTGAGTACCTGACAGACAAGTAATCCTAGCTTGCCATCGCCGACAACAGCAACGCTATCTTCAGGTTGGATATGAACCTGCTCCAAAATTTCAAAGGCTGCTGCCAGTGGTTCGGTAAATACCGCTGCTTTGTCCGGCACATTTCCTGGAACCAAGCGCAAATTTGCCAGCGGCACTGAGAGATATTCTGCAAAAGCACCACTTTGGTTCAAAATTCCCATCACAGTCCGGTTCGGGCAATGCCGTTCCAGTCCGCGTCTGCAATAGTCACAATTGTCACAAGCATAATTTATTTCACCGCATACTCTTTTGCCTATCCAGAATTCATCCGCGCTGCTTTCAACAACGCCGACAAACTCATGCCCCGGCACGCCGTGAAATCCCATATATCCTTTGATTAACTCAAGGTCCGTGTTGCAAATACCGGCGATGTTTACTTTGACCAAAGCATCGCCAGCACACGGCACTGGAACTGGCTGCTCCTTAAGCGAAATCTCATTGTCGCGCAGGAAAAGAGTTTTCATCGGTTGACACTTGGCTGTGCAATGAATAAAATTATTATTGAAAAAATGAGGCTCGGGCCCTCAAGCTGAACTTTCAGCGGTATCCTCGTGTGAAGAAGAAGCGTGCGAACGGCTCTTGACAATGAGTGCCACGCCTGCAGCAATAAGCAACAAAGGCCAGAGTTTAGCCGCATGAAGCCAATAAAAAGCGTTGAAGGTCTGCAAAATAAAGAGGCACCCCAGCAGCACCAGACAAAGCCCCAATGCCATCACTGGCCAGTCTCTTCTCTCGAAGTAAAAGCGTACAACATTGCCCACCCCCACTGCAATTAACAAGATTGGCCAGAAATCGCGGAAGTCATAGAAGTAGTAATCAAAAGAAAATATTTGGAAGTTGCGTAACAGGAAAAATGCTCCCAGAACCAGCAGGATGGCACCGGGAAAAGCGGAGCCACGATCCTTCCTGCCAATAGCTGAATAAAACAACCCAAGCCCCAGTCCAAGCATTACGATGGGGTAAATATGACGCCAATGCAAATACAAAATACCAAACTTGCGCAAAAGCAGAATTACTCCAACGCAGATAAGCACAACACCTGGAACGATGGATTTGTTACGTTGACTCATAACCTGCTGCCTCCCAAAATTTGTGATTACTCCTTATCTTGCGTAGGTTTGGGTGAAGCCTTTGGTTTTGAAGGTGTTTTTGTCTTTGCCGGTGCTTTGGGTTTTGCCTGCGTTTTTGTCTTTGCTGCAGGTTTTGTAACTTGTGGCGCCTCAGGTTTTGCGGCAACCGGTTCTTCGACAATCGTTTCTTCAGGTACCACAACCATCATCACGACATAAGCGATGATGCCGATAAAACCGCCCCCGGCTAATGTCAGAAGTGCAAATGCTATCCGCACAAGCGAAGCATCGATATTGAAATATTTGGCGATACCGCCGCAAACACCAGCCAACATTTTGTCAGAAACAGAACGTGTTAGTTTTTTTCCCATATTGGAATCTCCAGATAAATTAACGTCTTCTTTGTCTTTGCGAAACGAGTTCACCAAATAGTAAACACCCAGAAGAATAACCAGAGCAGGCAGAAAAAAGTCAAAGCCGGAATTCAAAAACCAGCGAGGCCCAAAGTCCCAACGAAAATGCATTGGATAATACCCAAACCACTCAAGTTGCCGGAAAATAATCCAGGCGCCAATGCAAATCAACAGACCGCCCCAGATCAAGCCTGTGTGGGATTTCTTCTCGGGAGAATCCGTTTCGGCAGCGCGTGGCTTTGAATTTTCCGGTACAATGATCCATGCTAAAAGGTATGGCAGTAGTCCCAGACCGCCAAAAAGAATCAGCCCGCCCCAAATACACCGAACCAGCACCACATCTATTTCCAGATATTCAGCCAGGCCACCGCAAACGCCAGCGAGCACGCGGTCGGAAGTTGATCTTGTAAGTCGTTTCACGCTTTTTCTATCCTCAAGCCCTGACTTAACAGTTTCATCGTCTTGTTGTTTTTTTTCGGCCATGTTTAAACCATTAGATTAAGGAGTAAGCTAATACTGAATTGGTAACAACAAACAAAGACGTGAAATCAAAGGGAAGGTTTCCTAAGAACGAAGATAGGTCGTTTCAATTTGCATAATCTTATCTACACGCCGTTTGTGCCGCTCTGCACCATACCCGGTATTCAGCCAGGTCACCACAATTTGCTCAGCGATATCAATGCCAATGACACGGCTCCCTAAAGTCAAAACATTGGCGAAATTATGCTCGCGACTGTTTCTGGCAGTACAAGTGTCGTAGCAAGCAGCAGCACGAATACCCGGTACTTTGTTGGCCGCCATCGCAGAGCCGACACCCGCGCCATCAATGATTATGCCGACGAGGGTCAGATCACAGGCCACTTTCTGAGCAACAAGATGCGCCAGATCTGGATAATCTACGGAATCAGTGGAAAAAGTCCCCACATCCTCTACTTCATAGCCACGTTCCTCAAGCATGGCCCGAAGATTTTTTTTTAACTCAAAGCCGCCGTGGTCAGAGCCGATGACAATTTTTTCCGATTTATTGTCGGAAAATCGCTCAACTCCAGATCCAGCTGCACTTCGACAATCCTCACCCCGGATAATTTCTATGTTTCTTACTCGAGCTGCATCCAATGCAGCAGGTGTTATAATGCCATCTTCTGTGACAAATATTTTGACCTTTCTTGCTTTCCAGGCCAGAATGACATCGTTTTCAGTTATCATTTTTTTCATTTACTCGGACCTGGGCAAACTAAACTGAGAAGACAAAATATCAAAATGACTCGTTTCGAGAACACCTGAATGTGAACTTAGGCTACTCATCTTTTTCTACTTCCCGTATCATCGGCACAAAGCGCACAGGGATGCGAGACTCTTGTTTAAATGAGCCGTCCTCCCTGCGGGTCACGAGAAGCAGCTCCTGCTCTTTATCCCCGACGGGAATGATCATCCTGCCGCCAATTTTCAAATGATCAAGAAGAGATGGTGGAATATGGTCGGGCGCCGCTGTGACAATGATGCCGTCAAATGGGGCAAATTCAGGCCATCCTTCGTAACCGTCACCATAGTGCAAATGGACGTTTTGGCACCCCATTTTCTTCAGCCGCAGGGCAACCTCAATAATGAGATTGTCGTTGATTTCGACGGTATAGACTTCGGAGACGATTTCAGATAGAACTGCAGCCTGATAACCGGAACCTGTTCCGATTTCAAGGATGCGCTCATTACCACTAAGTTGAAGTGCCGTCGTCATATAGGCCACAATGAACGGCTGGGAGATTGTCTGATTTTCACCAATTGGAAGTGGGTTATCATCATAAGCAGCCCCTTCGAGGGCCTCGCTTACAAATCGGTGCCTCGGCACTGTTTCCAGGGCCGCAATCACTTTCGGATCCTTGACTCCGCGCGCCACAATCTGGTCGCGAATCATTCGTTTACGAATGTGATAATGCCGGTATGAATCCCCGGGTTTTAGCTCTAAACTCTGTTCGGTTTCGATCACCTTGGTATCTCCAGGCAAGTCACCGTAACCCCAAAGCATGTGTTTAGTTGCCAACCAATGCTTTCAAGTGGGCTTCGACGCTCAAGTTCAATCCATCCAAATCATAGCCGCCTTCCAGAAAAGAAACGAGCTTTCCAGAGCAACACTCATTTGCAAGCCGCATTAGCACTTCTGTCATTTCAGCAAAACCCGATTCGCTGATCTCCATATTTGCCAGCGGATCTTGTTTGTGTGCATCAAATCCTGCAGAAACAAGCAGAAAATCAGGTTGAAAGTCGCGCACAATTGGAACCACTTTCTTCTCGAAAAGAGCAAGATAATCCGCATCCTGGCAACCGGCAGACACCGGGATGTTGAGCGTAGCACCCCTGCCTTCACCGCGGCCAACCTCATCAAAGCTACCCGTTCCGGGATACAGAGGACTTTGGTGAATACTCACATAAAGCACGGACGGATCATCGTAAAACGCCGACTGTGTGCCATTGCCATGATGTACATCCCAATCAATAATGCAGATTTTCTTAAGCCGAAACTCGGACTGCAACCAACGCGCTGCGACTGCCACATTATTGAAAAGGCAAAAACCCATCGCCTGCGAAGATTCTGCATGGTGCCCGGGTGGACGAACCGCGCAAAAAGCATTGTCCAGGCGCTCATCCATGACTGCCCTGCATGCCTCAATTCCCGCACCAGCAGCCAGCGCTGCCACTGCAAATGAATTCTCGCAGACAACTGTGTCAGAATCTAAATAATGTAATCCGCTTTTGCAAGCCTTTTGTAAACGCTCAACATATGAACCGTCATGCACAGATTTTATCACTTCGACACCGGCTGGCTTGGGGGCCAATAGAATCAGGTCCGAATAGATATCAACTGTACTGAGATGCCGCATAAGCGAGATCAATCTCTCCGGACGCTCAGGATGGCCAGAACCCGTTAAATGTTTGACAAAATCAGTGTGGTAAACGAATCCAGTTCTGTTCAATTTATCCCCACCTTAACTGCTTTTTGGTTATGGTTTTTCGACTGTAAGTTGCCGGCCCTTTACAACGGTATCTCCCCGGCCATGGACCTCAACAGCATAAGTGCCCGGCTTCAAGGCCGGTACTTTGCAAACACGTTCAAACGGCACCAGCATTTGTGCCGCCATGATGTTAGAATCAAAGCTTGCCAGTGGCGTAATGAAAATGGTCTTGCCCGTAACCACCACCTCAAACCGCTCAAAGGAATATGCAGGTGACGGCAAATTCCCAGAGATTTTCACTTGAAAATCGTGCCCGGCTTTTGCCCCGGACTCGGACTCAACTGCGTTGATATAAATCATACGACTCTTGTCTTCAGTCCCGGCGAATTGCTCACCTGGTGACTTTGCCTGGCCATTGTAATTAGAACAGGATGAAAAAAAAACTGACAAAAACATGATAAATGTAAATTTAGCTGACATGGTATTACCTCCAATTGCTAATCTCTTGCATTCTTTAAGAAACGCTCAATACCTTTAACAATCGCATCTGCCGTTTTCTTCTGAAAATTTTTGTTTGTGATCAACATTTCTTCTGCAGGATGCATAATAAACGCAGGCTCGACCAACACTGATATCATATTTTGAATCCTGCAAACAGCAAGGTTGTCATAATATAAACCAAAGTTTCGCAGTTTTAGTTTCTTCAACATTTCGGTTTGAATCGACTCCGCCAATGGCCGACTCTGTTGATGATAATAATAAGTGCTTGAACCACGATTTTCGAAAGGCTCAATGCCGTCCGGAAGTGCGTTATAATGGAGACTGATAAACAAATCGGCCTCAAGGTAGGTTGCCATTTTAGCCCGAACGCTCAAGGCAGCGCCATGTAGCGCTCGTCTTGTCAGAAAGACCACGACACCCTTTTTGCGCAGTTTTTTTTCAAGAACTTTGGCCAATTGCAAGTTGGCATTTTTTTCAGCAATGCCGGTTGGGCCAATCGCGCCATCCTGAGGAGCATGACCCGGGTCCAGACAAACAACCATATTCTTTAAAGATAATTTCGCAGGTGGTTTGCGGACATCCAGCACCAGTGCATTGCCATCGTAATATGCGCTAAATCCCCATTGCTGCTTTCCACTCAGGCGAATCCGCAATTGATAAATATCATTATCTGGCTGTGACCAATTTATATCTTGAATAAGATCATCTTCATAATCATGTCTTATCCAATCTGTGTTTGAAACAGCACCATAAATTGAAAGCAGCAACTCTGATGAAGCTAAATTCTGCTCAACTTTAAATGGCAGCTTCTCCTGCAGGTAAATTCGAATACTCACTTTACGATGTCTGTTTTCTGAGCGCACAACCGAAACCACGCTACCGGGCTGCGGACTTCCTGCAGGGAGCAGCCTCAAGCTTTCTTGCGGCACCCACGCGTCCAGGCTTTGCGTCAAACGGGCTCGAAAAAAGCCTTTTTCATGCCCGGTCAAAATAAGTTTCACGCCTTCCGGAAGAAAAAGTTGGTAGCCAAGGCCAGGGCCTGTTCGCGCAACAGTCATTTCCGAGGTCAACACACCAACACGCGGGGTTAAATTCTCTTCAACCGTCAACCTGCCCGGCGCAACAACAGTATCGGCAGCAGACCCGGTCGGCCCACGCAAGTAAAAATAAACCAAAGCTGTGTCAAGCGCTGCATTCGGCGGTATTGTGTAACTGCCGTGATAAATACCCTCCAGCGCTGCAGGATAAATGGGTTCACCACTGCCAAACACCAGTTCTCCCCAGGCAGCCTGCATTGCCGGTGGAGATGCAACCATAAAACCTTCCTCAACAAGGCCCGGTACAGAAAAAGACGCGGTCATGCCGGGTGTCCCCTTAAACGACACAGAGAGAACATCGCCCTGTGTCAAGCCAATATCTGTTGCAGGAAAAAGATAAGATGTATCAATTAAAACAGAGTCGCTTTTGTTCTCTTGCCAGACCTCGGGTATAAAAACATGTCTCAGTGCAATAACGGTATCAGCCGCAGCTTCTGCATGACATCGAAAAATAAAATCACCGCTTGTGATAGGCACATATCCCAGGAAGGCGCCGTTTGGGAACATTCGTACTTGGAGACCATTTATAGTCACCCGGGCATTGGAGTTATTGGTAGAACCAAAAATAAAAGTGGAATCGTGGGCAATTACAGTCTGGGATTCTTTGGGATATACAACATCTATTTGCAGTTGGGCATAAAGAGGCAATGCAGTGATTGCTAAGAAAAAAAAGAAACCAACCAGAGACCATTTGCCGGGTCGGGCATGTACATACATATCAAGACTCGCTTTTATAAAACTCGCCAAAACTCATCTCTTAACATGACTTCTACCCTGTCACCTTTATTATATAGGTGGTTTTCCTCGGAAGCGATCAAGTAGGAATTGCTGGCCGCAAAGGCAGAAACATCCGCTGAGCCTTTTGACTTTACAGGAATCACTTGAAATTTCCCTTCCTGTAAAGTAGTAATGGCAGGATGATAGTTGACCCGGCGTGTGGTATTGCGGAAATCAGCCAACAAAGTAGCCGACTCGCAAAGATTGTGTAAATTCACGTGACCCAGCATTTTGCGAAGTACAGGTCGCACTATGATTTCGTAAATTGTGCTGGCAGAAACCGGATTACCGGGCAAACCAAAAACATTACATGTGTCCGTTGTGCCAAACACTGTTGGTTTTCCTGGTTTGATATTTACTTTATCGAAATGAATTTTTACGGCCAATTTATCCAAAACTTTTTCAACAAAATCAAACTCTCCCATTGAAACGCCCCCCGAGATAAGAAGGACATCGTTGCTCAGGCCTTCTTCCAGTTTATCGTACAAGTCAGCTATGTTATCCGGGGCGATGCCGAGTGTAACTGGAATTGCACCCGAAGCGAGCACCTGACTAAACAAGGCGTGGCCATTACTGTTTCTGATCTGGCCGGCTTTTGGTATTTCATGAATTTCAACCAACTCATCACCGGTTACGAGAATACCCACTTTGGGGCGTTTATAAACCGGCACAGCTTCGACACCCACTGTGGCCAGAACTCCGGCAACAGCCGGGCTTAAATACGTACCCTTCTTTAGTACGATCTCAGCCTGCCGAATAACTTCCCCTTTTACTGCCACATGCTTTCCAGGTGCCACGGATTCGAGAATTCTAACCTTTTGGCCGGCGGTCGCTTCGGTCTTTTCAATCATTTGCACACTATCGCTGCCTTGAGGCAAAGGGGCGCCAGTCATAATTTTTACCGCCTGTCCAGGCCCGGCAGCAAAATCCGGAAATACGCCGGCAGCAACCGTACCGACCACATCAAGCTCAACAGGCGCATTTGCAACATCTTCGGCCCGTAAAGCATAGCCATCCATCGCTGATTTGTCGAAGGGGGGCATCTCAATGTCTGAGGCAATGTCTTCGGCAAGGATGTAGCCATTGGCCTGCTGTAGCGGTAGTCTCTCGCAACCCAAAGGAGAAACAGCGTTTAGTGCCGTCTGGATTGCATCGTCAACTTGTATCATAAGTGGGATTTTTTTTGCAGAGTGGTTATTTGGAAACGATCCGGTATGGTTTGCCGTGATCCTTTTTTAACTTGTCGCCAAATGTTTGAGCTGCTTGTTTGGTTCTGAAAGCTCCGAGCCAGACAGCATAGTTGGTCTTGCCATCTGTAACAATTTCCCGAATCTCTACCTGAAAGCCAAGTTTTGAAAAATAATTTCTCAGGTTCAGAGCGTTGTTGGTTTGACTGAATGAACCCAGTTGCAGTGTGTACTTACCCTCAGAAGCTGAAACCACGCGTTGCAACTTTTCAGCAGGAAGTGCTGCAACACCAATTTCACTCAAATCTTCAAGGGCCAACCGAGCTAAAGGTGAACTGCGATATTGCTTGCGGAAATTCTCAAGCTCTGTCCGACATGTTTCTGTTTTTCGGGCGGCGCACATGCAGACTGCTGCAAAGTACATTGCATCAGGAACAATTTTGGAATCAGAATGCTTCTCTATGACTTCCAGAAAAAAACGCCGGGCAGAAATATAAAGTCCACGTGCAAAATAATAGTGACCCATTTGAAAATTTGCAAAAGCTGTTAGCGGAGAGTCGGGAAACTCCACCTTGACTCGATTGTAAAGTTCCATCGCCTTTTGCGCGTCATGCTCCAGCACAGCCTGAACATAAACAGCTTCTGCGGAGCCATCGTACTCAATGGCAAACTCCGCTACCTTCTTCTCAACTTCGGAAAGGTCATGTCGCGCCAGTTCTTTTCTCAGATTAAAATCAGAAAACTGCGCGTTACAAGGCGTAACAGCACCGCCCATAAGCAAAAAACATCCCAAAACACAAATAGAGGCAATGTGCTTATCCAAGTTCATCTTCCTTTTTCTTTTCACCCAATAATTCAGTTAGGTCAAATCGAGTACCTTCTTTTTCCTGGAAAGATTCGTCAATCAAGTCAAGGGCTATTTTCAACGCTTCCTCACTGTTACCCAATTTATGATGTAGCTTGACCAAATATTTTTTGGCGGACTTATTGTCCGGATCCCTTTCAAGGATGGAAAGACTTTCGTCTATGGCCCGTTGCAGCTCGCCTTTCTTCTCGTAATTTTCAACCAGGGCAAGTCGAGCCATGAGATTATCAGGCTGACTTTGGATAATCTCAAGATAAAGGTTTTGAATCTCACCATAAACACCACCCTCGTATAGAAGTTCTTTTAGACGACCAAAAGCAAAAAAAGATTGTTCCGGTACTTTTTCTACAAATTGTTTCAGAACTTTCAGGGCGTCATCCGTATGGTCTTGACGCTTGTGTGAATCGGCAAGGGCGATATAACCAGCAGGACCCGCCGGATCGATCTTTATCGCTTCTTTAAAACAAGATTGTGCTTCTTTTTCTGTGTGAGACTTGTTGCTAAAAGTCAACCCCTCGCGCACTTTATAAAGTGCCAGCCTTCTGTTCTTCAGCTCGCCATTTTTGGATTGCAGTTTTTTACAAACTTGAAAGGCTCTGGGCCAGTCCGACAAAGCTTCGTAAAGTTCAAGTTGCATTTCCAGAGCCCAGGCGGCTTGTTTGTCTGCCTCAAGTACCTTTTTAAGAACTTCTAAAGCCTGATCATAACGTTCAGCGGCCTGATAGTCACACGCGAGGCTTTGTAAAATACTGCTGTGCTGTTTGGGTGTCAGACCCTGACGGACAGTCAAATATTTGTGAACATTAATGGCACGATCGACGCGCCCCAACGTTCTTAGAATATCACCGATTCTAATATAGGCGTCTACATTCCGGCTCTCTTTACCAACCGTATCCTTAAATTTTTTCAACGCCTGCTCTCGTTCCCCGGCGAGCAGCAAACTTAATCCTTCGGCATAATCTGCGGCGGCTGCATCAACCGGCGCAGCAGATTTCCGGCGAAAAGCGAGCAAAACAATCAGCGCAGCAAGCGCGCTTACAACAACAAACAGGAAGATGACTGTTGTTTCCATTTTGCGACCTAGGCCTCTTCCTGCAGACCAAATCCGGCATCATCCTCGCCGATGGAGAGATTCCGCAAGCTATTGAGCTCACTTTGCATTTCCGTATGTCGTTTGTTCAGCTTGCGGATAACGTTTTTTAGCTCCAGAACCTGAAATATTGACACCGCGAGCCAAAATAGAACGCCTAGAGCAAAAGAAGCGTAAATAACCAGCCAGAGTTGTACTGCCTGCGCTTCCCATGTGCCGGTCAAAAACACAACATTGACAGGCGTACTGCTATTCTGCAACGCGAAACCTAAAATAACCAGGATTGTGATTACAGCCAGAAACCACTTAACAGCCCACATGGTATCTCCTCGTTTTTTCGCTGACAAGCATGAACTCCGGCCACAGCATGACCGGAGTTTTCATACTCTACATAACGAATTACTCTTTCTTTTCAGTATCAGGGTTTGAGTCTGCCACTGTATCAGCCTCGCCTTCTGCTGTTGCACTTTCTGCTGTTGCAGCTTCCTCTGTTGCAGCTTCCTCTGGTGCAGCTTCCTCTGGTGCAGCTTCTGCTGTTGCAGCTTCTGCTGTTGCAGCTTCTGCTGTTGCAGCTTCTGCTGTTGCAGCTTCTGCTGTTGCAGCTTCCTCTGTTGCAGCTTCTGCTGGTGCAGCTTCCTCTGTTGCAGCTTCTGCTGGTGCAGCGGTTTCAACTGCTGATTCAGAGGACGTATCGGAACTCTCGGCATCTGGCGTTACAGCGGCTTCTTTCTTGTCACTTTTCTTGCTTGTAGATTTAACCGCGCTGGTTTCCTTTTCAAACTGAGCAATGGCTTCCTTGTCATCTACAGCAAGCTTGGAGCTGCCGTCAATCTCCTTCTCAGAGAGAATAATCTTTTTGCTCTCCTTGTTGAACTCAATAACGACTAATTCAAGTTCATCATCCACCTGATAACCATCAGCAGGTTTCTGGATTCCCTCTTTTTTGAGTTGAGACATCGGCACGAATCCATCGACAGCATCAGGAAGTTCAACAACCACGCCCTTTTCAATCATCCGAATAATTTTCCCGGAAGTTCTTGCCTGTGGCTTATATGAATCCTCAAGGGTCTCCCACGGGTTATCCATCGTTTGTTTGTAACCAAGCGAAATACGGCGGTTGCTTTGATCCACATTCAAGACGATAAAATCGACCACATCAGCCTTTTTCAAAATCTCTCCAGGATGCCGAATTTTCTTCGTCCAGGAAAGATCTGAAATATGAATAAGCCCATCGACACCTTCCTCCAACTCAACAAAAGCACCGAAATTGGTTAGATTGCGAACCTCGCCTTTTTGCCGTGAACCCACAGGATATTTGGCCTCAATGCCATCCCAGGGATCCGGCTCAAGCTGCTTGAGTCCAAGTGAAATCTTCCGCCCATCATGGTCAATATTCAAAACTTTGGCATCAACAATTTCACCAAGAGCAAGAATTTTCGAAGGATGTTTAATATGTTGAGTCCAAGACATTTCAGAAATATGAATCAAGCCCTCAACACCTTTTTCAAGCTCAATAAATGAGCCGTAGTCAGCAATATTAACAACCTTGCCTTTGACGACATCGCCTTGATTATATTTATCCTTCACGCCATCCCAGGGGTGCGGTTGCAATTGCTTGTAACCCAATGAGATGCGATCCTTGGTCTCATTAAAATCAAGAATTTGGATATTGATTTTTTCATCAAGAGATACAATTTCAGATGGGTGGCTGACACGCCCCCAGGACAGGTCATTGATATGCAGCAATCCGTCAACACCGCCCAGATCGATAAACACACCAAAGTCGGTAATATTTTTGACGCTGCCTTCCAGAATCTGGCCTTTCTCCAAGTCAACAAGAATCTTCTGTCGCTGTTCTTTCATGCCCTCTTCAACCAGAACACGATGGGACACTACGATGTTCTTCCGAAGTTCATTGACCTTAACAATCTTGAATTCCATTTCCTTGCCAATTAACGCATCAAAGTCCCGAATCGGTCTCACATCGATCTGAGAGCCCGGTAGAAACGCTTCAACACCTTGCAAATCAACCACAATACCGCCTTTGATTCTGCGACTGCAGATACCAAAGAGCGTTTCGTCCTTGTTGTAGGAATCGAGGATGCGCTCCCATGTACGCAGGAAGTCTGCCTTTCGCTTCGAAAGCACCAACTGCCCGTCTTTATCCTCAACATTGTCAAGAAATACTTCTATGTCATCGCCGACATTTATTTCATCCGGCTTATTGAATTCATCAATTGAAATTACGCCTTCAGACTTGAAACCAATATCAACAGCAACTTCTTTGTCGCTGACAGCCAGTATTTTTCCTACAACCAACTCACCTTCAACAAAATCGGAAAGTGTGTTTTCATACAAGGCTAGCATTTCGTTGTATTCGTCTTCGCTGTAAAGCGCTTCTTCCACCAAATCTTCCAGAGAAACGGTCTTATCTTCAAACGTCTTTGTTTGTAGAATACCGGAATCGCTGGTTGGTTTTTCCGTACCTTGCGTTTCGCCTCCTTCCATCATTTTTTCATCATTATCGCTCTGCGCGACTTGCTCCGTGTTAGACATGAAAAGTTACCTCCTAAAGAGTGGTTAATTATGGTATAACAAATAACACTTTTGCACCGAAATGCAAAAGCACAAAAACAGTGACTAATTAAAATCCTAAATTATCAACCATGCAGAACTGAAAACACCGTATTGACAAACCGGTCAGTCACGCTGATCAAACTCAAACTTAACTTTGTATTTTTTTTACTTTATCAATGATAAAACCGACACCATCTTCTATTGTCATCTGTGTTGTCTCTAACTCAATGGCATCATCTGCTTTGGTTAACGGCGCTATGGCTCTTTGCGAATCGTGTCGATCGCGACGTGCGATGTCATCCCGAATGGCAGACAATTCAATCGTCTGCCCCGTTGCCAAAAGCTCCTGGTGGCGCCGTCTGGCCCGCTCCTCCAAGTCGGCACTCATAAAAATCTTGAGCGCGGCATCCGGAAAAACGGCGGTGCCTATGTCCCGTCCATCCATAACGACCGAAGTTTTTTGTGCCATCCGGCGCAACTTGTCTGTGACAGCCTCCCTGACAATCAATTGTTCAGAAACATCCGACACCTGGCGCGTTACCTCCTGCGAACGGATTTGAGTTGTCACATCCTCACCATTAAGCAAAACCTGAAGCCCCTCGGAACGTTTCAACAACTGAATATCGGCATTTTCCAAACAGGTGCAAATTTGCTGATTTTGATTAGAAAAATCAAGCTTTTCTTTTATGAATAATAAAGTTACTGCGCGATAAATAGCGCCAGAATCGAGATAAAGAATACCAAGTCGTTGTGCAACCTCTTTCGCAACTGTACTCTTGCCTGATCCAGCAGGCCCATCAATGGCAATAACAGTGTGTTTATTCAATTCAGCCCAGCCATCCTAATCTTTCATCCTTAAGCCTTGTTCTTCATTTGAAAAAATCCAGCCAACAACTTTGCCAATATTGAGTGTTGTATCCTTAAGCCAATAGCTATGGTCTCGCTGAAACTGAGAACTGGTGTCGTCTGCCGGTACGGCCTCGATTTCAGCAAAAATCTGGTCGATACGTCGTTTCCAAATTTGCATATTTGACACTCTCAGATCAACCCAGCCGGCTTGCGCCCAATTGTCGATGGCCTCGGCAGTCACTTCCATTTTTTTTCGGCCACGAAACGCAGGAATCTTAAGCTCAGGCCCCCGCAACAATTTCTTCCCATCTTTCAGAAGAATGGCAATACCTATTGACAGAATCGTGGCTCTAAGTTTCACATTATCTTCTACGAGCGCGTGCAATTTGTCAGCCAATTCTGCGGGCCCGGTATCGCGCACAGCCGCCATTGTACCACATGCCAGCTTCAGCAAATGCGCCTCATACAGTAACTTACTCAAGCGAGGTGGCCCCAGTAGCTCAAAAGCGACGCTGTCGCAATTGTGCTCTTCCATCAGATCCTGCATTTTCACCAACGCTGACTCCCGCATAATGCCGGCGCGATAAGTCGGGCCCATAGTAGCATTATCCAGAGCATTGATGATATCGTGACCTGTGTTCCCCCCGCGAATTTCAAAGATAACGTTTTTCGCGATCTCTTCCGGTGTGACCAATTCCATTTGACCTGAAGATGAAATTGCAGAAAACTCACCATAGGAGAATGTGCCATTTTCGCCGGTATCGACAAACACTGATTTCAGGGTTTCATTCTCTATTTTATTGGCACAATCCGCCAGACCAATCGTCAGTTCACCCTTTAATGGCACAGCTTTATCCGGTGGACAATCGTAAAGCTCAATCGGCCGTCCCGCTTTTTTTATTTCACCGTATGCAATGCTCTTCCAGGCGATTGCGGCGGTGGGCTTGACTTCTTTGGTGATCGGCGCATCCGGTGTACGCGCCATGAGAAACAGGAGCAGACTGTGCGCACCTGCCACAGTTGTCTTGCTCAGAAGCGTGCGCGACGGCTTTTCCTCAGAGTGTGTGTAAGGAATATTTAGTCCCATGCCGCCGGTGCCGCTGGTACCTATTTTCACATAAACACCCGTGCGCGAACGGCGCATAGCTTCATAAAGAACCTGGACGTGACGAATTAGCTGCGGGATATACAAGGTACAAAGTATTTTCTCAACCTCCGAAACCAACTTCTCAGAATATTTCTTTGTTTTTTTGTGGTGCTGCAGTTCACCTTTCAAGTTATAGTAACCGCGAAAGACATCCTGATAGGCAACGGCGGTCGCTGAATTAATGCAATCCACGATGATGTCCGGCTTAAACCGTTGAATTGTCTGAAAGAGATAGGACTGCCGCAATACATCCTCGCTCAGATCCTCCATCATATCTTCAATGAGCCAATTTCGATACTTGTCATTTTCCAGAATCTCATTTCGACTCAAACCTTGCATTTTATCGCGCACAAAAACATTACCCCAGAAAGGCGTTAACAACGTGCGGCTATTATTAGTTGAAGAAAGTTTTTCACAGGCTTCTTTCGCTTCCCGTTCATTGAGCGAAAGAATGATCAACTCTTTGGGTTCTTCAGATAGCATTTGCCGACAAATCGCCATGCCGACAAGGCCCCACCCGCCGAGCACCATAACACGTTTATCTCTTATTTCCATGCACGATCCTCTTCAATGTCGTAAGCTCCATACTGGACAAATAGCGCCACTGCCCGGGTCTTGTCCCAAGCAAAGAAAGTGATGCCAGTTGGTTTCGGTGCAGCTGCCTGACTTCATAGCCAACCGACTCGAACATTCGCCTGATTTGACGTTTCCACCCTTGATGAATAGAAATTGTAAGAGTCAAACGGCAGCTTGGTTCAGGAAAAATGATTTGGCCCGGGG
>JAJDAG010000116.1 GCA_029262005.1 Candidatus Zhuqueibacterota bacterium | reverse complement strand
GGTTAACGGCAAAAAGATATATCATATTTGACGAATAACTTGAAAAATTATTTTTTCAATCAAACTCTTCTTAGCTTTTGAGAGCCTGATTGAAAAAATAATTCTTAGGATGGAATTTACACATAAATCTGGACTTGACTAATTGACCTTTCTTAACAAGCGTGGTTAAGTCTATTTCCGCAACCTTTTCATAACGGCTGTCATGCCAAATCAAATTTCTCCCATTGGTCGAAATGATGGCGATGCCGTTTTCGCGCAATCACCCATTAATCAGATTTACTCGAAAGCAAAACAAGCCTCGATTCATTTGAATTCTTCACTTCCTTGCAACCTGCTATTGCCAAAAACAAGTTGCAACTTTGAAACGAATTCTGTAATGTAATTCACATTATTGTAATTGTTATCAAATCAAGCATCCAACATAGATAACCTGGTGTACACTTTTCTTCTCTTTCTTTTGTTGTTTTCTGCGTTGTTGTACGTTCTGCAAACACTGCTTGTCTATTCCGGCACCCACCGGTTGCAGTACTCTAAATCTGAAAAGCTTCCCGGCATTTCAATTCTGGTTGCTTTAAGAAATGAAGAGCAGACGCTGCAAAGCTGCGTTCATTCATTGCTGGTTTTGGACTATCCAAAAGACAAGCTGGAAATTCTGCTGATAAATGATCGCTCAACAGATGCCACGGCCCGGCTGATCAACAAAATCGCCCAGGAAAATACCAGCATAAAAGCACTGCACATCAGCCAGGGGATTGCCGGTATGTCGGGTAAAGCCAACGCAATTGCCCAGGGCATGGCCTCTGCCAACAATGAGATTGTTCTGGTAACCGACGGCGATTGCCAGGTGCCACCAGCCTGGGCGCGCACCCACGCCGCTTATTACACCGATGATGTTGGCCTCGTAGGTGGTTTTACATTACTGGATCGAAAAAAAGATGGCGCCCCGGTTTTCAGCAAAATCCAGTCTTTGGACTGGGCTTACCTGCTATCAATCGGAACCGGCGCCATGGGCTTTGGACAACCGCTGAGCGTTCTCGGCAACAATTTTTCATTCAGAAAAGCCGCCTACAATGAAGTCGGTGGTTATCTCAATATGGGTTTTACTATTATCGAAGATTTTGCTTTGATGAAGACACTCGTCAAGAAAACGCAATGGAAAGTTCGTTACCCTATCGATGAAAACATGCTGGTTTACAGTAACCCGATGCCGGATCTGCGGCGTTTTTACCACCAACGCAAACGCTGGGCAGCAGGCGGAAAAGAAGTTGGCATCTACGGAAAATTTCTGATGGCAACAAGTTGGCTGGTGCACCTTCTTCTCTGCACTTTTCCATTTATTAATACGGGCAGCCCGTTTTTACTTGCTTTTGCAGCCGTGGTGCTGGCGGACTTCTTCCTGCTCTTCCGTACAACAGGTCTCGTCAGCCGCCGCGATCTCCTGCTGAGATTTCCTCTTTGGGAAGTATTTTATATCATGTACACCGCGTTTTTTGCTCCGGTACTGCTCTTTCCAACCACCATCCGCTGGAAAGATACTTCCTATTCATGGAAGCTAAATTGGCAAATCAAACAAGTGGTTGAGTAGTTGTCCCGATGCACATTCCCTACGCTTTCCCTGAACAGCTTGAATTGCTTCCCTTGCTATTTATTCTCTATGCTGAAATCCACTATAAACTTCCGGGTATTTACAGCAGACTGAAACACAAAGCCCCCGAAGTCATTGCCGACATGCCGCAGCGCATCGATCCAGGCAAAGCGTTACCGGTATTGCTCAATATAAAAGATGCAAACCATTACCCGATTCAGGTGCACAAAGTGGTTGTCTGGGTGTATGCAACCGGAACAAAGCACTCTCTGGAATTCAACGTTGAAAAAAAAATCAACCTACCGAACTGGCACAGAATTTTTGAAGTCCAATCATCGGATTTACATGCAAGCAGCATATCGGTCGATGTTTTCATTCACGTCACTTGTAACGGCAAAACGTATGTCATCAAAAATGATAACTACAAACGCACCAGCCATGCGCCTTTTCAAGTATTGCTCTCCAAATATGGTTTACCTAAAATGCCCAACTGGTTCTACGGTGAATTCCACTGCCACACGAACTACACAAACGATCAGGTTGAGTTCGGCGCTCCCCTGGATGCAACCCGTCACCTGGCTCAGGCAATGGGATTGAGTTTTTTTTGCGCCACGGATCATTCTTATGATCTGGATGATGAGCCGGACGACTTCCTTAAAAAAGATCCCGACTTAAAAAAATGGCGCGAGCTATGGCAGGAGTCATTGAACCTGAACAAGAAACATCCTGATTTTGTAATCGTGCCCGGAGAAGAGGTTTCTGCCGGTAACTGCAAGGGCCAAAATGTACATTTTCTCATTCTCAACAACCCGGAATTTCTACCGGGTGATGGCGATGGTGCCGAACGCTGGTTAAGAACCAGGCCCACAACCAGCATCGCTGAAATTCTTGAAAAAAGCAATTCTAACTCCGGCGCATTTGCAGCCCACCCAACTATTCGACCTCCGTTATTGGAGCGGCTCTTTGTGCGCAGGGGGCAGTGGCATACGGCTGATTTTCTTCACCCCGGTTTACATGGCCTGCAAATCTGGAACGGCAGCGAGCAAGGCCTGGCAGAAGGCAAGTGCGCCTGGACAAAATTGCTGCTATCGGGAAAAAAAATCTACATCGCGGGTGGCAACGATGCGCACGGTAACTTCAATCGGTTCCGGCAAGTCGGGTTTCCGTTTCTAACCATGCGGGAAAATCACAATAATTTGTTTGGAAAAGTGAAAACGGCTGTTTTGTTGAGAGGAGATCTTACGCTCGACAACCTCCTGAACGCGATGAAAAGAGGCAACATGATAATCACCAACGGCCCTTTTGTTTCCATCGAAATTTCAAATGAAAATGGCGAGATTGCCGCAAGTGGCGACTCTATTCACGGGAAAGTCTTCCTAGTAAAAATTTCCGGAATGAGTACACCCGAGTTTGGACCGCTGCAAGAAGTCAATATTTTTCGCGGGCAACCCGGGCAAGCAGCAGAGGAGCAGATTGGCGCTACCGCAAGCTTCGCTCAACAATTTGAACACAGTGTTGCGTTTGAACTGGACGGGCACTCCGCACCCTGCTATCTTAGGGTAGAAGCCGGCAGTGCTAAACAAGAAAAGCGTTTCAACTGTTTTACAAATCCGGTCTGGCTTGAGCGATCAGACGGTACTTGAACAACCCGGCGAAATAAGTTTCATTGTGTAGTATTTTCTGTAAAAAGAAACGCGTGCCTGCGCACTTGAGAAGTTACCTGCATGCTGAAGTCCCTTCGCAACAAAAGCCAGTTCCAAAATCACGCAAATACTACATTAATCGCATTTTCTTCACGATGCGTTTCAGACCGCGTCCAAATCGCTTGGAAACAATCTGAATATGACGTTCCTCTCCTTCACCCAGGCTCACAGTTTCAATACCGCTAATATCCTTAAGTGCATTGTGGATGATGTAACGCTCGTAGCTGCCCATGGCTGGGAGATTGACTGAGTCGCCCGATTGCAACGATTCTTCCGCCCGCTTTTTGGCATACTTTTCAATATTGCCTACAGGGTAAACACAGAGGGTGAAGGTTTCACCTTTGCGATACGTTCTTGTTTCAAAATCGAGATCGTTATCAAAATGACGATGAATGAGTTTTCTCTCAAAAGAGTTGAGCCCGGCAATTGACTCCGGGGTAACGGCATCGGTCAGTCTTTCTTCAATCCCGGCAATCATGCCCCGAATATTGCGGTCGCTTTCCTGAGGCCTGTGCGGGCCTCTTCTTCTCCTGGCATCGGGCTGCCTTCTCTCTTCGCTCATAATTTCATCTCTCCGATCTATTTTAACTCAGTTATCAAATTAGCGGGAATCTGTTTGAAGTCGCCGTTACTCATAAATAGCACGACATCTTCGGGTTGTAGTTGCGCCTTTAAAAAGGTGAGCATGCTTTCATCCGCCGACATAATCCAGTTGGGTTTACCCCTTTTTTTGAGGCCTTCACAAACAACCTCTAAAGAAAGCCGTTCCTGTGCAGGCACTTTATCTTGTCGGTAAAGAGGCGTCAGCACGATCTGGTCGGCATTTGCCAGGGCATCAACATAAAGTTCTTCAAAAATTTTGCGCTTGCTGGTGGCTGTTCTCGGTTCAAAAATCGCCCACAAGCGCTGGTCCGGAAATCTGCTGCGCAAGCCACCCAGAGTAGCTGCCACTTCAGTAGGATGATGGGCAAAATCATCAAATATCTTGATGCCTTTTCCCTCGCCCATGAATTGCAAGCGTCGCCTCACGTTTTTAAACGTGGTTAATCCACCCTGAATTTCTGCAACAGACAGCCCAAGCAATGTTCCTGAAATAATGACAGACAGAGCATTCTTGACCATGTGCTCACCAAAAAGCGGAACCTTGAAATTCCCAAAGTGAGTGCTTCCGTGATAAACGTCAAATTGGGTGCCGCTTTCAGATGGCAGGAGACCCTGCGCGCGCCAATCCGCACCCGCGGTGAGTCCAAATGTAGTCACGTTCGAAAATGCTTTTTCACACAATTTGCGAACCACAGGATCATCCCAGCAGGCAACCAAGTGGCCATTTCGCGGGATTAAATTTATAAGCCGGGAAAATGCGGTTTCAATTTCACCCATGCTGTTGAAAATATCTGCATGATCAAATTCAATATTATTTAGTATTACCAGATCTGGTAAATAATGAAAAAATTTGGCCCCCTTGTCAAAAAAGGCCGTATCGTATTCATCACCCTCAGAAACAAATGCCTCCCCCTTGCCTAACTTAAAACCTTTACCAAAATTTTCAGGAATTCCTCCGATAAAAAAACCTGGATCCCTGCCGGCATGCTCCAGTACCCACGCCAGCAAGGAACTGGTTGAAGTCTTACCATGCGTACCAGCCACAACACAGGAATATTTTTCCCGAATAAAAAACTCCCGCAATGCAAAAGGCAGGGAAACGTAAAAGAGTTTCCTGTCAAGAGTAGCTTCCACTTCGGGATTGCCGCGTGACATGGCATTGCCGATGACCACGAGATCCGGCGTCGGCTCCAGATGAGCTTCTGAGTAGCCCAGCTTAACCGAAATACCACTGTCTTGCAGAAACGTACTCATAGGCGGGTAAACGTTCTCATCGGAACCGGTCACAACATAACCTGATTCTCTGAACATGCCGGCCAGGGCAGTCATGCCGGTGCCGCAAATGGCGATCATGTGAATGGATTTAATTGCTTCCTTGTTAAAGTAGTGTACCTTCGGTGTCATAACGTTTTAGCGTCCAATGATGTTGTACAAGTCATTAAAAAAATCAGCTATTGCGGGTCAATACGGCAACCGCAGGCATGCCATGGACAAAAGTAACCTTTCGTTACTTTGTACTTTCGCTCACTTTGATCTGCCGTCCGCGAGATGTTTTTTGGAAATGGACAGCATAACCATTCCCGAATCAGCCTGGGCTGTGCCTGACGAGTCACTACCGCTCTCAGCGGTCCCGGCCTGGCTAAGGGTCATTTCGAAGTGGTTACGAGCTATCCACACAAAACTTTGCCTGGCTGCCAAACTGTGTTTGGCGCTTTCCAGAGAATCAATACTGAGCCACAGCGAGATATCAGTCAATGCTGTGACCTGCAATTCAAGCGGCGGGTCAATTGTGAGACTATCGTGTGGCACAACCTGGCGCACATTTATTTTAGCCAAATCTAAATGTGCCGCAGTCGTTTGAAATGCCGGCCGGGAGCCTTTTATATTTATCGCAATCTGCGAGCGAAACTGGACGTAGGAAAAGACCAGTAAAATCAAAAGTGCAAATGCACCGAGGCCGAGCCCCCACTCAAGAAAGGGCCGTTTCTGTTGGGTTATTGCAATGACCGAGGTTCCTTGAACCGTTTGACCAGGGGCATGCTCTTCCGGGACCGGCTTTTCCGGCTGGTCCTCTTCGTGGACTACTTCAGCATTTCCGGCCTGATAATTCTCAAGAATCTCCGTGGCGTTCAGGCCTAAAGACTCAGACACATTCTTAAGAAATGATTTGACGTAGGTTTCAGGAAGAAAAGTAAAATTATTTTGCTCCAGAAACTGAATATGTTGAACGCTGACCCGGGTGTCATCATGTATGTCTTCAAGAGATCTACCCAACTCTTTGCGTTTGTCTCTTAGCGTTTTTCCAATATCTAACACTTAACTAATCCTGAATGACATCAGCCCAAATTTTTTTGGGTCAGAAATAAACGTAAAGTAGAATAAAATTTCGCCAAGGGAAAGCCCATAACATTAAAAAAGCACCCATTGATAGCTGTAACAAATAAAGTGCCCTGATCTTGAATGCCGTAGGCGCCGGCCTTATCCAGCGGACTGCCGGTGCGCACATATTGCTCTATTTCCAAATCACTCAGTTGGCGAAAAGTGACCCGGGTTTTTTCATACTCACTGACATTTCTGCCGGAGCTTGACTCAATAATTGTAAATCCGGTATAAACCGTATGCGTTTGCCCGCTTAGTTTATGAAGCATTTTTTGCGCAGCGGCAGGGTTTTCCGGCTTACCCAATATTTCATTATCAAGCACGACTGTGGTATCTGCGCCAATAACCAGAGCATCCCTGGTATTTTGGGCAACGGCTTGCGCTTTTTTGTATGAAAGTTCTAACACATGGACTTCAGGAATGGTGTAGCTTTCGCTGTCTTCATCAAAATCACTGACTTGAACTTCGAAATCAAACCCGGCCAACTTTAACAAATGCGCTCTTCTTGGCGATGCGGAAGCCAGTACCATTTTCTTTCCATCCATACCGAGCAGAGAATTAATATTCATCCAACCTTGCTTTCGAGCATTAAAGTGACGGGACCATCATTGTGTATTTCAACTTGCATCATTGCGCCAAACTCACCGGATTCCACTTTTAGTCCTAGTTGCAGTAAAAATTCCATAAAGGCCTCATACAATGGTTCTGATATTTCAGGACGGGCCGCATCGGCAAAACCGGGGCGGCGACCTTTGCGCGTGTCCCCATAAAGCGTAAATTGTGATACGACCAAAACCGCTCCTCTGACATCGAGACAAGACAAATTAAACTTGCCATCCTCGTCGGAAAAAATACGCAGGTTAGCGCATTTTTCAGCAAGAAATTTGGCGTCCTCCCGGGTGTCATCCTGCTTGACTCCAAGCAGAACAACCAGACCCTGTGCAATTTTTCCGGTCTGCCTGTTGCCGATTCGCACGGAACCATGTGTTACCCGTTGTACAAGCGCTCTCATTCTAGGACAGAGCCGATACGAGTACCCAAAACAACTGCCGCAAGGCCAACAATCATGTCGATTTTAAGAACAGTGGATATACGTTTCAAGGTATTTGAGGAAGGATTTCGCCAGAGAAAAAACAGCGAACAAAGTATGACAAAGTCCACACCGACTGACACTACAATTATATAGATTTTTCCATAAATACCAGTCATGTAGGGAACAATTGTTAGAACAATTAACAAGCAGAAAACAATCGTGGCGGCAAGCGATGCCTTGAATGTGCCGAAAACCACCGGCAACGTTCGGGCAGCACGTGCATTATCAGCCTCCATATCCTCAATATCTTTTATTATTTCCCGTCCCAGATGAAAAAAAAACGCAAACCCGGCCGGTATCACAGAGCCTGTCCAACTTCCGGCTGCTAAACCACCGTAAACAAAAACAAGGGCAGAGAAAAGACTAACACTAAAATTTCCCCAAAGCACCGTGCGCTTCAGCCTGTAGCCATAAAAAAACAAGCCCACCGAAACCAACGTTGCAAGCCAAAATGATATCCGGGAAATAAAGATACTAAGAAAAACGCCGAAAGTAAACAAAATAATTGCAAACCAAAGTGCACTTTTTCGGGTTAATTTCCCCGAAGGAAGAGGGCGATTCGGCTTATTCAGCCGATCAATTTCTACATCAAAATAATCGTTGATCACATTGCCGGCGGCAAGAATAAACGCAGCCGAGGCACAAGCAAGCGCGATTTTAATTGAAAAAGTAAAAGGCTGTGCTGTCCAGGCGCCGAGATAAACAGAAAGGCAGGCCAGCAGCATATTTACCGGCCGAACAATCAACAAGTATCCAGCAATTTTAGAATTCATTGATAAGCCCAATATGCACTTTGGCGCTTGATAAATTATCTTCTTCCCCCAGACCAAAGTCAATCGCAACCAGCCCAAGACGTGTATCCAGGCGAACACCGAAGCCGTAACCGATCTTCAGGTTATTTTTTTCAACAATTTCACCGGCAGGCGCGAACTCCCGCAACGAAAAATAGCCGGCATCACCAAACAAAAATACTCGTGAGCGAGTCCCGAGAATGTAGCGATATTCAATGTTGGTCCAAACAACTCTTTCACCCCGGAATTGCTGTTCGCGATAACCGCGCAACGTCCTGGCCCCGCCAAAACGATATTGATCCGGAATTGGCGTAATGGAGGCGTTGCTCTTGACTTCCCTGCCGTGCAAGCCGATGGCGAGGACTTGCCAACGAAACAAAGGCAGGTAGCTCTCAAAATCAATTGCCAGGTGTTTTTGAGTCGCTGATGTGATTTCAGTCTGCAAAGAAGAATCGGCAGGCGTGCTGCCACTGCTTTTACCGGACCACCTGAAAGTGGTTTCATAAACCACACCACGCATGGGGTTGATTGGATGATCAATGTTGCCAAATGCAATCCCCAAAGAGAAGTTAAATCTTGAGCTTGGTTGAATGCCAAACCGCACCGTGCCGACCGAATCCGGACTAACCTCACTCCGGCTAATTCCAGCAGTAAGGCGCAAACTCCGACTAATTCGATAGCGTGCGCCAAGAGTTACTTCCCGTTCAATATAAGTGGTATCCTGAATCAATTGTTGAAATCTGAATGTGCCTTCGATGGGAAGGCCGGCGATCCAGGGCTCTGTGTAACCAAAATCCAAAGCCTGAGTTTCGCGACTGCGCCGCTCCCAGCGTGCGGCCAGTTGTCGCCCCGTACCAAAAAGATTGCCAAACTTAAAATCAACCATGCCGGTCAGGAATCCAGCACTGCGAGTCGTCGCCGGGTTGTACCCCACAATACCATCAAATAGATTTTGGTTGCCCTCGGCCAGTTCGACTATCAGCCGCCCGCTGCCATCGTTCAACAGCTCCAAATGCGCCGGGTTTACCCACTTGAAAAAACCAAGATTCATCAGTTCTGTCGGAATCTGGTCAACATGGCTTTGCTGATAAAAGTCTGCAATTGCCACTGGTAATTCGCGCAAAATGGTTTGATTTTTTGTGTGTGAATTGCCAAGAATCACGATTTCGGAAATGGACACTTTTGCGCCCGGCTCAACTTCCAGGGAGACGGAAAGACCGGCCTGTGCTCCCGGCTCTACACGCTTCCAGGCAATCTCATCTAACACGACTCGACAATATGGAAAACCTGAATTTTCAAAGCGCTGCAGGAGCATTTCAATATCCTGCTCCAATAATACCGGACGGAATATTTTGCCGACCTGCAAACGCAACAGATGCAAAACCGCCTTTTGTTCTTCCGGCACCCCCCGCACAGTGTAAGCCGAAACACGCACCAGCTCTCCGGGTGTCAAATGGACAGAAACATCTACTGTGGCAGAATCGGTGCTGAACGCGCTTTCAACCGAATCAATTCTTGCAAAATAATAGCCCGCTTCTTGCAGACGCAGCAAAACGGTTTTGCACCGCTGCAGCAAATCCGGAACGACAACTGTATCGCCTGACTTTAGCGCAAGCCATTTCATGATTTTCTGTGACGAAAAGCGTTGTGCGCCGACAACACGAAAATGCCCGAGCCTGGGATTCTCGTCTGAGGCACTACTCGTTTGCACTGAAACAGCGCTTACCAAAAGCAGCAGGAATAGTAGAAGAAGCCGTTTCAACCCGCTGTGTTGTGTTTTATTATGAGAACAATTCATGGTAAACTGTAAAAATTTTGTGGTGCATTTGTAATAAAAACCTATTTTAAGCTAAAAAAAAGCACGCATCTCCAGCTTGGCAACGTGCTGCGTTTTAGGCCGATCAGGGTCACTTCTGCCAAAATATGAAAATGTTGCGCGCACGTACTGCGACACACGGTACTCCAAACCCACATTCCATCTAAAGCTGATTCCCGCGCGCCTGCCATCAGTCAATTCAAAAGGAATCAGGCGTGTCTTGGGAGCAACCGTAACGCGCGTCCAGTCAATCTCGGCTTGCAGGCGCCCTTTGTTGCTGAGCGAATATACGGCACGCGGTTTCAATGAGAGCAACTGTGCCCTGGTTGCCGGATCCGGAAAAATATCCTTATTGACACTAAATATTGCCTTGGTCGCAAGCTCCAATTGTCCCTGAGGGCGATAAACAAGATCCGTTTGTACTTCATGCGATCGAATTTGCCGATCCTCGCGCAAAGGAGACTTAAACAGCCGATCTTCTTCGGAATAGCCGTATTCAATCTGCGCGCTCACATGCCTGGAAAACTGGTACAAGCCACGTAACTCCTGTTCCCGTAGTGCCCGTTCCTGGCCGCCGCCAACGAATTGATTGTTTAACTCGGTTCGATTGCGATAGCGGTAGCGCAGTGACATTTTTCGATTGTTTTTCCACAAATATAAGTCCTGTCGAAACTCAATACTGCCAAAAATAGTCGTGCTATCCTGTTGAAAAGAACCCAGTCGCAACAAATAGATCTTTTTTACATCCTTCTCTTTTGTGCGCTCGTCAATTCTAAGAAACGACTCGGAAGTAACAGGGGTCATTAATTTCCTGAGCAAAGCGGGCAGCTTGTGACTACCGCTTTTTTTTGAAAAAAAACGCGCAGGCGCCAAACTCATATCTGCCCGAAACTTGAGCTCGACGACCGGCACAAATTGATTGGTAGCAAACAAACGGCGCACAAAATTCCCCAGAGGATCCGGCTCAAATTCATTTTGATCTTCATTAAATCTGAAGTTGCCGTCACCATCCGCCACTTCAATAAAGACCTCCTGCTGGCGGGCAATCTGCGTATTCGATATTTGATAGTAGGCATTGCTGCGCAGCCAGCCTGAAGCCGGTCGGTAACCGATTCGCAAATCAGCCAAATCCGTGCGCGTGTCTTGCACTTCGGTATTTTTAAAATCGCGTTGACGGTGAACGTAAGACGCATTGACATTCAGTGCCTGCCACTTTTTGAGATTAAGCGAATAGGTCTGAGTGGCGGCTGTGGATTTGTCGAAGAAGCGATTCTCCATACGCTCTTTATCATTGCGGAAATTAAAACGGGCCGAAGTTGTGAGCGAGCGCCAGGGGCTAAACGCCATGCCCGCAGTGAACGACTCAAACCGAAAACCGCTTTGGCTGCTGTCTGCCCGAGCATCTTTTTTAACCTCAGCTTCAAATTCAACCAGAGGTTTAAATTTTTTCACCTCATAATCAAGACGCCCTTTTTGTCTGAGCCACTCGCTTGCCCCGCCCCCATTGTTGTCATCGCGGTCAATAAACTCTATCAAATAGCTCAAGTTGGGAAGCCTGGCGCGCTTAAGCGCTGTGGCAAGCTCCCATCGATTTGCCTGAAACGTTGTGGATTTCTGCAATCGGCCAATGCCGCCGCGAAACATCATTCCTTTGACTGGGAAATAACCGGCCTGCAGCTCCAAAATATCTTCGGAAGTTAAAGCGGGCGCAACCGGCAAATTCCAACGCCGGGCAAATTCAGCAATGGTTGCGCGGGTAATATCCCGAAATTCTGCCGCCTTGTGCCGAAGCTTGCCCGCAAAATTAAATTTCCCCAAATTCACATCCCCTAGTTTCACCGAATCCGGCCGAAGTTCGATTTGAAACTGGTAAGCCGCGCCCCCGTTATCACCATCGTTACGGGACGAGTAGAGATTGCGATCCAGCTTGCTAAAGGCAATTTCGCTCTTAAGGTTGAGATAGGACGTTGGTGCAGCCCTAAAATTCAAGCCGAGCATGTCGTGTTGCTGTGCCGCGGGCAACAGAATAAATGGAAGATAGTCGCCCTGATTTTTCCCGGCAAATTCAAACTGGCCCAGGCCAATGTTACGGTAATCGCCCTTGCCCGAACCGAAAAAAGAGAAAGAGACATTATAATTGCCGTTGCCTGGTCCGACAAAAACGAATACACCATCGGGCTCTTTTATGTATGCACCTTTGCCCGCAGCCAACAAAGTGTCTCCCCTGATGACCGCCAGGCTGTCACCGGCAGACGCAAGCACGTTCAGTGCCTCGCCGGTCAAATTCAGGCTCAACGGGTTATTTTTGTCGTCACTCTCTCTGATAAAAATTGTTTGCAGCTGAATTTTATTGTTGGCAAAACGAGTCTCACCCTGAGCAACCAAATAATTTCTTTGAAAACTCTCGTCGGAGAACTGGAAATCCACAACGATGCGGGAGTCCTGCGTGATGAGACGGTTACGTGTAAATGTGACTTGTCCGTTGCCGTATTCAATAATATAGTCGTGATTTTCACCACGTGTCAGCAGTTCTCCATCAATCCATATTTTCTCGGTTCCCGCCAGAACGATTATATTGATGTTGCCATTTTCGCCGGTCAGTTGATAAGGCCCCTGATTGCCTTCCCGCCCGGAAAAGCGATTACTGACAAACTTACCACGAGAAACCGCAGCCGACATTTTGAAATCACCCCGTTCAAAGTTACCTTCAGCCATGACACCTTCGAGTTTCCGCTGATAGTTTGTAAATTGTCCACCAGTGAGGTTCAAGGTGTAATCGCCGAGGGTCGCTTTCATCTTCGGACCTTTGACTTGCACAAAAACTTTGTCAATTTCCTGCAATGTCTGGGTATTGCCCTCTGGTTGAATTGGGGTATTTTGATCGGTGAGCGAAGCAATCACCTCCACATTTTCACTCAAATGCCCGGAAACCTGCAAACGAAGCCCGGAGTCCACTTGCAGATTCTGATTAGAACCGACAGAAACGCCGCGCACAATGCTACCACTTTGCTTTAGACGCGACGATGGTAAAACCCGCCTCACCGGATTGGAATTCCGCTGGAACTCAGCCGCTCTCTCAGACCCGATTTTAGCGGCTGCGCTCTTGGCCCGAACCGATTGCCGATGAGCGTACGATGTGCTCAACCCAAACGGAAAAATATTGTACCGAACATGCAAAATCCGGCCTGCAGCCACCGGGCGCAACAAGTCCAGGTAGCCGTGCAGGTAGCTTATTTCGTAATCAATGCGATGCCGCAAAACCAGAGAATCAAGCACAACCTTTTCACTTGCAGGTACCAACAAGCTGTCCGGCAATTGGTGCTGCAAACCAGTGTCTGTGGCAATCAACTCAATTTCTTTTTCGAAGAACGACAGGAAGGTACTGTCACGCTCAACAGATTGTGCAGACGCCGAGGCAGAACAAAGCATCTGAAAAATAAAAAAGTATGTTGCTAAATGAGCATAACCGCTATGCATGGCAGAGAGAAACAGCCTGAGCCGTCTATCTTTTTAGTGAATTTTCGGCCGAAAACTATATCCGACCCGTTGGCCAGGATGATGAATCTGGAGCGTGAAGCTATTTATCTAAGAGAAATACAATTTGTTGATGTCAAAGTGTCGTTGTGTTGCCGGTTTCTCGGTTCGGTTTAAATGATAAAGATGCTCGTTTTCGCGCAATTACGAGTGAGTTCAAACAGGCTATTTCGTGTCAATGGTTAAACAAAAAAGGCTGTAAGTTCATCCAACAAGGCATCAACGAGGATTAATGGCGATGGTGAAAACCTGAACGCGATTGTTCCCGGAATCGAGCACAAACACCCGATTGTCAAAACCCGCAACGTCGTTTGGGCTTTCAAAAGCACCGAATTGGTCGCCTTGGGCTCCCCAGGCAAAGGCCAAACGAAAGTCCTTGTCGAAAACAGCGACTCTATTTTTGCCTGAGTCTGCAACGTATAAATACTCTTCAGACTGAAACAGACCTTGCGGCTCAAGCAAATCATGTTTACCAAACCGCACAAGAAGATTTCCATAATAGTCAAAAACAACGACATCCCGGCTCCCACCATCCACCACATAAACACGATCATTTGCAGTGACATCCAACTTGCCAACAGCCTGTAATTGCCCTTCTCCTGAATTGAAATCACCAAAACTCAGCACCGGATTCCCAAAAGAATTGAGCTTGAGAACACGATTTGTTTCACTATCTGAAACAAAAATTTCCCCATGGCGCGAGACATCAATTCCTACAGGGAATGCAAACTGCAAGTTCGGCGCAGTGTTCTCGTTGGAGGAAAAAGAAGAAATGAAATTCAGATCTTTGTCGTATCTCTCAATGCGCTCATTATTGAAATCAGCAATGAACACATCCAGCGTGGATTCAGCAGTCACATCAAGGGGTTGATCAAACTGCTCTTTTTCCCAACCAAACCCGCCAACACTGGCGACCATTGTTCCAGCGGAATCAAATTTGACGATACGATTGTTGCCGGTGTCAAGCACAAACACATTGCCTTCGACATCAATTGACAAAGCTTGCGGATTAGAGAGAGGGAGATTTATCGAATCTGGCTGTGGAAATGAATGCACAAACCTGACCAGTGCGTCAATAGAGAACTGTGCATGCAGGTTTGAAAACAGGAATAGTGAAAGTAGAAGCGATTTATAAACCATCTCAGGACATCCAGCCGAGACACAATAAGATTATTTCATTCAACAAACAAAAAAGCCGTTTCGCATGGGAGAAACGGCTTTTGGTAAAATCATATTACACAAGGTTCAGGAATCAAACTTCCATAACATCTTGTTCCTTATGCTTCAAAAGCTCATCCACCTGATGAACATACTCGGTGGTTAGTTTTTGAATTTCATCCATGGCAGTATGGCATTGGTCTTCAGAAATAATATGCTCTTTTTCAGATTTTTTCAGTTTATCATTGGCATCCCTGCGCACGTTACGAATCGCAATTCGACCCTCTTCCGCGAGCTTGTGGCATAACCGAACCATCTCCTTGCGTCGTTCTTCGGTCAAAGTGGGAATCGGGATACGAATAATACTGCCATCATTGGAGGGATTAAAACCAAGATCGCCTTGCATAATGGCTTTTTCAATGTCTCCCAGCAAATTCTTTTCCCACGGCTGCACAGTTATCAAACGTGGTTCCGGTATGTTGATGGTTCCAACTTGCTTGATAGGCACCATGTTGCCATAATAGGAAACACGAATTGTATCCAGCAGTGCAGTTGATGCTTTACCGGTTCGAATTTTATTAAATTCCATGCGGGTGCTCTCAACACCCTTCTTCATCCGTTCATCTGCTTCGCGTTGAATAGTCTGAATATCCATATTATGCACCTGAAATTGTGGTTCCAACTGATTCACCGCGTATGACGCGCTTGAGATAATCCTTTCTTGTCAGATTGTAAACAACAATAGGTAAATCATTATCCATGCAGAGCGTAACCGCTGTAGAATCCATAACCTTAAGGCGTTGTTTAATAACGTCAAGATAGGTTAAATGTTTGAATTTATTAGCGTTTTCATTAGTCATGGGATCACAGTCATAAACACCGTCCACTTTTGTCCCTTTGATAATGACATCAGCCTCAATTTCAACCGCACGCAATGCTGCAGCCGTATCCGTCGTAAAATAAGGATTGCCGGTTCCGGCAGCAAAAATCACAACCCGGCCTTTTTCGAGATGGCGCATGGCCCGCCGACGAATAAACGGTTCAGCCACCTCTTCCATTTTGATGGCTGTTTGCACGCGGGTATAAACATTATTGCGCTCCAGGTAATCCTGCAATGCCATTGCATTGATCACTGTAGCGAGCATACCCATATAATCTGCCGACACACGATCCATACCGCGAGCACTGGCAGAAAGCCCCCTGAAGATGTTACCGCCCCCGATAACAATTCCTATTTCGACACCAAGCTGGATAACTTCCTTGATTTCCAGAGCAATACTTTCAACAATATGCGGGTCGATACCCAAGCCCTCGTTACCCATCAAGGCTTCTCCACTCAACTTAAGCAGAACGCGTTTATATGCCTGTTCGTGCATCGGGTTAGTCACCAAGTTGAAAACGAACAAACCGACGAATTTGAATATTCTCACCGGTTTTGGCGATCACCTCAGTCAGAAGTTCCTTGATGGTCTTGTTTGGATCTTTGATATAGCCCTGCTCAAGTAGTGTTATCTCTTTAAAATATTTATCAATTTTTCCGGCAACATATCGCTCAATAATATTTTCGGGTTTACCCTCATTCTTTGCTTGTGTCATGTATATTTCACGCTCTTTTTCAATTTCTTCCGCAGAGAAGTCTTCGCGTGAAATCGCGCGCGCGTTGGTAGCTGCGATTTGCATGGCAAGGTCCTTTGCAAAACCAACAAAGTCATCTGTCTTAGCAACAAAATCGGTTTCACAGTTTATTTCCACCATTACACCAAGCCGATTGCCCGGATGAATATACACTTCAATCGTACCTTCTTTGGTCTCACGACCTGCTCTTTTTTCGGCTGAAGCAACGCCTTTTTTTCTCAATATTTCAATCGCTTTTTCGATATCACCATCGGCTTCATTTAGAGCGCCCTTGCACTCCATAATTCCTACGCCTGTTTTTTCACGCAGAATTTTAACGTTTGCAGCGGATACAGCCATTTGTAATGTGCCTCCAAAGATGTATTATTTGGGTTCCTCAGGTTCTACTTTTTTGAGTTGCTCAGCGACTGCTTCAACTTGCTTGGCATCTTCGGTAACGATAACATCGTCATGAACATCCTCACGTTGGCGAGCAGATTCCTCCGGTGTTGGCTGCACATCACCCTCGGCAGCAGCTTGAGCAGCGCTCATACCTTCCAGAACGGCATCTGAGATCGCATGTGTGATGAGATTTACTGATTTGAAAGCATCGTCATTTGCAGGAATTGGAAAATCCACCAAATCAGGATCACAATTGGTATCAACGATTGCAAAAATAGGTAGATTTAGTTTTATTGCTTCTGAAACGGCAATACTCTCTTTTTTTGTATCTACAATAAAAACAGCAGCCGGTAACCGGGTCATATCACGGATTCCACCAAGAACTGTGGAGAGCTTCTCACGTTCACGTTCGAGACTCAAAATCTCCTTTTTGACCAGCTTATTATAAGTGCCGTCTGTTGCCATTTTCTCAATGTGCTTCAGACGACGAATACTCTTTTTAATGGTGGCAAAGTTTGTTAAAGTACCGCCCAACCAGCGCTCATTCATATAAAATGAGCTGGAGCGTTCCGCTTCATTGCGGATAATATCTTTTGCCTGATTCTTTGTACCCACAAACAGAATTTTGTTGCCGGAACGAGTAAGTTTCGTTATTTCCTGACAAGCAACAGTAAGGCACGCCAGGGTTTTCTTTAGATCAATAACATAAATCCCATTTCTCTCCATAAAAATGTATGGTTTCATTTTTGGGTTCCATCTGCGGGACAGATGGCCGAAATGGGAACCTGCGATAAGCAGGTCTTGCAGGGATACACTCATTGAAGCCTCCACGTTGGGTTTACACCTCCACTGACTATGAACATACCGGCCATAAATATCCGGCACCCAATTTTAGAGTCAGTGTGCGTTTTTGTTTAAGTTAAAAATTAACGTTTTGAAAATTGGAACTTTTTGCGAGCACCAGGTTGACCATATTTCTTACGCTCTTTCATCCTTGGATCACGCGTCAACATACCTGCTGATTTAAGCGCAGGGCGATAGTCAGGATCTATTTTAAGCAGAGCGCGTGAAATACCCATACGAACGGCGCCGGCCTGGCCGGAAAGTCCACCACCTCTTACATTCACATAAATGTCGTACTTGCCAAGTGTTTCGGTCAAGTTAAGGGGTTGTTCGATGACCATTTGTAGAATTTCACGCTTAAAAAAATCGAGCAATGGTTTCTTGTTTACTATAAACTTACCATCACCCGGTAACATGCGAACGCGGGCAACCGCTTCTTTTCTGCGACCGACAGCGCCAAAGGCCTGACTCTTCATAAAACTCCTCTATGGTTAGACTAATTCAAGTTTTTCAGGTTGTTGCGCGCCATGCGGATGCTCTTCACCGGCATAGACTTTCAGTTTTTTAAATATCTTGCGACCGAGCTTATTATGGGGCAACATACCCCAAATAGCCTTTTCCAGAATCCTCTCAGGCGCCTTGACCAGTAAGTCCTCAAACGAGTCTGAGCGCAATCCACCTGGATAGCCAGTGTGACGATAATAGCGTTTTAATTGTGCTTTTTTACCGGTGACCGCAACTTTTTCAGCATTAATTATAACCACATGGTCACCAACATCCATGTGAGGCGTGTATGTTGGCTTGTGCTTGCCTCTCAGTATTGTTGCAACATTGCTGGCAAGTCGTCCAAGAATTTTACCGCTTGCGTCGACCACATGCCACTTTTGATCAACTTCATCAAGCTTTGGTATGTACGTTTTCAAAGTTTCATCTCCTTAATACACTATTCCCGAAAATGCAATTTCGTAAAATATTAAAATCGCTTCTAACATGCAAGATATTTCTTAACGCTTTCAATCTCAAGCCGACAACCGTTCCCCTGCTCAGGTGCGATGTCAAACTCAAAACGCAGCGTGCTTACCCGTCCTCTCTATCAGCCAGCCACCACATGCCTTTGTTGTACAGACCAAACACGCTACCCTGCATTTCCCACCCATGAAACGGAGTGTTTTTTGATTTGGATTTCAGACGGGCTTTATCGACTTCCCAGGTCGCCCTGGAATCGAAAATTGTCAGTGATGCTGTAGCCGCCTTTTTCAAAGTGCCACGGTCGAGATTAAGAATATTCGCCGGTTCCCTGGTCATTTTTGCAATTGCCTGAGACAAAGTCAAAACACCCGGTTCAACCAGATATTTCAACACGAGGCCAAGCGCCGTCTCCAAGCCAACAATCCCAAAAGGCGCATACAAAAACTCTACCTCTTTTTCCTCAACAGAATGTGGTGCATGATCCGTGGCAATTACGTCAATTGTGCCATCTTTCAACCCCTCAAGCATTGCTTCTACGTCGGCCTGCGTGCGCAGAGGCGGATTCATTTTATAGTCCGGAGCGTAAGCGCTGATGGTCTCATCGTTAAGGACAAAGTGGTGAGGCATCACCTCACAGGTCACGCGGACACCTCTTTTTTTAGCCTCCCGCACCAACGCAACTGATCGCGCAGTGGAAATATGCGCAATATGCAATTTGGCGCCTGTAAATTCAGCAATTAAAATATCGCGACTAACAATAATGTCTTCGGAAAGTCCCGGGATACCGGGAAGCCCCAGCCGGGTCGAAACAGCACTCTCATTCATTACACCTTTCTTGGCAAGAGACTTATCCTCACAATGCTCGATAATGGGGACATCAAACATCAGAGAATACTCCATTGCCCGACGCATGACTTCAGCCGTGGCGACCGGATCCCCATCGTCAGAAAATGCAACAGCACCGGTCTTGACCAGATCGCCCATTTCTGTCAATTGCTCACCGGCTCTACCTTTTGTCACGGCTGCAATGGGATACACATCTACCAACAAATCTTTGGCGCGATTTTTCAAATAATGAATCACTTCTGAACTATCAGCACAAGGGTCGGTGTTAGGCATGGGACAGACCGATGTAAAACCTCCGGCCATTGCTGCGGCCGCCCCGGTTTCGACTGTCTCTTCATCCTCGCGGCCGGGCTCACGCAAATGCACGTGCATATCAATGAGGCCCGGACAAACTATTTTGTCAGTCACGTCAACAACCAAGCCGTCAAACCCATCGGCATCGATGTTGCCAATGCTCGTTATTTTCCCGTCCTCAACCAGAACATCACCCTGTTGAGGATCTTTTCTCTCAGGATCAACCACCGTGCCATTCTTGAAAAGAAGCTTATTTTCTCTCTGCATAGTTCCCGATATTATTTAGATTTTTCCTTTAATTCGGCCTGCTTTTGCAGACCGCTAAACAAATAAAGCACAGCCATTCTCACAGCGACGCCATTGGTAACCTGATCGAGAATCAAAGAACATTCACTGTCGGCAAGCTCGCTTTCGATTTCCACGCCGCGATTTATTGGTCCCGGGTGTAAAATAGTGATATCCTTGCCGGTACGTTCCAGGCGCTCCCTGGTTACGCCAAACAAATTGTGATACTCACGCAAGGTGGAAAACAAACCTTTTTCCTGACGTTCCAACTGAATGCGCAGCACATTCAACGCATCAGCCCACTCAAGCGCTTCATCCAGATTGTGGAAAATCTCAACATTCCATTGCTCTGCCTGATATGGCAGAAAAGTCGGAGGTGCGCACAGTCCTACTTCAGCACCCAGCGCCTGCAAGCCATAAATATTTGACCTGGCCACTCTGCTGTGGGAAATATCACCAACAATGGCAACCTTGACACCGTCCAGACTACCAAACTTTGTACGCAATGTCATCAAATCAAGTAACCCTTGAGTCGGATGTTCATGCTGCCCATCACCGGCATTGATGATAGCCGCATCAACACATTGCGTGAGATAAAGCGGGGCACCGGCAGCGGCGTGACGCATGACAACCATATCGATTTTCATGGCCTCGATATTGCGAGCAGTATCGCGCAGGGTTTCTCCTTTTTTTACGGAGGAGGTCGAGGCTGAGAAATTTACCGTATCCGCAGACAAGCGCTTTTCAGCCAGTTCAAAAGAAATGCGTGTTCTGGTGGAATCCTCAAAAAAAAGATTAACAATTGTTTTGCCGCGTAGTGTAGGAACCTTTGGAATCTGGCGGGAAAGGACTTCTTTGAAAGATTCTGAGGTATCCAGAATATAGGAAATTTCTTCGCGTGTAAAGCCCTCTAAGCCTAACAAATGCTTCCTGTTAAAATCCAACTAATTTTCCTTCCCGGGTTTGATTAGGAAAACACCATCAATATCATCAACCTCCCTGACGCGTACACGCACCTTTTCCACAAGCGCGGTCGGGATACTTTTTCCAACATAATCCGCGCGAATGGGCAACTCCCTGTGGCCTCTATCAACCAGAACAGCCAACTGAATTGCAGTCGGTCTGCCAAAATCGATAATCTCATCGAGAGCGGCTCGAACCGTTCTCCCGGTGTAGAGCACATCATCCACAACAACAACCGTTTTGCCATCGATATTGAATTTGATTTCTGTTGTTTGCACCTGTGGTTGTTTGATCATTTGGTAAACATCGTCGCGGTACATGGTCACATCCAATGCGCCCAGAGGCAGAGATTGTCCCTCAATTTTGAGAATGTTCGCATTAATACGTTCAGCCAGAGGCAAACCGCGGGAGCGTACACCAAGCAACACCAAATTTTCCACGCCACGATTGCGCTCGATTATTTCGTGCGCAAGACGGGTGATGGTTCGCTTCAACCCGGCGGCGTCTACAAGTTCTGTTAATTTTTCCTCGGTTGACATATTTTTATCCACAAAAAAGCCTTCAACATCTCAACGGACGTGAAGGCGTGCTCAACTCATTTTCAATGAACCCTTCTCCATCTCACCGGATAGGCTTAAAGGGAAAATATCTGGCTATGACGTTACGAATAATTTGGGTTAGGAGCAAGAAAAAAAGTCAAACTTCCAATCTAATTGCCATTGAGCTTCACGGATAAAACACTGATTTTGGGCAGACTAAAAATATGAACGTATCTAACCTTAATAATTCACAGCATCCTTCCCGGATTCGGTGTTAAGTAAAATAATGGCCTCAGAAGTGGTCATCCCAAACGACCCTTAACACAGAATCGGGGTCCTTGTTATTCTGGATAATTTACACTAGTTTACCACGCTAACAAGACGCCTCCCGAGTGACAATCCGGTGCATGACATTTGACCTTAAATTGTGAATTTAGGAATTAATCAGGCTACGAAACTTGACTGATTTAAATCAACGCAGTGTTTTTTTAAGGATTCTTGTTTTCGCAAAAGGCTTTCACTGCATCCATATCCTGCTCCACCGCCCTTTTGACCATGCCGCTAATCAAAGGAATCATAACCTTTTGCAATAATTTGTAAGCGCTCGCGTCCATTACCATGGTTAACTCCGTATACCTGCTGTCCGAAGTTACTGTAAAAACCGTATCCCACACCGCCCCATGACTGTCAGCCACAATTCGAATTCGCTCATTTTTGACGTACTCGCTTACTTCAAGTTCAGTTGAAGTTTCTTTTCCGTTCATCAGACGCGTTTCCCGAAAACGGGTGCCAATGCCTGACTGCACTTCTGACAGAAATTCAACCTTGATAATATGCGGAATGGCTTTTGAGAACTGCCTGATATCCGCTACAGTATCGAAAACCAATTCAATTGGCGCTTCGATTGTTCGCTTAACAATCATACGGGTCATGTTGCCTCCTGTCTATGTCGTAATCCTGTTTTCTTTGGAATCAAGACTATGCACCGAACTGCCGCAAGTGATAATCAGTATGTTTGTAGGCAACAATTCCCCACTGCTTTCCAGTCATTTCGCCAAAAGCAGGATGGTCTCCCCACCGACTTCCGGGTGCCTTTTTTGAGCTCCGCTCCAATAACATTTTCACATGATTCACATCTTTGGCTAAATCCATTGGTTTTGTAATTTGCATTTCGGGCACGGTTTGCACTTTGCCTTTTGGTACGGATATGGGCGTATAAATAATTAACCATTTAACCAGAGTATGCATCACAAGGTTACCAATCTGCTTCACAGGAATATCTCCCAAAGCTACTTGCAGTTGATCGCCGACGTGACAAACCATTTGCCCAACATTCATTTCCCCCCACAATTGAGCATGTTCCGGGCTTAGTTGCTCAAACCGAATCACAAGCCTTTTTCTATCCTTTGCATTTAAAACCGACCGCATTCATTGTCCTCCATTCTCAGCAAAATAAAACGTAAATCACTGTTCTGCTGCCACGCCACTATTTTCTCAAAAAAGGAATTCAAATTCAGCTTGTCAAAGCAGCCCACGCCGCCGAAAATTTAAATTCACAGCCATCATTGTCTTTTATGCCGGAGAGTGGAGCGTTATAGTGCGCGGTCTATTTTTTCACGGAATTAACAAATCCAACCTCGGGGCATTAGCCTGCGCCCTTTGGCAAACCGACAAAATACTTGCTTACAATTACCGGGGACAATATATTATGACACTTAAAAATATTTTCAAACTAAAGGAGGCTGTTATGCGCACAAACGTAAGCTCAGTAGATAAAACAATCCGAATCGTGCTCGGCATCGCACTTTTCAGTTTGTATTTTACGCTTGAGGGCAATGCTCGCTACTTCTCACTGATAGGGCTCATTCCATTTTTCACCGGCTTGTTGTCGTCGTGCCCATTATATTCAATTTTTGGCATCAGCACTTGTCAGACAGAAAAAGCAGACAATTAATTCTTTCTGTTTTTTAAAAAGGAAAGTGACTGTACATTTTTCGTGCAGTCACTCTTCACCCCACATGCAAGCGCCACTTCGCAGACAACCTTGAGTCAATTGCAGCAAAGTTATCGCAAAGGCCACTGCTTCAGCGGCAGCGCCATCGTTTCCTTAGGGCTGGAAAGAACAATATCTGTTCGCGTGTTTAAAACGCCGGGCCACGCCTGAATCTGCGAAAGCAAATTCTCAAGCGTAGCTGTGCTTTCCGTCCTGACTTTCAACAAATGCGAACCATCCCCGGTCACTGCGTGACACTCAAGAACCTCATCGTGCTGCTGTGCTTTTTCAATTATTTTGGGATAATATTTTGAAGATTCGCAAGTTAGAAAAATGAAAGCCATTACCTCCAGACCAACTTTACGTGGCTCCAGGATTGTCCGATAACCTTTTATGATACCCGCTTCCTCGAGCTTACGCAAACGCTCGCTGATTGACGGAACAGACAACTTCACATCCTCGGCAAGTACCTTACGTTTGGTTCTACCTCTTTTTTGCAGAATTTCAAGAATTCTGACATCGATTTCATCTATCTTGCTTCCTGACATGTCCAATTATAGTAAATCTTATGCATGATTGCTATTTTTTTTTGGAATAAGCTAATTAAGTGCTTTGTTTTGATTCGTGACTTTATTAAATAGGCATATTATTACAAAAATTTACGCCTCAAAACACTAACGCAAAAAAGGGAGTTTTACCATGTATAAAAAAATCCTCACATTAATGGCCTTATTGAGTTTTTTCGTCGTAAGCCTTGTATTTGGCGGCGAAAAGTACATGCTTGACGCCGTACATTCCTCAGCATCTTTTTCAGTAAAACATTTGGTTATCAGTAAAACCAGAGGGACTTTCAACGACATTTCAGGTACTTTTGAAGTGAATGAAAAAGACATCACACAATCGTCCGTGGAAATTGTGATTCAAACTGCCAGCATTGACACAGATGATGAAAAACGTGATGGACATCTTCGCAGCGCTGATTTTTTTGCCGCAGAAAAGTACCCGACAATCACTTTCAAAAGTTCGAAGTTTGAGAAAAAGGGCGACGACTACTTTCTCACTGGTAGCTTAACAATCAAAGATGTGACGAAAGAAATCACCATTCCATTTACTTTCAACGGGTTTGCTAACGATCCCTGGGGCAACAAACGCTTCGGCGCTGAAGCAACCCTTAAAATTAACCGCCAGGACTACAATGTGAGCTGGAGCAACACTCTGGACGGTGGCGGCCTTGTTGTTGGTAATGAGGTTAAAATTGAGCTGGAAGTTGAGGGGGTCAAAGCAAAGGAAGGCACCAACTAAACCACACGGCAAAAATTTTCTGATAAAAAAATGCGCTGGGAGCACCCCAGCGCATTTTTTTTAATCCAGTGCATTTTGCGAGTCCTCCTTGCATAAAAAAATGTATCTTTGTACATTAGGCATCCCGAAACTGATTTTGATATTCCCGAATTTCTTCAGTAAAAAGTCACATCCGCAAATATGCGGCCTTCCGACTCACGTTCAAAATGCCGCGTAAGGCACAGTGATGAGCAATAAAAACAAGGAACTGTTCTTTCTTGAATTAGAGCAACTGCGCACAGAGAATCAACGATTCCAGCAATCTATTGCCGAATTGCAATCAAACCTCAAAATACTGGAGAAAGGCGAGCAGACCTACAAGTCTCTTTTTGCAATGTTCCGACTGATGGCCGACAACACGCCGGATCTTTTTTGGGCGACGGATATGGAGTGCAAATTCCTTTTTACCAACAAGGCCATTTGTGAAAAACTTTTGAACGCCAAAGACACGCAAGAACGGCTCGTTAAGACAGACCTGTCTTTTGCCATAAAGCAGAACATAAAAAACACCACTTTTTCAACATTTTTTGCATCTTTTTTGCCGCAGCAGCATCTTACCATTTACAACGACTGCACAACATTGAACAACTAACTTGATAATGAAAAACAAATTGACGATATTCCGTGTACCAATAATCAATACGGTTTATATTGGTGCACTTGACTTTTTTGCAGCAGCAGGCATCACAGGCAAGTCGGCTGAAAAATCAAACAAACAGGAAAGAACATGAATATGAACGACCTGACACTAGTCATTTTTTTCGTGGGTTATTTTTTACTGATGAAATATATTTTGCCGAAGCTAGGCATAAACACATGAATGGCTAACAATTGCGACGTTTCGGTGAAACGTGAAGACAAACAGAAGCACGAAGACACTACAATTGACAGCACAAGTACGGAGGTAGTTTAGCCAATGCCAATCTATGAATACCGCTGCAAGCAATGCAATAACAAATTTGATGCTTTACAAAGCCTGGGCGCAGACGGCAAGGATTTGCCTTGTCCGGAATGTGGCGAAAAAGGGCCCGAACGCCTGATTTCTGTTTTCGCCGCTTCAGGAAATGAGCCGGTCAGTGGCGGCGGAGGTTGCTCCGCTGGTTCCGGGTTTACCTGAGCAAACTGAGACTGGCCTGTACGGCCAAAAGAAAAATGGCGACTGGAAGAGATTTCAAGTCGCCATTTTTTTTGCTTGAATATCGAGTGCCGGCTGACCTGCGCTTGCCGCCTCCCAGCCGATAATGATCTGCTTCCGGGCCTTCCCCTCACCGTAGCCACCCCACTCACCTATTTTTCGTATCACACGATGACAAGGGATCAGAAACGGCACCGGATTCCTGCCAATGGCATTTGCCACTGCCCTGACCGCCTTTGGTTTGCCAATGTAATCTGCAATATCCTCATAGGAAACCACATCTGCAAATGGAATCCGCAGCAACGCTTCCCACACCTTAACTTGAAAATTTGTGCCCTTCAGAAACACATGAAGCGGCGGCTTTTTTTCCCCGGAAACGCCAAAAATTTGCTCGACAAGTTTGCCGGTTCGTTCCGGGTTTGGCTGAAAATCAGCGTTAAACCAACGTCTTCTCAATGAATCCAATTCAAAATCACGCCCCGTGTCCTGGACGAAATCCAAACCACAAATACCTCGATCTGTCACAGCCAGAAGGCACTCCCCGAACTGAGTCGAATGGAAACCATATTCGATGTTCAGAAGCGCACCATTGTTTTTGTACTCACCGGGCGTCACAGCCTCACACGCAACGAATAGATCATGCAACCTGCCCGGGCTGGACAACCCGGATTCATAAGTAACTTGCAGCAAATTTGTTGGCTGCTTGAGCAAACTCTTGGCATATTCCTTGGTCAAAAATTGCAGGAACCGCTTGGGACTGATACCAACCCAGTCGCTAAACAATCTCTGAAAATGGAACTCGCTCAAGTGAACGCTCTTGGCAATTTCCTGCAAAGATGGTTGCCGCTGAAAATTGCTCTCCAAAAACTGGATTGCTTTTTCTATGCGCAAATAATTTAATGACAACGATTCAAAATCCGATTGCATACCTTTTTCCTCTCATGCTATCCACACAACAATATAGAGAATGTGAATACTATGAGCCACCCGAATCTTGCGGGATTGATTGAATTTCAAATAAAAAGTTAGGGGGAAGGATTCCCTTTGAAGGGAGACAGTTTTTCGCTTATCCAAAACGAAAAACAGAGGGATGTACGCCCCGAACGGCCGGATTGACCGTAACCCATGAATTATCCAGATTAACAAAGCAAAATCAGCAGCCGGACCAACTAGCGCCAATCTCGATATAGCGTGTTGAAAATGAGCTTAAACGTGCCGTAAGTCTGCCCTCTATGTTGCGGGCGAAAAGCGTAGAGAACGACTGTGCCCTGGCCAATCGGTATTTCTGCCAGAGCAACATTGCGATACAGCTTTTTCTCGCCAATGGCCCAACCGCTTTGCAGCACGTTCCGTGCAGCGAAAAACCCGGTTTCACGAATCTCGGCGGAGTATGGTTTAAGCTGTAAAACCACAGGACTGTTTTTATATATAGAAACTACTTTGCGCAACCCGCGGCTAAGCGGCGAGGTCAGATCTAATTGCATCTCAAAAAAACTGCCCGGTGCAAAATATTCGTCGCGCTTGGCTTTTTTTAAAACATTGGTGGCCGGCAGGTTTAATTTTTCAATAGCGAAATCAACTGCCTTCCCAAAGAAAAGGGCTGTTCCGCCTTCATTGAGAAACCGCATCACCTTGTCCACCCCCACCTTGCCAATGCCACCCGTGAACTGTTTGCGTACCATAGGAGTGCCAATGACGGGCTCAGTTGCTTTCCCGGACTTTCCAAGCACAATCCAATCGGGAGATTGGCTGCCAAAAATCAGGACGTCATACTTGCTTTTCAGTCGGGAGCGGGACTTAAAGTCATCATTTTGCACTACTGAATACTCAAAGCCGAAATCATCAAAGACCAGCCGCAACCACCCTTCATCATAAGCCCAGGGAATCCATGGTTGATACACTGCGATACGCGCGTTTTTGATTTTGCGCACATGCAGCGTATCCCCAAACTGGCGCATCGGTATTGCAAATTTGCGAAAAGCACCTTGCAAACGTGCAGAGTCTTTCTGGGTAAACTGAAACTGAAATGTGCCCGCTGGAAAAACAGAATCGGCTTGTATTTTTTCGTAAACCCCAATTCCGGCACTCAATAAATAATTGACCAATTTATAGCTGTGATTAAAACGCCGCTCGGCAGCCACCCAACCTGAATCGAATGCCGTCTGTTTAGGTTCAAACGCCGGAGATTCAATGTAGGACATCGCAGCCGTAAACGGCGCCTCAATTTCATGGGCTTCAATGCCAAATTGAAGCGGCAGAGTCCAGGCCGTCACATCGTATGGCCGCTGCGGGGGTCCGCCGGGAAATTCACGTAAATCCGGATAGTGCTGAACTTCCATCAAATCCTTGACATAGGCACGAGCCGGTTGTGCCAAAGGTACTATAAAATCACCAGCCTGAAATCTGCCGGAACTGGTTTCAAAATCAGAATCAGCCTGGTACACGTCCACATTTGCAATGCGCAAACGTCGCAGCAGTTCAATTGAATTGCTCGGATCATGTTGTTTGGCGGGGATGACATAGGCGAATGGACCTCCTTGCTTACCCTGCTCAATGGCCTTTTTATTGAGTCTGTAGAAGTTGCGTTTAAACTTGTCCTTATATGTAGCAGCCAGGTCCAGCATGGAATACGTTGCTGCTTTTTCATAGTCGATAATATCGCGCAACCGCCACCAACCGCCGGGCCAGGGAGCCAGAAAATTGGTCTGTTGCATATACTCCGGCAGATCCTTCCCCATGCCTTTTAAACTTGTTCCCGGGAAAAAAGTCGGCGAAGCAACGCGCACGCTTGCAGCTTCGGTGAGAATTCCGATGCGATTATGCCACAAGGGTGTTTTGGACATCGTCCCTTCAAAAAACGCATTAAAAATAGTGCCTGTGACCAATCCGGTGAGACCTTGATCATGTAAATCAGACACAACATGCTTGCCAAGCATATTGACGCCGGCCATCAGCGAAGGCGGCACATTCGGGTTTGGTGGATCAGAATAGGGCGGCAAAAAAAGCCGCGCGCCTCTCGAGCCCATCTGGTGCTGGTCCATGACGATTTCCGGATACCAGTCATGATATAGCACCCGGGCAACGTTTCTGCTTTCGATCAAATTAAAAAAGAACCAGTCGCGATTGTTGTCATGATCGGCGTAGTGATGGTATTTTTGCGGCATGCGGCTGCCTTCAAACTCCGTGCCCACATCCTGCAAATACCACTTTGTCACCATGTCCTGCCCATCCGGATTTAAAGAAGGGACGATTAGAATGATGAGATTATTGAGTATTTTGCGAGTGCGCGCATCGCCGGTGGTGGCAAGTTCATAGGCCAACTCAACAGATTCCTGGCTGGCGGCAATTTCAGTGGAGTGGATGTTCAGCGTGATGATAAACACAAGTTTGCCCGCTTGAATGAGCGCATCCGCCTTGAATTCCTCGAGGTCAAATGGTCTGGCCAACTGTTTCTGGATGCTTTTGTATTTCTCAAGCTCCGCCATGGTTTCTTCGGAACTGATTATCGCCATAATCATGTTGCGGCCAAGCGTGGTTTTACCCAGACTCACAACCTGAACGCGCGGCGACTGTTCATGCAAACGTTGAAAATAGCCCGTAATCTGCTGCCAATTGATGAGCCGGCGATCCGTGCCCATTTTGAATCCAAATACAGTTTCCGGAGATTCTATTGTCTGAGTAAATGAGGGGTCAGACAGGCCAAGCAACACCATTACGAAACAGAGGAAGGTTGTCTTCTTTAGCATTGGTCCACAAAGGTTTCTTCAAATTTCTGTTGTTTGTGCTAATTCAGGAAAGGGAAAAGCAATGCGATTAAGAAACAGAATTGTCACGAAATTTACAAGTTATTTTTCGATTGGGTGTCTCGAAATAGAAAGTCAATGGTGTTTTACAGCACGGACGTCCAAGGCATTTAAAACACATTTTCCAATTGTAAATCTGTTTTCGACAAACAAGTTATTTCGCAGTTGGCCGAATGCCCTTGACAACTAAATCCCGCACAACGACAAAAAGCAGAACCATCCAGGGCAGGCCGTGCATGCATGCATCTCCCCAATCAACCGCCGTCATTTCTTTTGCTCCGCCTAAAATCCAGCGAAGTTTGCCCCAGATGTGGGGTTCAGGGAAAAACGGGGCAAGTCCGAGCGTGAGGCAGAGAATTATGAGTATACCGTATTTTTCCATGGGTTATCTAATTTGGAATATTCAAAATTTGTTCAGCCAGAGCTTCAACATTCGCGAACGCTTCCATATCGAACCAGTGATAACGTTGATCTTTACGAAACCATGTAAGTTGGCGCTTGGCGTAATTTCGGGTTTTCTGCTTGATCAGCGCCACCATCTGGGCATGCTCCAGCTCACCTGAGAAATACTGGAATACCTCTTGGTAGCCAACAGAGCGCAAGGCATTGAGGTCCGGGCCGTAACCCATATTTTCCAACTTTCTTACTTCCTCAACCAGACCAAGCGACACCATGTTATCGACGCGGCGTTCAATGCGTCCATAAAGTTTTTCGCGTTCCATGTTGAGGGCAACCATAACCGGCTTGAAAGCAGCCGGCTCAGGTTTGTTTTTGATTAGTTCTGACCACGGTTTACCGGAAATCTCAAAAACTTCCAAAGCGCGCAGAATACGTTGCGTATCGGTGGCGTGCAATTGTTCGGCTGCTTTGGGATCTACTTTTTGCAGTCGCTGATAAAGCAGTGCAATCCCCATTTCATCAGCTTCTTTTTTAAGCCGTTTTTTTATACCGGCATCAGCAACTCTCTGACCGGAGAAGCCATCTACAAGACCGCGAATGTATAACCCGGAACCGCCTGCCACAATGGCTTGCTTACCTCGCGCCAAAATATCATCGATACAGCGTCGCGCGTCCCGGCCAAATTGACCCGCGCTATAAACCTCATCCGGCCGTTGGATGTCGATAAAATGGTGCGGGACTGCCGCCAACTCTTCATCGTTTGGCTTGGCAGTCCCGATATCCATATATTTGTAAATTTGCCGGGAGTCGGCAGAGACAATTTCACACGGCATCCTGCGCGCCAGTTCCAGAGAGAGCGCTGTTTTGCCTATACCGGTCGGTCCTGCAATGAATAGAACAGTCTTGCGCACCTACCGAATGTCTTTAAGATACTTCAAGAATTCGCTCTTTGTATCCAGGATCAAGGTCGTGTTGCCCTTTAGCGTGGCTTCGTAGGATTCAAGCGTTTGCAAGAAAGAGTAAAACTCCGGATCCCGGCCATAGGCCGCAGCATAAATCGTAATCGCTTCAGCATCGGCTCGTCCCTTAATTTCCTGGGCTTGTCTGTAGCCCTCGGATGTTATCCGCTGCAACTCTTTCTGCCGCTTGCCGTCAACCTCAGCCTTCTGCCCCTGCCCCTCTGAGCGAAATTTTTCAGCGATACGGTGACGCTCGGAGATCATGCGCTCGTAAACCTTCAGGCGCACTTGTTGGCTGTAGTTAACACGTTTAATACGCACGTCCAGCAACTCAATGCCAAACTCAGCCATAGACTCCTGCGCTCTTATAAGTATCAGTTGTGATATCTTTTCCCGGCCAAACTCGACTTTTTTAATTTTTACAATTGAGGTTGGCCCGCCTTGCTGCTCGATACTTGACATCAACTCACGGTTACTGTTGCGCACCATCTCAATAAGTGGGTTTTCCGAAACAAAGGCCCGCATCGCGCTGTTGATGATATCATCCAGGCGAGACTGGGCGGCCATCTCGTTGGTTACCCGCTGGTAGAACTTAAGCGGATCAGCAATGCGCCAGCGCGCAAAAGTATCAACCCAAATATAGGTTTTTTCAGAAGTTGGAATCTGCTTTGCATCTCCATCCCACTCAAGGAAACGCTTTTCAAACTTCAAGACTTCCTGAATTGGATACGGCAATTTAAAATGTAGCCCGGCGTCTTTGATTGGCTCACCAACCGGCTTTCCAAACTGGAGAATGATAGATTGCTCTGTCTCATCCAAAGTATAAACAGTGGCTTTAAGAAATAAAAGTGCGATAAAGATGACAGCAAATACCAATGCTTTTCCTATGTTCATTTTTCTCCCCCCTTTCCATCTAATTGCAGTAGTTGCACAAGCCCTTTTTGCTTTTCATCCACCACGTA
>JAJDAG010000115.1 GCA_029262005.1 Candidatus Zhuqueibacterota bacterium | reverse complement strand
TAAATTGTGTATCTTTGCTCATGGGTTAATTGCTTATAGGGCATTACGTGCTCCAGTTTGTGGTTTTGGTCAATTGCGAACTTAATATAATGCAATTAACCCATTTTTAAAACTGTCGCACTTGGAACTTGAAACTAAGGACTGATTAATTCACAAATTGACAATTTAAGGTCAAAAGGCATGCATCCGGTTGTTACTCAGAAGGCGTCCTTTTGCAAAAGCTAACTGCTGTTAATTAAAAAGATTACTCCTGAATGACAAAGGTGCTGTGAATTAAGCAAGATAGTATCTTTACTTTTATTACTCTGCGAACTCAGCGTACTCTGCGGTTTATAAAAAATTCAAGTTAGCAAAAATCGGTGTTTCATCTGTGGAAATTCGTGAGGAATACTTATTTTGACGCTTGATTGATAACAACTGTACCCACACAGATCAACACAGAACCCTAATTTCCATTGCATCAACCCCCTCTTTTTCATTATATTCTCAACCATCTTGCCGAAAATGAACAGAGGGGTCAAAACAATTACCAGGAAGGTCTTTTTATGAAATCAAAGTTAACCATTATTGGACTGGTGGCCACAATGGTTTGTGCCGGTCTGCAATTTAGTCTCCACGCGCAATCAAACAATGTGGACGACAGTGAATTCCTGCCGGGCACCCTGCTGGTTGAAGGTGTTTCTCTGGCAAAAAAGAAGAAGTTTGATCGAGCCCGAGCAAAATTTGAAGTGGCGTTGCAACACTGGCAAGTGCATACACACGGCACGCTTTTCCTGAAAATGCTCGACGATATCGACAACAAAAGTGTGCAGAAAAAAACCATTGCAAACATATTTAAAGCCGTGCATGACGACTATAATATCAAACACAAAAAAGCCGTCAAGTCACTGAATAAGTTAATCAAGAAAAATAAAAAATATTTCCCCTTGTACGCCCTGAAAGGGGATGCACTGGCAAATCTTGATCAAAATGAGAAGGCTGAAGCGGCTTATGCCGAGGCAATCAACTTAGCTGCGGATGACATTCTACCGTACCTTCTTCGCGGGAAATATTATTCGAAAATCGACGAAGGAGAAAAGGCCGTTGCAGATTTTACTAAAGCGCTTGAACTGCATCCGCAGAGTGATATCAGCCTTTTCGAGCGTGGTTTCGCCTACTGCCAAGAGCGTGAGTACACTTCCGCCATTAAAGATTTTAACGCGCTCAGCAAGAACCGCAAAGAATGGCTACACAGCACCGTTGTTCTGGAGGCGTATTACAATCGTGGTGCGCAACGGGTGGGAAAGAAATCCTACCGAAGCGCTTTAAAAGACTTTAACATGGCCATCCAACTCAACCCGGATTATGTTGATTCCTACCTGAGCCGCGGCCTGGTGTATCGTGGTTTAAAAAAATACAGCAAAGCCATTGCCGAATTCACGCTCTGCATAAAGAAAAAACCTGACTACGCAGATGCCTACTATCAGCGAGCGCTGACGCATGCGAAAAGAAAGCACTTTCAAAAAGCTGAAGTTGATTTCAGAAAAATAACCAAGCTTCGCCCAGGCAATGAACAGTACGAATACAAACTGGCGGAGTCTCTTTACAAACAGGGAAAATATAAACAGGCCGTCACACAGTTCAACAATGTTCTCAAAATAGCTCCCAACTACTTCTGGGCATATTATTGGCAAGGCTATTCATACAAATATCTTGGCAAGTCGAAATCAGCCATAGTCGCATTTCATAAATTTTTAAGCCTGGCGCCGAAACAGCACCACAACCAACGCGTTTACGCTGAAGATGAAATCAAAAGGCTGACGCGAGGAAAATAAAAGGTCGTTTACAATAGCGTTGCACACCTAGAGCAGGTCGCTCGCCAACTCAGCCAGTTCTGAGCGCTCGCTTTTTTCCAGGTGCACATGCGCGTAAATGTTCTGACCATGCATTTTAGGAATAAGATAGGTCAAACCGTTGGATTGGCTATCCAGGTAGGGGTGATCGATTTGCATAATATCCCCGGTCAAAACTATTTTCGTGCCCACACCCGCCCTGGTGATAATTGTTTTGACTTCATGCGGAGTCAAATTTTGCGCTTCATCGATAATAAAGTAGGTCTTCACCAAACTCCTGCCGCGAATGTAGGCCAAGGGCTCGACGATGAGCTTGTCCTGCTCAAGCAACGATTTTATGCTTGCGTGCTGCTTGTCCGTCTCTGAAAATTGCCCTTGAATGACATTTAGATTATCGTGTAAAGGCTGCATATACGGCGCGATTTTAGACTGAATATCTCCGGGCAGATAGCCGATATCTTTATTGCTTAAAGGCACCACAGGTCGCGCCACATAAATCTGGCGATAGGCTCGTTTCTTTTCCAGCGCTGCGGCAAGAGCCAGCAAGGTCTTACCCGTTCCAGCCTTGCCGGAAACACTAACAAGCGAAATATCGGGGTTTGTCAACGCATTGAGGGCAAAAATCTGCTGCGCATTGCGTGGATAAATGCCATAACACGGGCCGGTGTCAATGCGCGCGATTACTTGTCTGCGCGCATCAAACGTTGCCAGCACAGAACGCTTGAGATTGCGCAGAATCAAAAATTCGTTTGGCACAAGTGCTTCCTCAACCACAAGCTGAGCGGCCTCTATTTCTGCAGACGCTGCAAGAAGTGAGTCCAGCAACGCATCATCAGCATTTTCTATGATGCGGCTGCCCTTGTACAAAGTGCCTGGGTCTTTAACATGATCCTTTATATAGTCCTGAGCCCGCAGCCCCATAGACTTGGCCTTCATACGCAGGTTGACATCCTTGGAAACAAGAATCACCGCGCGGCCGGGTTTTTCTTTTGCCAGAAGGTAGGCTGTATTTAGAATTTGATGGTCAGGCTTTACATTGGGGAAATTGAGCTTTATGTCAGGGTGAAAGTCGTGCTCAAGCCGGATGCGAATATGCCCGCTTTCCGGTCCGATTTTAAATCCTTCATCAAAAATTTGATCACCACCCAGAGCATCCAAAGCGCGGACAAATTCACGAGCGTGAAAATTAAGGATTGTGTTGCCCTTCTTAAACTGGTCAAGCTCTTCAATGACTGTGATCGGCACCACCACATCATGCTCTTGAAATTGATAGATGCAGGAACTATCGTGCAAAATAACATTGGTGTCAAGGACGAAGACCTTTTGATTTTTTTTCGGCATGCGTTTTCCGGCCCTATGTTGTTCCATTGGAGTATTCATGTACACAACCAAAATACTCAAGACAATATTTAATTGCAATACACAACATGTGGCATGAGGCGCTTTGCCGATGATTAATAATTCTCTTCTCGTGCCACGTTCTACGTGGGGATGCAGTTTCGGCCGCTCCGCGTCCCGTAAAGTGCTCGGATGCAGAGTGGCTTGGTGGCATTCACCACACGGATGAGATAAGGAAGACCTGAGGCGGCAGGTAACAGCTCTGTTCAATTGGGCGAAGGGGGGTTACCGGGTGGGTTGAGTATGCGGACTTAAAATCCCCTTCGGGGCTGTCCGGCAATTTATGTTTTCAGCGGGGATTAATCAGAAAGGTCCCCGCTGAAAACAGAACTGTATTCAACAAATCACAATTGGTAGAGGTACTGAAACTTAAGAAAATATTGGCGAGAACTTAATTGATACCCTGAAACAGTATCAAAGTCGCTACTATAATCCAGGGTAGAGCCAACAAAAAAAGCAGTAAAAGCATTTAATCGGTACGTGAGAAGCGGATCAAATTCAAACCTTTTACTAAAATTGTTATATTGAGTCACCAAACGAAGCGCTAGCTCACGGTTAAACTGGTAATTGAGACGCGTTCTAAAAATGAAGCCGTCAAAGAATTCTTCACCGTCATCGACCGCTTCCAGGCGCGAATAAATGAAACTGGGTTGCACGACCAATTGTTGGAATGGCTTTATGGTTCCCCAGGCCTCAAAATCAGTTCCGCTACCTAATTGTGGATCAGAAAAGGAGCGTCGAATTCTTCTTCCCTTACCAAAAAAGATTCCCAGTTTAACGGGATCACTAAAATTTGAGTTCACATTGAGCATAAAGCGACGAATACCCGAAAAATCGGTCTCGGTAAATTGCTTCTGACTCCAGATATAACTTACCCACACAGAAGTCTGGGATTTCAGATTTAAGTTCAATTGCGGCTGCACCCACTTATCTCGGCGAACATTATCAAAGTTCCAGACTCTGCCAATGCTGATGCTTGGTGAAATTCTTTCGAAGATCCTGGATTTGTCGGTCCAGAATGTTACGCCTGTCCAGAAAGACGTGCGCCGACTGTTGTTACTGGTTTCAAAACCGTTGTCGGCACGAAAAGTCGGGCTGTATTCCCAATAATCGAAATCAAAATCCCAAAATCGGCCACTGCGTTCAAAGCTGGCATAAATGGCTCTGCCCCAGAATGATTCGCCATCAAAGGCGGCCGTGTGCTTCCCATCATCAAATGTCAGAAATCTGTCATCTAGCTGGTCTTCAATCCGGCGCGAAAGCGTTGTATCGGATGGTTCTTCGGTATGGCTGGCAACGGCTTGTAACTCCAGTTGGTATTTTTTCCAGAACCGAAGCAAGGCATCTGCTCCAAAAGAAGTGCCGGAACCGCTTCCTTGCAACCGCCTGTCTGTGAAAAGCGCGCCAATATAGGAATCTTTGAGCATTGAATGTTTAACGCGCAGGATGTTTGAAGTGCTTTTTAAATTCGTCGGAAGAATCGCACTCTGCTCTTCGAATGGAAGAATTATTGGTGCGCTATCATCCAGACCGCCGATATAACCAATGCTGGTTTTATTGAAACGACCGGTTAACTTGGCTGTGACGATGGGGTTGTTGATCTGCCGCGTGTAGACTTGATCTATCCAGGTACTAAACAAGTCGCTTCCTTCCTGGAAAAAGGGTCTACGCTCCCGAAAAAACAGGGCGAAATTTGTGTTAACGTCGATTTGTGCGGCATCCGCCTCCACCTGGCTGAAATCGGGATTAAGAGCAAGATCTGCGATCAAGTTTGAACTGAAATTATATTTCATACCCAGGCCAAAATCCCCACTTGCTTTTTGATTATGAAACCCTTCTCCCGGATCACTGCTGTTATTCAAGGCCCCGGATTGTGAGCCGGTGACTGCCGGCAAAAATTCAACATTACTACCAGACCGTATACCGCGAATTCCACTCAAAGTGCCGAATTGACATAAAAAACAGGGGTCGTCCCGGTCCATGGCTGCCCAGGTATACGTACTTCTGCTATCGCGTGGATGAGTGATCCAAAAAGTAGCACGCCACACCTGTTCCTCTGTATCCGGAAATCGAAGACTGCGAAAAGGAATGGCCATTTCCACCTGATAGCCTTTATCCGTAACCTTACCTTCCGATTGATAGATTAAATCAAAACTATCATCTTCACCGCCGCTGGACGAAAAGCGGGAATCGCCTTGAATGCCGAGTGGATTGGCAAAAATAAAAAAAGCAGAAGACGCATCGCCAAATGTATCAAGCAGAATACCGGCATAATCATCTTGCCACATTTCATCCCGATCCCGCATTGACGCTCGAATTCTGCCGGGCTCATCTTCCACAATAAAGGCCAGATAAAGGTTTTCATCATCATAAGTTACCCAGGCCTCTGTTTTTACCGGCGGCTTGACTTTTTCCACAGGATAATTCTCGGCAAAATTCATTGCTTTTGCTACATTCCGCCAACCCTCATCCTCAAGATTGGCGTCAATTATAATTTCACCAGGCGCCCGCATAACCTGAAGATTGGGCTTGATATTAGGCTGAAAATCCGTTGCATTATTTTCCTGTAGTGTCTCAGCGTGTGTGGTTGTTATCGTGCATAGCAACACGAACGCACATAAAATTGCTTTTAACATTTACCACTCTCTCTAGGTTGATTTTAATTTTACAGATTAATGGAGATGAACATGAAATGGCCTGTTTAATAGTAAGACACAATTTTGTAAAAAAGGTTGCCATAAAATTTTATACTTTGAGTTGAAGAACATCAAGGTGTGCTTTTTGGGCATTCCAAGAAAAGGGCTGCGCCATCTCTTAGCATGCTCAGTTTTTTTCAGGCTTTATGTTTTTTGTGCGGGTAATGGTAAAAAAGAAAAAGTAGAATGCGAACGGTTTATCTATCCTGAATTATGCATCAGCCACAGAGGCACAGAGAGCGCAGAGCTTTAAAAAACAGATAATTAAAACTTGAAAAATGTGAGAACCCTCATTCGCGCTTAAAATCTTTTCTTATTGAGAGAATTTGTTCGCAGCTCTGTGACAAAATCTATGAATAGAGCAGACTATTAACCTGAATAATTCACAACATTTTTATCATTCCGCACCTGTAAAGCCAATATCACGCTGCCTCCGTGCAGTCAACCCGCGTTATTGACATTTATTATTCATTTTTAAAATTTGTGATTACAGGTAATGCCCGGTTTTCAAAATCGTACAGGGCTTGATTTTCCCATGGGGAACCATCCTTTGCTTCAGGGCCATTAAATATGACCAGTTCGCCGCCCCAGTAACAAAATCCAATGCCATTCTTTGTTGATTTAATTATTTCTTTTATTTTCGCGATAAATTGTTTTTGCCCCAATACTGTGGCAGGATAATCCGGTAATATCAACTGGTCTTCCAACCCAACAATATTATCAGTCCAATCGCGCCACTCCAAAGTAAATGGATAAGAAGTTTCGGCAATCAAAATATCTTTTCCAAATGTTTGACTTAAGTCTGAAAAGGATAATTTAAGTTCATCTAACTTCTTTCCATGCCAAACAGGATAGTAAGAGAGTCCTATGATATCATAATCTATGTTAGCCAATTTATAAAAAAACCATTCAGAACCATTAATTCCGGCAAAATGCAGTATGATTTTAGTTTCATTGGCATGCTCTCTAACGGCTTGAACTCCTGTTGATATCAATTCAAGATATTGAACCTCATTTGTGTTGATACTGCCATAGGGCAATAAAAGTCCGAGATTAATTTCATTGCCGATCTGAATATAGTCAGGCTGAATTTCTCTTATGATTTTTGTGGTATAAAAATACACACTGTCCTTAAGTGCCTCAAAAGATATGCCCTGCCAACTGAGTGGGGGAATCTGATGCCTTGGATCAGCCCATGTATCGGAGTAATGAACACTGAGCCAAACTTTTAATCCCATAGATTTTATTCTTTGTGAAAAGGATTTTACTTCTTGAAACGAAGAGTGATCGTTTACAGGGTTATTCCAAAGTCTTAATCTGATTGTATTGACACCGTTATTTTTAAGCGTGGTTAAGACATCTTCTTTTTGGCCTCTAAAATTGTAGAAGGCAATATTTTTAGATTCTACTAATGGCAAAGACGACAAATCAACACCCCTAATGAATGTTTTTTCGTTCTCCTGGTCAGGTACAATAAAGTTAGACTGTCGCGAACAAGAGACGACTAATATCATTAAGAAGATGATATGAAAATTCATTCTCATTTTAGAATCGATCCAATGTTGGTTGGTGTATATGGCGTTTAATTCCGCCACTTAGCGGTATAAACACGATTTCATATTCCGCGACCATTGGCTCTGGGGACCATGCCCGGCACACACATAAGCGTCCCTGGTTGCGGAATTGTATGGCACTTATACTTTGGTGAAATAGTCTATCAGGAATTCAGCAATATAGCTGTGTGCAAATTTAGAAAAATGAATACCGTCCCCATAGAGAAAATAAGCCTTGGAGTTGCAGACCTTATTCCTCTTACTTTGAAACGGATCTTGAATATTGATTTTGTTCCGGAGAGTTTCCTGCATTAAATTCTGTGCGGTGAAATCTCCTTCCCTAAGTTGGTATTCATAAGGCAATAGAACTATATCGAAGGCGATTTTCCGGTCACTGCAAGATTCGTTTATTTGATGAATGGTTTTGATGGCGTTTTGAAATTCAGAATTTTCAATGTCGTAAAATGAATTGTCAAATAGAAAGTAGCTTTTGGGCCTGTCAAATGCCAGTGTTTTAACAAAATGATAGAGTCTGCTATGAATTCGTATGAATGTAATGAAATCAGAAAAGAAATATCGAACCTGTCCACCAGGTATTGCAAAATCAGGCACATTGGTATAGACATCGTTCAAACACCAAAAGAGAGATACGCGACTGATTTTCAAATTATGTCGATTCCCGAGAACCAAACATCTAAAAATATCCCAATAATTATTGATGTTATTACCGCTTGCAGATGGATTCAAAATATTCAGGGAGTCTGCTTGCGAATGAACGATTGCGGAAAAGGTTGAGTCGTCCTCAATACCCATGCCGAAGGTCACGGAATCTCCAATAAATAACCAGCTCGCCTTGGATGTGTCAATTTTGGCGCTGGATTTTCTGAAATTATATTGATCGACTGAAACTGCAGCGCCATTGGTTGTGCCTGAACTCAGAGCTCGGAGTCCGTGTGTAGAATTGTATAGATTGTCAACAATGATTGACCTTGTCGTTCCTTTTATACTGATTTCAGACTTAACCACGCGGGTTGCGAATTCCGCCAGGAACAACAAAGCTACCAATACAAAAAAATTATACCCCACAAAGAGCGAAGCTTTCTTCATTATTGACTTCTCTGCATTTACTGAGCACTTACCGTTTCATTCTGACGGACTATTTGCAAGGCGCGGCACACAGACGGCCAATCCTCGCCGAGCATATCAGAAGATACAATCCCGAAACCAACGATTCCGCGCTGTGGGTACTGGCGGGCTGAACACTGGAGCTTGATTCTCCTGCGGGCGAAGAACATCCTGGCGATATCCGAAAGCCGAATCGCAAATACTATTGAGTGCCCAACTGTATTGCATTATAGGCTCTAATAGCCTTTGGAATCTTATCCTGCCGCATAAAATGAGGAATCCAGCCGCCGACTGCCAAGCCTAAACCAATAAAAATACCGGGCGGTGGCTGGACCGCCTTTTTCCACATTCGCGACACTGACGATTATAGTCGTGAGACCTGCTACAACCATGCCGATTGCAACAAACTGCAACGTACGGTGCGCATTCAGATACTTCATACTTTCAGGATTGTCAAAAAGAGCCTTTTTTAAATTACCGTAGCTTGCCTTTTGGACATCTTGCCCATTTTTTGAGAAATAATCAACTTTTGCAGGAATGCTAACCCCAAGTGACAAATGGCCTGTGGTAAATATCGGTACCCCAGAGCCTGAGTGCACATACACTGAGTAAAGATCAATTTTTCCCCTTTGAACTCGCTTGGCTAGCTTTTCCTGTTTGAAAAATCCATATTTAACTTTAACGAAATAGCCTTCTTCATTTTGGAAGGCTTTTACAGCACTAATATCATATTTTGTGGATTCGTTAAATAGTAGATACCGACTTCGAAGAAATGGAGATTTCAACTCGACATTTCCATTTAAAATTTTGTCGCTATTTAATTGAATGAAACTACTATCACTTGCACTTTTGGGCTCGTCTTTTGTCTCTTCAATTTGCACATGTTCCGGCACGGCCTCTCCTGAACGATATAGGGTTTCTTCATCGTTTCCAACGAGCTTATCAATTTCGGTAAAAAGATACAACCGTGCAGACGCGTCGTAAAAAGGACTAGAGCGGTCCGGATCAAATACAACACCATTCTTTTCAGTTCGAATTATTTCACCCCGGATGCCAATGCCTCTGTCTTCCTTGAGTGTTAGCCTGGCTTTCTTGCCGTTCCATGTCGTTTTCTCGGATTCTCCAGGAGCAGCAGATTGCGCAGAAACATTATTCATACCGTTGAGACAAAACACAAATAGTACTATCAACACAAAAGTCCGAATCATTATTGAAAGTCTCCGTGAAAATATATGTTTAAGAAATTTTGAGATCGGTACAAGAGACGAAAAATGATAAAACCACCCGAAGGATTTGATTATCCATGAAGTTTAAAAAAAATACTGAACACTGATTTCACCCTCGTTATTTTTCCTGGCCTTAATGGCAAAAGTTTGGGTGTCCGCAAAATGGATTGGAGACGTTCATCCATATTGTCTATAGATAATCATTTACCAGCCCACATTGAGAGGGGTATGGACTTTGTCGTTTTGCTCACTATCTTGCACCAAGTTTCCAGGCTTGACTACTAAAACATGCGTTCCAGATTCCCGAACTCTATAATTCACTCTGACAGCTGCACCAGCGCCGGAGAGCCCACCTCTACCCACAAATAAAACAGGGAATCCCCTTCTTTTGACCAAATTCGACTGGACTTCAAAAGGCAACTCGATAACCGTATCGGTTTCCACAATCGAACTGTCATCAAGATAGAACTCGCCAATATAATTTACTTTATCCGGCTTAATATCTATTGTTATTCGCGGCATTGACACACATTCGTCACGATATTTGTATCCGTTCCAAAACTGGACTTCAGCTATTTGATATCGCCCTGGTTCCAGGCAAATGGATGTTGCTATTTTCGAACGCAAAGTAAACTGAATTGGCCTGCCTCCGGATTCCGGTATCAATTGGATATCCATACTTAAAGCGCTTGGCGGGCCACCATAAACCACTTGAGCATCATCGTTGACAGCGCAAACAATTTCATCGTAAGAATAGAGCCTTTCAGGATAATCTTGAAAGATACTAAGCCCCTTTGGATTGAACCGAATACCATTTTTTTCAATTCCGACGAATTCGCCGAAGTATGTACGCTCTCCATCAGGTGTATTAACTACGATAGCGGGAAATTTGTTGTACCAAAGACCTTCGCTATGTAGCACAGCCTCTATTTTTGTTGAACATGGTGGATTATTGACCAGTCTAACAGTCTTATGACTTGATGCACACCCAAACAAAAATTGTATAGCAAACATGTAAAGAACAAATAATAGAAATTTCATTTTTTGCATCTACCGTATCCTAAACTTATTAGTGAAATTATCATGATTGCAAAAGTAAAAAGAGTAAAACAGCAGACAAGACTGCAAAACGGGCGGAGCACCAATCACTCCCATTTTCAAACAAGGGTCAATGATAATCTATTAAGCCACCTCCCGCGCATATTCGCAAAGTCGGAAAAACCTGAGGTCAGTGGTAGGAGTGGGAATTCAGGTGACTGTTAAAAAGATACAACAAAGTCTTAATACAATCAAAAGAAAATTTCGCAGAAAAACAGCGTTCCGGACTTACAAAATTCGTGTAGATATTTGCAAAAAATGTTGCCTGCCGCTGCACATTTCGATTCGTCGCCAAACAACCAGCCCAAAGCGGTGCAAGGTTCGGTCGCGCGTCGGCAATGCTGTTTTAACTTGAGCATTTCGCCGTTTGATGTTTGTGTGGCTTGAGAGGACATCCCTCAACAGGTGCGTCCGTTTACTGCTACCGCCGGAAAAAAAGACAGGCCAGGCAATTGGTATTGCCTGGCCTGTGCATTCTGTTTTTTTGTGACAGAGTAAATCCGTTGTACCGGTAATACCTGTCTGTTTTATTATCCGGGTGCCGCTTCAATTGTGTGGAATGGCATAAATCCCGATTCAACTCATTGCACCGCAAGCGCGTTTCGCACACCTGGTAGCAGCGACTTATTTTTTCAAATCTAAAATCTTCTGATATTTTTTCATATCCGATAAAATTTCAATCGTCTTTTGTACAGCAGGATCATTTTCAAACCCGGCCTCTACTTCGGCCTTTGCTCCCCAGAGTTTTGCCACGATCTCCTTTTGCAGTTCTTCGCGGATAAACTCTTCGCTTTTCTTCATTTCCTGCACCTTTTGAGCAAGAACAACCGCTCGAATCTCTTCGATTGAAGAAGAAACCGAAGCCAGGGCAACATCTTTTTCAGCAACTTTTTCCAGCCTGGAAATTGCAGCCTCTGCTTCAGTTTGATAGGTGAAATTCTTTTCCTGCAAAAAGCTTTGGAATTCGGTTAACATGTCATCGCTGACTTCAAAACCCTTTAGTAACTCCGGGTGCTGCGCGGCATAGATAACGCCGAAATGAAACGGCATGGTTTTTCGTAAAAGCTCAATCTCTAACGAGGACAGGCTGTCGAGTTCAATTTCCACATCAGGGGTTATACCGTGGCCCCCGTAAACGGCTCGCCCATTTTCAGTTTGATACGGCTTACCATTTTCCAGGTCTTCATCTTCCTTTTCTGTTTTTTCTAATGACTCGGTGCCGGCTGGCATCTTCTCGCCCGAATGATAAAGAATTTCATCCGGCTTAGCCAAAAACCGGCGCGGATCCTGAATTGAACGTCCGCTGGGAACCAGATATTTCGCCGTCGTAATCTTGAGGGCGGCCTCACCTGTGATGGGAATGACGGTTTGCACCAGCCCTTTACCAAACGTACGCGTACCGACAATGACACCCCGATCGTGATCCTGCACCGCGCCTGCAACGATCTCCGAGGCCGAGGCACTCAAACCATTTACCAGAACGGCCAACGGCAGGTCTTCAAGCACCGGGTTTCTTTCTGCAATATATCTTTGTACAGACCCGCTGGCACGCCCTTCCGTTGACACAATGAGCTTTCCCTTATCCAGAAAGTTCTCACTGACGCTAACAGCCGCATCAAGCAAACCGCCGGGATTTGAACGCAAATCAAAAATCAAGGCCTGTAGATTATCTTTGCGTAATTCACGGATGGCCCGCTCAATATCTTTGCCGGCATTTCTTGAAAAGTGGCTCAAGCGAATCAAGCCGATCCCATCCTGCACAAAACCGGAATAGACGACATCGGTTACGACGATCTCAGCGCGAATTAGCCGAAAATCAATGGTCGATGCTTCGCCTTCCCGTTCGACTTTCAGATAAACTTCACTGCCGATTTCGCCACGCAAGAGACTTGCGACCTTGGAAATGGTCATGCCCCTGGTTTTTTCCTCACCAACAGCAATAATTTTATCGCCTTCACGGAGTCCGGCTTTCATTGAAGGGGTGCCGTCAAAGGGCGGCTCGACAACGGTTGGCAGGTCGTCGCGCAGGCCAATGCGCATACCCAGGCCACCATATTTCCCTGAGGACATAATCTGCAACTCCTGGTTGTCCTCCTTTTCCACCAGCACCGTGTAAGGGTCAAGTGCACCCAACATGCCGTCAATGCCCGCTTTCATAAATTTGGCAGGATCGACCTCTTCAACGTATTTCTTTGAGATTTCCTGGTAAACGCGTCCATAGATCTCGATATTCTTTTGAACCTGCTGGTAGTAATCCGGGCTGTACGCAGAAACCCATCCTGTTAGCCAGCCACTGACGCAAACCAGCGACACGGAAAAAACAACTACCAACGCAAGATGCTTGCCTTTGAAACTCATATAAACCTCCTACAAAAAATCACAACTGTAACCGGGTCGTTACATGCTCATAAACTTCCTTATGGATCGCTTCAATCGTGGCCGTTCCATCGATTACGATGTAACGATTGCTTCCTGCTGCTGCCTCAGATTCAGCAATTTCCAGATACCCCGCACGAACCCTCTGATGAAACGAAAGCGCCTCCTTCTCCAGCCTGTCCAGACTCGTCGGCCTGCCCTCCTTACGTAGAAACGCAGTTTCTGGTTCAACATCGATCAAAAAAGTCAGCGCAGGCTTGCGCCCGTGCGTAACAAAAGTATTCAATTGGACAACAAATTCCAAATCAATTTGGCGGCCGTAACCTTGATAGGCTGTGGATGAATCGTAAAAACGATCACAAATAACAACATTTCCCTTCTCAAGGTTCGGGACAATTTGCTCACTGACCATTTGAGTGCGTGCTGCTGAATAAAGCAGAAGTTCGGCCTCCTTGACCAGTTCTTCATTTTTGTTGTCTAGTAAAATAGCTCGAATTTTTTCGGATATGGTCGTACTTCCGGGCTCGCGGAATAACACCGCAGGCAGACCGTTGGCGCAGAGTCGCTCGTGCAGAAGTCTGGCCTGGAGCGACTTACCGGAAAGGTCAACACCTTCAAATGAGATAAATTTGCCTTGTTTACACATCACCCATTTTCCACTTACCGCCTTGAAAGCGAAGATAATTAACAAGCGACCGCAATGACTCATCGCACAAGTGCACAAGCCAAAGCGCCATAAGGGAATAATCCATGGCGAAAACCAGTAGCCAGTTCAAACCCACTTCCAAAAAAACCACACTGGCGATGGTAACCCACATCAGCCACTTCAAATCCCCGACGCCGCGTAAATTGCCAATAAGCACCCCGTCCAATGCCTTTGGCACCTGCACAAGGGCAAAAACAATAATAACCGATGCACCGAGCTGAATCACATCGACATCTGCGGTAAAAATCGCCACAAGTGGTCGGGCGAAAATCGCCATACTAATGAACACAAAGAAGGCGAAAATAAAAACAATGCGATTTGCTGCCAGCGCTGTCCGCACTGCACCCTGCCTGTCATCCGCGCCAATATTTTTGCCAACCAGGGTCATTGCACCAATGCTAAACCCAAGATAAAACATGGACAAGACAGCTTGAATACGCAGAAAAATTTGATGCGCAGCAAGGACGGTCACGCCTAACACCGCAGCGTAACTTGAAACAACAAGTTGGCCAAGGGCCCAAACGAGTTGTTCCACAGTTGTTGGGACTCCGGCCTTAAAAAGTCGGCGGAAGGTTTTCAGATTAGGCGTTGTAATTTCCCTGAATGACAGGAACAGTTCGCTTTTTCGACTGCGTAAGAATAATAATGTTGCAACAAAACCGAGAGAGTGAGACACGCCCATGGCCATAGCCGCACCACGTACTTCCAGCCGAGGGAATCCGAAAAGACCAAAAATCAACATGGGAGCCAGAACAAAGTTGAGTGCCACAATCGACAGATTAATTTTCATGGCTGACTCAGTTTGGCCGGCCCCGCGGATAATGCCGAGAGCGACAAAATTGGTCAAAACCAGCGGTGCAAATTTAGCGACGGTTTTTAAATAAATAATACCGGCTTGCCGCGCCCCTGAACCACGGTCACGAATGAGCAGAAAAATAAAGTCTGCACCATAGTACCAGAGACAGGCAATGGCAATTGCCATAAAGATGCCCAGCATTAGCGCCTGACTCATAATGTGGTTCGCTTCCCAGGTGTCATTTGCGCCGAGGTAGCGATTGATAATAATAGAACTGCCCACGACAAAAGTGAGCAGTAAAGTCAAAATCACAACGATAATTTGCACAGCCATGCCATGGCCGCCGAAAGCAGCCGCACTGATCTTCCCAATAAGAATGGCCTCGAACGTCCACATGAACGTCGAGGCCGAAAGGTCTATCACTGCTGGCAGCGATGTTTTCAGAACCGTTTTGAGCGGAGATTTGTCGGCCAAAAGACATTATCCTAAATAGTTTTTTGCAACTCCATTTACTATATCGACCGACGCTTATACCTGATTAGTCATAATACTCCAGGCCCAGATGCGTAATCAACTCTTCACCTTTTAAGTAGCGGAGGGTATTCTTCAGTTTCATAAGCTGGATAAAGATATCATGCTCAGGATACAAGCCTTCTGCGGCCTGCGGACTCTTGAAATAGAATGAGAGCCATTCCTGAATACCTTTCATTCCAGACCGGGCCGCCAGATCCATAAAAATGATCAAATCAAGTACGATAGGCGCTGCCAGAATACTGTCGCGGCAAAGGAAGTCGATCTTGATCTGCATCGGATAGCCAAGCCAACCGAAGATATCGATATTGTCCCAACCCTCCTTGTTGTCTCCGCGTGGCGGGTAGTAATTGATACGCACTTTGTGGTACATATCTCCATACAGATCAGGGTAGACAGTCGGTTGCAGAATATGCTCCAAAACGCCAAGTTTACTCACTTCTTTTGATTTGAAAGATTCCGGGTCATCCAGAACTTCACCGTCACGGTTACCCAAAATATTGGTAGAGAACCACCCGTTCAAACCGAGGTAACGTGCTTTCAAACCCGGGGCGAGAATGGTCTTCATCAAAGTCTGCCCGGTCTTGAAATCTTTGCCCATAATCGGCACACCTTTTTTCTTCGCAAACTCAACCAATGCCGGGAAATCGACTGATAAGTTCGGTGCACCATTGGCGTAAGGGACCCCCTCGGCAATAGCCGCATATGCGTAAAGCATGCTCGGTGCGATACTGGGGTGATTTTCTCTTATCGCCTTCTCAAACGCATCGAGGTCATTAAAAATGTCTTCACTTGGGTCCATGTAAATTTCGGTACTTCCGCACCAGACCATGGCCATTCTATCAAGGTTATTTTCTTTCTTGAAATTTTGAATATCCTGGCGGATCTGGTCAACCAGTTCCATCTTGGTATTGCCTGACTTAATATGCGTACCATCCAGTTTTTTGACATACTTTTTGTCGAAAACTGCTGTCCAGGGTTTCACTTTCTCCAACTCCGGCTTAATTTGCTCAAGCATGTATCTATCCAAAACACCCGCTTTTTTAGCAGCCTGGTAGCAGTTATCTTCAAAAATATCCCAGCCACCAAAAACCAGATCCTCCAGCCCGGCGAGTGCTATAAAATCCTTTATTAGCGGTGACCGATTCTCGGTTCGTTTGCCCAGCCGAATAGTTCCTATTTGCGTAACCGAGCCAACCGGCTTCGCGATCCCTTTCTTGACTGCCATGACACCGGCCACGAAAGTCGTTGCAACTGCTCCCATACCGGGCAATAAAACGCCGAGCTTGCCTTTAGGTTCTTTAATGTTGATTTCTTTACTGTCCACTTATTCCTCCAATATTAAATTGATCTATAGATACTTCTTTACAAAAATGCAAAAAAAGTAATTGGTAATAACACATTCCCGACCCTCGACTTTGTACAATTACCTGAAGTTGGTGTCAACTCAGGGCACAGCGGCCTCCCAACAACGAGGCTCCTGCCGGGACGCTTAATCCCCCAACAATTCATCCATTTCTTTGTCGGTTAACTTCTCGCGTTTTTTGCTTATTTCTTCCTGAGTCCAAACATGGTAAATGCGCTGTATGGCTGTCACGTTTGCAAAAACCGCAATGAGCATAATAGCAAAAATCAAAACCGTTATGTGGAAAATAGCCCCGAAACCAATATAGACAACGCGTTCCGGGCGTTGCATGATTCCCACCTTGCACTGAAATCCCAGCGCTTCTGCCCGTGCACGGACATAACTGACCATAACCGACCCCCCCAGAGCAAAAGAGACTGCCACGGATGTTAGAAACATATCGGCTTTGACGAAATAAAAGGCCAGCCCAAAAAACATAATTACTTCAGAGTAACGGTCCAGCGTTGAATCATACAAAGCACCGAACTTGGTGACACGGCCTGACAACCGCGCAACTTTTCCATCGACAATATCAAACGTGCCGGCCAGCAGAACAATAACACCGGCCGTACGCAGGTAGCCGGTCGCAAATAGCACAGCAGAGCCAATTGTCAACAAGAAGCCGATTGTTGTAAAAAAATTAGGGTTTAATTCAAGCCTGATAAAAAAATCGACAACAGGTTGAATTAGCCTCAAATACCAGCTTTTAATTCCCTCTGGAAGAATGTCCATCTTAAACTTAAACACTTTTGTCAGTGCCAAATCAAGATCTCCTTTTATTTGCCCTTACCTTCGACAATCACAACGAACTCACCTTTCAACTTGAGAAGATTGTCTTGTTCACTAAATTCAGCCAGTGTACCACGATACACTTGTTCAAATTTCTTTGTTAACTCACGTGCAACCACAGCCCGTCGATCGCCTAGAAACTCCAACAACTGCTTAAGCGTTCGCAAAATGCGATGAGGCGACTCATAAAACACCATGGTTCTCGGCTCATCGCGCAACTGCTCAAGCCGAGTTTTTCGGCCTTTTTTTACAGGCAGAAACCCTTCGAAAGTAAAACGATCCGTGGCCAAACCAGACATTACAATCGCAGGTATCAGCGCTGTTGCACCTGGAATTGTTTCTACATGAATATCATTTTCAATGCACGCACGAATGAGCTTAAAACCCGGATCCGATATTCCCGGAGTCCCGGCGTCGGAAACCAGTGCAAGCCTTTGCCCGGCCTTTAGCTTCTCCAGCAAGGCCGGCAGTTTCTTCTCCTTGTTGAAATCGAAATAACTGGTTGTCGGCGTACTTATTTGATATCGGTTCAAGAGAATTCGTGTATGCCGCGTATCCTCTGCCGCGATTAAATCTACATGTTGCAGTACTTCTATTGCTCTGAGCGTAATATCCTTCAAATTACCGATGGGCGTGCTTACGACATACAAAGTGGCCGCAGGCAAATCATCGCGATCGACTACGCTCATTTTTTCCTTCTAATAATTGTCGATTTGGGCGCGTTGCAACTGGCCTGAATAATCGACAAAAACTGATTTGGTTTCAGTGTAGAATTCGTAAACCTCCCAACCGCCTTCGCGGTGACCGTTGCCGGTTTCTTTTACACCGCCAAATGGCATGTGTGCTTCGGCGCCAATGGTTGGACCGTTAATATAAGTGATACCTGCATCAATGTCGCGAATGGCCTGAAAGGCGCGATTAACATCGTTGGTGTAAATTGAGGATGACAAACCGTATTTCGTGTTATTGAGAACGCGCACAGCTTCCTCAAAAGAACCGATCCGTAACACTGAAAGCACCGGCCCGAAAATCTCTTCTTTTGCAATACGCATTTCCGGCGTTACATCCACAAAAATGGTCGGCGCATAGAACCAGCCGTTGGCGCAGTCCCCTTCCTTGTACTGAGCACCTCCGAGGAGGAGCTTGGCGCCTTCTTTCCGGCCAATATCAACATATTTCTGTACTTCTTGAATTTGTCCCGCATTGATCATGGGGCCAATCTCATTTCCAGGTTGAAGGCCGTCACCAAGTTTCAGGTCCTTGGCGCGCGCAATCAGCATGTCCATAAATTTGTCATAGACTTTCTCCTGCAGAATTAAACGGCTGGTGGCAGTACAGCGTTGACCCGTTGTACCAAAAGCGCCCCAGAGAACGCCATCAAGCGCCAGTTCCAAATCAGCATCTTCCATTACAATTTGAGCATTCTTACCGCCAAGCTCAAGTGAAACACGCTTTAGAGTATCAGAGGCCGATTTCGAAATACCTTTACCAACGGGCGTCGAGCCGGTAAAAGAAATAACACCAACATCCGGATGATTTACCAAAGGCGTTCCGACTTTGCTGCCACTACCATGCACTAGATTAATCACTTTTGCAGGCACACCAGCCTCAAGCAGAATCTCGACAAAAACAGTCGCGGTGAGCGGTGTGTCGCTGGCTGGTTTGAAAACAACGGTGTTGCCGCAAACCAGAGCCGGGAAAATCTTCCATGTTGGTATGGCCATGGGAAAATTCCAGGGCGTGATCACCCCTGCAACACCAATGGGGCGCCGGATAGACATGTTGAACTTGTTGTGCAGCTCAGACGGAACAGTATGCCCAAAAAGACGACGTCCTTCTGTGCCGGCATAATAGGCAGTGTCGATACCTTCCTGCACGTCTCCCCTGGTTTCATCAAGAACTTTACCCATTTCGCGCGTCATGTTGCGGGCAATCTCTTCTTTGCGCGCGGTCATTATATCGCCGACTTTCCGCAAGATGTCGCCACGTTCGGGAGCCGGCGTCAAGCGCCAGGCGTCAAACGCCTCGCTGGCCGCTTTAATTGCTGTTTCAACATCTTCTTTGCCTGAACTAGGAAATGTGCCAATTAGCTCTTCCCAGTTCGCCGGGTTACGATTTTCAAAAGTCTCACCACTGACAGCATCTACCCATTTTCCGTCAATATGGTTTTGATATCTTTTACTCATTTACTCACACCTCAATTTCTTACACATGCACTTAGGCACAACTCTATTAAACAAAACTGTGAACAGTCTATAACTTCATTTAAAACAAACCATGAAGCCACAAAACACAACTACTATAATTCCGAAAAAATCAAACAGGCTAATGATAATGCTAAAACTTAGAATGGTAGCAAATAAATGACTAAAAGTCAAGTTTTGCCCTTACGTTTGGTCGTATTATTTACAAACATAATATTTCCTCATATCATTTAGCCTGAATTATGCATCCGTCACAGAAGCACAGAGAGCACAGGGTTTTAAAAAACAGATGATTAAAGCTTGAAAAATATGAGAATCCTCATTCGCTCTTAAAATTTTTCTTTATTGAGGGCATTTGTTCTATATTCTGTATTCTCAACGTGCTCTGTGACTCTGTGGCAAAATTTATGAATAGAGCAGATTAGTCTTTGGACGAAAACTTTCGGACGCAGCCATTCCGGCGAGCATTTGTACCGGAACATCCTGCTCAAGCAATGAGATTCCGGTATAAAAAAAGCCGGAATGCCAGAACTAGGCGAGCTTTCGGGCAGGCTCTAAATAGTTACAATATAGCGAACTTTTCCGTAATTCAAATAACGCAAGGCTGTCCCTATACTCAAAACGCAAAAATGCCACGCACTTTTTGCGATTGCGTGGCATTTTCGAAATAACGCCTGGAGTGGCTGATTTTAACCGCAGTGTTCCTCAAAAGCCTTAACCAACATCCCGGCAACAGTATCCGCAGCAAAACCTTCTATTTGATGTCGCTCGACCATTGCAACCAAATCACCATCCTTGAATAGAGCCATGCAAGGTGAAGATGGTGGAAATCCAGAAATATATTCCCGTGCTTTTGCCGTGGCTTCAACATCTTGCCCAGCAAAAACCGTGAACAGATTGTCCGGGACGACTTTGTAAGTAAGCGCCAGAGCAACACCAGGGCGCGCTTGCCCTGCTGCGCAACCGCAAACAGAGTTTACAAGAAGCAAGGAAGTCCCTTTTGCATTGCCCAATGCCGCATTGACTTCATCGCCGGTCTGAAGTTCTTTAAAACCGATACTGGTCAGGTCGTCACGCATGGGTTGAACCATAGTTGGATCGTATAACATTTCAATATATCTCCATAGTATTGTTTATAGAACGATAACCAAAGCTATATTTACAATTCAATTGTGGGCAAATAGTAAGAATCCCTCTCTTAAAATCCAAGCGAAAATACACATCACTTAGTCATTTGGCTAGCCGTTGTTGATTTCGCTTAAATTCAAACTTACTTGATTTGTAATTTGGGCCATACGGCTGCAAATCATAATGCAAAAGAGCTTGACAATGAGGGTGGATTATACTATCTTCACCAACGCAATTTGGGTCTATATGCACGTGACCTTCCTCGCGGCAATCTTCTTCGCATTCTTCCTTTGGCCCCACATCTGAAATTGCCGAGATTCACTTTTACCTATTGTTGTCAAACTCAATTTTATGGCACGTTTTCATAAACTGGAAGATCATGCTAATTGCCGGCTTCCACAGTCGATCGCGGTTGTGCTGGTAATTCTGCTCGCTCCATGTTTCTACAATTCGAACATCCTGGCACAAGACATCAGCCCGGCGGCAAAAGCCCAGTTTCAAAAAGGTTTATCGTCACCGCGCATTGAAACCAAGATCCGCCATTTCACCAAGGCGCTTACATATCAACCCAACTACGATGACGCCATCTACAATTTGGGAATCTGCTATTTCAGAACGCGTCAATATCAAAAATGCATCGATTTATTGACCCGGTTTTACGACCAGGCATCACCCTATTTCAATGAAGCAGGACTCTATCTCCGAAGTGCGAACACATTCAGGGCCAATGAACTCATAAAAGAAGAACGCTACGATCAGGCGCTTTTTGTAGCGCGCCAGGCGTTGTATATTGACAAGAATTATGCACCGGGCCTAACAACGCTTGGGACCGCTTACTTCCACCTGCGTGATTTTGATTCCGCCATCCGGACTCTTAAACGGTCCGTCGCCATTGATAGCATGCAAGAAAATGCCTGGAACTTTCTTGGCGATGCTTTCATGCGGCGCGAAGCTTACTACCTTGCACAGAAGGCATACGAACGCGTTCTCCAGATAAGCCCGAAAAATCGCGAAGCTCAGTTTCATCTAAACGTTTCAAAAAAAAGAAATCGACCGGAAATTTGGCTGCAAAGATATGAAGCAGCCATTGCCAACCATGACCTAAGCCAGGGCATCGAAGTGCTTGAACAAGCCATTGTGCTGCATCCGGGAAATGTGCAGCTTGCGAACAGGCTGCGCCAAACGACCGATGAACGTGATTACCAACTAGCGATCCACGCCATGGAACAAGAAAATTGGCAGTCAGCCTACGAATTGCTTCACGGCATTAATCCCACGTTCAAGGATACGGACTCCCGACTGCTGCAGGTAAAATCTGAGCTTATAATAGACAGTATGGCCACCGCTCTGAAGCAAGACAGTTTAGCAATTCGCAGGACCGCGACAGCAGCGAAAAAGCGAGAAACAAAAGTCTCGACACCACACCGGCAACGAGCGCCCGTTGAATTAGCAAGCGCGCGACCACTTGCCAAGGAAGACAAGACACAGCAAAACAATCTCAGCCAGAATAACATTTCAGGCCACAATCAAACCAGTGTGGAAAAATCCGCAACTGAACCCGGGAAACCGGCCACCGGGATGACAACCAATCATGACAGCGCCACACTTAAAACACAGATGGAACCGCAGCAGAAAACACAACAGCAGATTCCGCACCCCATTTTCCGAATACCGCAGATTAAACGCTTCGCCAAAAGCTGGCCTTTTGCTTTGATTGCTACAGCATTGTTGACCATCTTCATTGCGTTAAGAATCAGACGGGCCAACCAGGTTCTGGCATCCAGAGTTAGTTTATTGGAATCGACCTTGCGGGAAAAAGCACCCATCATTCCACAAGAAACGGTCCATGCAAACGGTTCAAACAAAGTCGAGGGCGATACATTTTATGACAAAATCGCTTCCGAGACACCGGTCACGTTTGACAAACTCAGTACGACTCAGCTATTTGACCAGGAACAGGCAGAGACAAAGACCGGGCCTGAGTTCACCATGTTCTCTCTGCAAGAGACAAAGACCATCATTGGCGGCATCAAACAGGTGCATCGGCTCGGCCGTTACATTATCGAGAAAGAAATCGGCCGCGGCTCTATGGGTCTGGTGTATAAAGCCTGGGACCCAAAGCTCGATCGGACGGTTGTAATAAAACAAATGGCATTTACTGCCGATCGTTCTCACGGTTCGGCCCGCCTGAAAGACCGCCTCTACCGCGAAGCGCGTGCAGCCGGCAAACTGAACCATCCAAACATTGTCATTATTTATGACGTGGAGGAAGATGACAATTGCTCTTACATTGTCATGGAATATCTTGAAGGGCAGAACTTACGCACGCTAATGGATGAACAGACACTTTCTCCGGTGCGCACAATTGACATTGTGGGCCAGATTTGCAAGGCTATGGAATTTGCCCACAAGCACGACATCATTCATCGCGATATTAAACCATCCAACATCATGATAAGCAATGACAAAGTAAAAGTGGCAGATTTCGGAATTGCGCAACTACCGCATTTTGGTACTTTAACGCGAACCGGTGACATTGTCGGCACACCTTTTTACATGTCCCCGGAGCAGGTAGAAGGCCGCAAAGTGGATGGGCGTTCCGATATTTTTTGCACCGGCGTGCTCCTGTACGAAATGCTGACCGGGCACCGCCCCTTTGAGGGAGACAACATTCCCTCGGTGGTCTACAAAATTGTTCATCAAAAACCAAAACCATTATCAAAGCGCAACAAACAACTTACAATTCGTGCAGATAAGGTGATTGCCCTCGCCCTCGAAAAAGATCCAGCCGCACGCTACGCCACTGCAAGTGAATTTCGCAAAGCCCTTTTTTCACTACGTGAAGAGCTGATGGACGTATGATTTGCAAACAATGCTACCACCAGAACAGTAACGGCGCCATTCAATGCGAACAATGCCAGGCCAATCTCTACAAGTCAAAAATAAGAATTACAGCAGCAAATGGAGGCAGCACCACCCATTATCTGTTTTCTCAAAATTACTCCATTGGACGCAGTAAAGATAACGATATTATCATTCGCGATGATTCCGTGTCACGCTATCATGCTGACTTGATTTACCAGGACGGCATTTTTTCGGTCAGTGACATTGATAGCAAAAACGGTTCGCTGCTGAATAACCTCACTTTTAAAAATTGTGTTTTGCAAAATAACGACAACATTCAACTCGGCAAAGTTGTGCTTCACTATTTCACCGACGAACACCAGCTTTTAAACCCGACTCGCTATGACACCATCGCCTTTGTTCAAAAAGAATATTTCAAGCTCGCTGAAAAACAGCAGAACAGAATTACGACAACAGATGCTTTGCAAACTGTGCTCGATCTGGTGGCTTCACTGATCAGCGCGGAAGCAGGCGTTATTTTTGAGTTCACCAAAGATTCGGGGCTGAAATACAAACTGGGTACCGGTTTTGAAAACGGGCAACTCGAAATAGATGAGTTAATTGAAGACAACAAAGCCTTGTTTGACGAAGCATTTCATCAACGCGAAACACAAATTGAGCTTAACCGCGTTATCTCCACCGCTGAAGACACCGGAACCGGCCCATTTGCCTGGCACTGTATCGCCATTCCTCTGCTATCAACAATAAAGAATCCCATCAACGGCGAAGAAGGAGAGGTCATTGGTCTCTGCTATCTGTCCCACAACAAACAGCAGGACTTACTTTCCAGACGGAAAAAGGAGTTGCTCACGGCGCTTGCCCAGCAAATGTCGCTGGCAGTAGAAAACGACATGATCCAGCAGATGAGCAATGGCAACGGGCAACAGCGCGATGAAAACGCGATTATCATGGATATCCAGAAACGGCTTCTGCCAGTAGCAAAACTTAACCAGACCAATTTCAGTGTTGTTAGTTTTGCAGAGCCGTGCGAAACCATTAGTGGCGACTACTTCGACGTTATTGCTATTTCCGATAAGACAATCGGTTTTGCCATGGGAGACATCTGTGGCAAAGGTGTTCCGGCGGCGCTTTTGTCATCAACGGCGCAAGCAGCAATTCGTTCCCAGATTGAATATTCAACCTCACCGGCTCGAATAATTCAGAACCTCAACCGCCTGCTGATGAGAAGTTCCAGCAGTGCAATATTTCTCACGCTTTTTTTCGGTATCCTCGATCAGGAGTCGAATCAATTTACTTATGTAAATGCGGGCCACCCACCACCGATTTTCATTAAAAAGAATCGCAAAATCAGGGAACTGGCAGGCACCTCTCCTCCGCTTGGCATTATTGAAGGTGAATTCAGTTCACAAAGAACCATCAAATTCAACCCGGGTGAAATACTGATCATGTACACCGATGGTTTGATTGAAAGCCACGACTCGAGCAAACAAATCTATGGTAGAAAACGGCTTCTGAAACTTGTAACTTCCATTTTCAGGCACCCACAATCAAATCGCTACAACCTTGACTTTGTCGTCAACACTATCAAATCCGATCTCATTGGATTTACAAATGGTACCAAACAAGCGGATGACCTCACTTTACTGGCGGCCAAGAGAAAATTAAAACCAAAAAAGAAGCAAAAAGTTAAGAATTAAGTAACTGCAACAACCACGCATTTGTTCGCCTTGCAATCCGATAACTTTCTTGGGGGTATGGCTCACGCCAAGCCTCCTACAAGTGACATGTTTCAAAGGAGCCTTCATGCTACACCGCTGAACAATTTCAGCAAACAAGTGCAAATGGTTGTAAGAAAACATACTGTAATCTAACAAGACAAGCGCATATCTGTTGCGCATTATCAACACGACCAGAGACTTTCGTAAAGTGAAAAATAAACCCAGGATTGCCGTTGCCTTAGGAGGAGGCGGAGCAAGAGGATGTGCTCATATCGGCGTTCTTAAGGTTCTGCAACAAGAAAACATCCCTATCGACTTCATCACGGGCACAAGCATTGGTGCTGTTGTTGGTTCCATCTTTGCCATAAGTGGAAGCGCAACCGCCATCGAAGAAAAATTTCTTCAATTCATAAAAAGCAAGGTCTACCGCAAAAGTGGTCTCGATCTTTTTAAGCGGAAAGAGCCGGCAGAAAGTTTTTTCGGCCAGGTAGCCACGACCCTGAAACAACGCGTAGTTGTGAATCTCGCCCAAAGCAAAAGCTCTCTTGTAGGAGGAACGCGCCTGCAACTGGTTATGGATTTTCTCATTCCAGACGGGCGCATCGAAAATACGAAAATCCCATTTTACCCCATCGCGTCAAACATTGTTTCCGGAGAACCTGTTATTTTCAAGGAAGGCGATTTGCGCTCTATTGTTGCTGCAAGCGCCTGCATACCGGGCTTCGTACCACCCTATCGCCTGAATGGCTACCTACTGGTCGATGGCTCAGTGACCTGCCCGATACCTGTGCTGCCGGCGCGTGAACTTGGCGCGGACGTGGTCATTGCTGTCGATGTTGGCCAAAAATTGAATGACAATCCCCAGTTAGACAACGTCATTCATGTCATGTTTCAAACGCAACACATGACTGCCAGACACTATAATCTACTCCTGCTTGACCAAGCCGATGTTGTTATCAGGCCGGATGTTGGTATGGTGCATTGGTCGGAATTCAAACTGGCGAACTACATGATCGAAGAAGGCGAACGCTCCGCCCGTGAAGCATTACCCGAACTCAGGAAAATCATCAAAGAAAAAACCGGCAGGTGGAAGAAGCTCTTTAAACAGAATTGAGCCTTAACGCGATACAAAGCAGCAAAGTTCTGTCACAAACGAGACTTAGAGCAAGCCCGCAACCGATCTTCCCATTCACTATATCCTACCATAAAACCGTTTGCAGGCAACAGATGGAAGCCTTTCAGCCGCGATCTTTCTCCGATTAATGAAACCGGCCCGCAGGCGGCTGACGCTTTGGCGTTCCCCACGACAAGTTCAGACCGAACCGAAATAAATTTTCAATATTACCGACGCCGTAGGCGCTGCTGATACCGACCTGGTAATTATCAAAAACACCGCGAAGCAAGGTAAACCCAAAAGTCCAGCGGCGATTGAGGTCAGACGTGCCCAAATTGTTCGAAAACCCGGCACGCAACACTAGCATATCCAACAACTTTTTTTCAACGCCAAAATACACACGGTTGGCTGTGTCGTCGTGAAAATTTTTACGCAGATCCACTGCGACGAGTACGCCATCAATGCGGTAAGCCAGACCCAGTCGCAGAATCGTTGGAATGCTTTCGGAGTACTCGCCACTTGCCGATGAATTCCATTGAAATGAATTGAGCAGATCGCGTAGCATAACGCCTACCGAGAGTTTTTCGTTGACCATGAACAGGTAACCCAAGTCCACTGAATAACCCGCGCCGTTTCCGCTGACTTGATTTTCACCGCCATTGGCGTTATTGCCAAAAGATACCCAGCGCGTTTTCACGGAAACGCCAAATGACATTTGATCGAAATAGATTTCATTTCCCCGAAACGAGAAATTGGGAAAAGTCATCGCAAATGAAACCCCAAGAGTATTTTCCATCAAGGCATCATCACCGGTAAACAGAAACCCTGCTCCCAATGAATAGCGGCCCGGCAACGGATAGAGCAAACCAAAATAGCCGGAGGGTACCAGGCCGAACAAATTGGCATAATTTGCACTAAAAGCCGGTCGCAGCCCCATTAACAGGCCTGCGGGATTTGATAAAAAAGCGTTGGCGTCATCGCTCACAGCTGTGCTGGCTTGCCCCATTCCAGATGGTCGCACACCAAACCCCGCTTCAGAAAATGCACCGGGAATATTGGACAAACCTTGACTCTGAGCGAGTGTGGAGAAAAGCAAAAGGCTAATCAATAAAAAGAAATTTCTAAAGTGGTTCATGTCGTATCCGGGCAAATCAGGTGTTTCCAGATTTCCTCGACTCGGTCGAAATGACCAAGGCGAGCGTTTTCGGTCAGGCATTAACAAACGAATTGATATTTTTGCCAATCGCTTTTGAGCAACTCATATACAGTTGCCTCAATTGAGATGGCCAAAGCAACTGGAGGACTGAATGATTACTTTTATTAGACTGACTTCCTCTGAAAAAAGACTGTCGCTGAAGCCATAAAATTTCAGCGCGGAGGACAGACCCGCCTGAACATCACTAATGATAGGCCATATCCGGTTAATAATCAAATGTTTTTTAAGAAAAATCATGCCCGTTAGGCTGCGCGCATTCACACCTTTATTTCACCCGGAGCAAAGACTTTTCAATGAGACTCGCGCAGCAACAGCCTGATTTCTTAAAGGTCAGAACGACCATTGAAACATTGTCAGAACTAAGAACCTCAGGCCACAACTCAGCGACAGTTTACAACAAACTTAAGTTTAATTATAAACAGACGTTTGTACTCCATTCTACATGAAGCCGCTTCCATGGCATTCTTTTTGAATACTACGACTTGTAATTTATCCTAAAGGCATTTGCCAATGATCACTTTAAGAATGATTGGGATTATTCTCAACAGCGTTGACTTTATAAAAAGAGCTCGCAGGCAATTAAGACCGGGAATAGCCGAATGAGTACCCTTACCTCTTTCGATGCGGATAAGAAAAATTTATATATTCGCTGGTCACTCCATGAACGCGTTCAACATTGGGTTCTGGTGGTGGCCTTCATTATTTTAGTCATTAGCGGTTTTGCCCTTAAATACCCGGAATCATGGTGGGTCCGACCATTTACCTCTTTTTCCGGATTTATGGATTTGCGCGGATTGTTACACAGGGTAGCCGGAGGCGCTTTTATTCTGATTGGCTTTTATCATATATTTTACCTGTTCTTAACCCGACGCGGACGCGCCATGGCCCGGGCATTTGTTCCCGGTGTGCAAGACTTGCGAGATTTATCACAAAACGTTGCTTACAATTTCGGCTTCAGCAAACACCAACCGAAATTTGCCCACTTCAGCTACATGGAAAAAGCGGAATACCTTGCCCTGATTTGGGGCGCCATCATCATGAACGGCACCGGCCTGTTGCTCTGGTTTGATAGCGTAACGATCTCTCTTTTTTCCAGGTGGTCCATTAACTTAATCACGGTGGTGCATCTTTATGAAGCCTGGCTCGCTTCGCTGGCCATCCTTGTCTGGCACCTTTATTATGTTATTTTTAATCCAGACATTTACCCGCTAAACACATCCATGATAAACGGCAAGTTGACTGAAAAAGAGATGCGTGAAGAATATTTTTTAGAATGGCAAGCGCTACAAAACCAACTTAAACAGCAGCAGGAACTTGCACAGGAACAGCCGGAGACTTCACGGGGAGAGGTAGAATAACCGCTCATTTAACCGGCCAATCCGCACGCCGAAGCATTCCATTTAGAAATTATCGCGCGCGGTTTGGTCCGAGTTTGTAATGAAAATTAAGCATTGTTTTCAGGTGGATTGGGAATCCGGTACTTGTCGGGTTGGGCCTTTAGAGCATATTCAGATGGCAAAATCCCAAACTGTCGGCGAAAGCACCGAGTGAAGTACGAAGGATCGCTGAAACCGACCTCATAAGCAATTTCTGCGACCGTACCATAATCTTGTTCCAATAATTGTGCGGCCCTTTTCAAGCGAATAATGCGAATAAATTCGACCGGAGCGTGATCGGTAAGTCCTTTCAGCTTACGGTGTAACTGAGCACGGCTCAGTCCGATTTCCCGTCCAAATTGTTCCACCGTAAAAACCTCATCCGAAATATGCTGATCAATCAACTCCAGTGCTCGCTGTAAGAATTTCTCGTCGGCCGAAGTAATGGCGATGTCTTTCGGTTGCAGTTTGATTTCTTTACCAAAGCGTTGGCGCAACTTCTGACGCTGCTCGATGAGGTTCTTGACCCGCACCCGTAGCTCCTGCGAATCAAACGGCTTAATGAGATAATCGTCGGCGCCAAGTTGCAATCCCTCAACTTTGCTATCACCCGAAGATTTGGCGGTGAGAAGAATCACCGGGATGTGGCTGGTGCACTCCTCCGTCTTAATTTTTTCACACAATTGGTAGCCATCCATTTTAGGCATCATGACATCACTGATAATGAGGTCGGGTATTTGGTCAATCGATTTTTTGAGGCCTTCCTGACCGTCTTCGGCTTCAATGATTTGATAGGCGTCGCTCAACTGCTCGTTGATGTAGGCAAGCATATCGGAATTGTCTTCGACGACAAGGATGATATTGACTTCCTCACCATTCCTTATTTCCTCACTTGGTGAAGAAAGGGTAGAAGATGCATCTGTAATGGCTTCCGATTCAGACAGTTCTTCCAAATATGATAGAGGCGCACCACGATGCAGCTCTACGGACGCACTTGATTCTAAAATCTCCTCCTGCTTCAGATGGTCCTTTCCTAACGGCAAACAAATAACAAATTCAGTGCCTTTATCAATTTCACTGCTTACTCGAATTTCACCTTTATGTAATTCCACCAGTTCTTTGGTCAGAGTCAGGCCTATACCGCTGCCCTGCTGATCTTTTACATAAGAATTGTCAGCTTGATAAAAGCGTTCAAAAATGTGAGGCATTTTTTTTGAAGGGATGCCGCTGCCGGTATCAGAGATGGTGATTTGGACGAATTCGGTGGTAATTGTAGCTGCGTTCAATTGAACACCCCTATCCGCGATTGAAACCACAACAATAATTTCTCCGCCTCCCGGCGTAAACTTGAATGCATTCGACAGCAGGTTGGTGATAATCTTTTCCAATTTGTCACGATCAAAATAACCCATGATTTCATTCGGATCAGACTCAAAATGCAAAGCAATTTCCTTGTGCCTGGCCAGGGATTCGAAGGAATATACAAGGCCTTTTACGAATGGAACCAAATTGCCGTAACTGGCCTCAAGGGTGAGTTTGCCTGCTTCCAGCTTGGACAGGTCAAGCAGTTGATTAATCAGCCGTAACAGGCGGTGGGCGTTGCGTTGCATCATGCCGTACTGTTTGTCGGGGTCGTCTTTCAAACGGCCGGAGCGCAGATTTTCCAAGGGTCCCAAAATCAGCGTCAGCGGGGTACGGAACTCGTGTGATATGTTGGCAAAAAAGCGCGATTTCAAGCTGTCCAGCTCTTTCAATTTTTCAGACTCAACTCTCTCCAGCTCCATCCCATGTTTCCATTGCTGTCGATTGAGTTCATAACGCCGGAGAGCAAATAATATCCCCCAAATAATACCCCCAGACAGCGTATACGCCCACCAAGTCTGCCACCACGGCGGTGTGATAATGATTTTCAGTGACGCCCCTTCCTCATTCCAGAGGCCATCGTTGTTGCTGCCCTTCACGCGAAAAACATACTCACCAGGATCAAGATTCGTGTAGGTGGCCATGCGCCTGGTGCCTACATAATTCCAATCATTTTCAAAGCCTGCCAGCATATAGGCATATTGATTTCTTTCCGGCAATGCATAGTGCAAAGCAGCAAATTCAAACGAAAAAACACCCTGTTTATAAGAGAGCGTAATTGCCTCGGTTTCCGAAATATGCTTATATAGAAACAGTGAATCCGATCTATTCTTTGTCAAATCTTCTTTGAGGATTGGGACAGATTTATTAAAAATCTGGAAGTCCGTAATGACAACAGGCGGTTTGAATGGATTATCTTTAATGAGCGTCGGATCGAAAATAACCATACCATTCATACCGCCGACAACAATTTCGCCACTTCTGCTTTTGCAAAAGGCATTCAGTTTGCTGGTTTGAAATTCTTCACTTACGTAATAATCCTTGAACGTCTCTTTTTCAGGATCAAATTTCGCCAAACCCCTGGCTGTTAGAAGCCAAATAAATCCCTGCTCATCTTGTAAAATATCCCAGGCTAAATCATCCGACAGTCCGCCCTTATCCCGATACCGGGTAAATTTTTGCCGCGCGCGATCAAAGCGATTCAGTCCGCCGTAGGTGGCAAGCCAGAGCACACTCGACGGATCTTCATACATGGCCCACACGCTATTATTGCCCAGGCTGGTCGGGTCGTCAGGCTTGTGTTGGAACCATATAGATTTTCCCCGGGCGCGATCGAAACGGTTGAGTCCGCTGTACAGCGTGCCAACCCAGAACTCACCCGAGCGGTCTTCAATCATTGGCCAGGCATAATTCCCACTCAGACTCTCAGGGTCATCGGGGTTATGTTCATAAACCTCAAATGTTCCGGCAGCACGATTCAGACGGCTCAGTCCGCCCCCGGTTGCGACCCACACAGTGCCCGATTTATCTTCATACATATTTGAGATGAAGTTGCTGTTAAGGCTTCGCGGGTCGGCAGGATCGTGTTGGTAATGGACAAACGCTTCCCGGTCGGCATCGAAACCAATGAGTCCATCAAATGAACTCAACCAGAGCATCCCGGATTGGTCTTCCTGAAAAAGCCGAAGCCCATGCTCTTTTAATCGAAGGGTACTTCCGGGGATATTCAAATAGTGTTTGAATATTTTTCTTTGTCGATCCAATCGGCTCAGTCCGCCATACCCGGCGATCCAAAGTCTGCCCGCCCGATCTTCATAGAGTGAATAAATATTATCGTCAAGCAAGCTGTTCGGGTTGCCGGGTTGATGCCGATAATGCGTGAAAGCCTGGTGCGAGCGGTCGAGGCGATTGAGCCCCCCACCGCCTGTTGCCACAAATAGCTCTCCCGATCGATCTTCAAAAATCGCCTCGATGCGATTGTCACTCAAGCTGCGGGGATTAGCAGACTCGTTTTGCCAGGAGACAAATGTTTCCGATGCTTTGTCAAATTGATTTAGTCCGTGATCCTGAGTCCCAACCCAGAGCACACCTGATTTGTCTTCATAGATTGCTCGGACCAGATTGCCGCTCAAACTCCGGGAATTGTTCGGGTCATGCTGGTAATGCACAAAACTTGCCTGACCACCTTCATGCCTGTTCATTTTCGACAGGCCACCGCCAAGAGTACCGACCCAGAGCACACCCAACCGATCCCGAAAGACGGTTGTGACATTAGCAAACGAGGCGTTCTCACCATTTGCCGTGTGGCGTTGATGCCGGGTAAAAACCTCTGATGATCGGTCGAAGTAGCTGAGTCCACCCTGTGTGCCCAGCCACAAATTTCCGGTCCCATCCTGGCAAATCGAAATAATATTGTTGAGACGCAAACTTTGAGTGCTGTCCGGCGCCTGTTGGAAAAGCGTAAATGTCTCCCGAGCCGGATCAAAACGATTGAGGCCGGCACTCGTCCCGATCCAGAACATCCCCTCGTCGTCTTGACAAATTGACTTAACGTAGTTGTGGCTCAAGCTCTGCGGGTTAGCCGGATCGAGTTCATAACGGATAAAAATCTCACGTACGGGGTCAAACCGATTGAGACCGCCTCGGGTGCAAACCCAGAGAATACCTGCACGATCTGCGTAGAGCCTTATGATACCGTTATGGCTTAGGCTCAGCGAGTCATCGGGGTCATGTTTGAATACCGTAACGCCATAACCATCATACTTGTTGAGACCTTCGTTGGTCCCTAACCATAGAAATCCTTTTTGGTCCTGAACGATGCTGTTTACGGAGCTGCTTGAAAGTCCTGCCTCGAGAGAAATGCGTTGGAAGTTAGCAGTTGGTGTTTGGGCATGGAGGATGGCAGACAAATTCAAAATAAAAACAAACAACAGCCATCGATTTGGCTTCATATTTCTCTAACCCGGATTCATGCCGTTAAATAGCTTCGATCCGGGTTTACCCTATATGGATTTGATATTTAATGTCAAATAAGGGTATTAAAAGTATAGTTTCAAGAGATTTCTACAGATTTATAAAATCACAGGCCGGGAGATTGTGGGACAGGATTCAATCCGGGACGGACTGACTTGGCTCCGGTATCTTATTGTGAAGCGAAGGACTGAACAATGGCATGGACAACCAGGCGGCGGATTCCAGGTTTTGGGATGGTAACAAAATAGCGTCAGGTAATTCTATGATGAGGTTCGTGCAGCTCTAAGGTTGTACCTAACGCGCCAAAATAAGACGCACAAGCATGAACACCTTTTGGTGGACATGCTTGTGCCGTATTACACATCGCAAAAACAACGAACGAGGCCTTCCAAAAGCTCCTGGCGCCTGGCGTGGATTCTGCATCTGACTTCTTCACTTAAGACAATCAAATTCGGCCAGGTAGCGCCACTCGAATCACCGGTACATTGGCCTAAGCCCCATCCGGGCGGTGAAAAATGGACCTTATTTGAGTGTTAATTCACCCGGCACAGGCGGATACATATCGGCGAATTTAGTAAACTCGCTCTCCCACCCCGTACTCTGCACCTTACTGCCATTGCCATCCCAAATGGTGAACACGTCCATCAGCTGCCAAATCACGATTCTCGTATTGAGCTTGGAAGGTGACTTCCAGCTCACAGTTTCCTCACTTTTCTTAGTCTTCGAATGTTCACTTGATTCTTTCTTCATCCTCTCCGTCGACTGCTGGTACTGAAATTTTAGAGCCGCTGAGGCGTCCCCCTCTTTAGCGGAAATCGTATAGTCCAGACTCCAGCCCACGGTGTTGGTTATCTGTTGGATCTCCGAAGATGTGAACGAAACGGTTATTGTAATCGAGGTGGTTTGATCTTTACCTGGCGGCAAAAGCACCGCAGTGGGTTTATAATATTGCTCCCTGATCAAGTAGTAGTAGGGGCTGGTATTGACCTGGTCAATTTTGGTGGAAAATGACGGATCATTCACCACGGTTGCCGGCATCAGAGTTTCAGAGATCAAATACCGCTCGCTGGCCAGAACCGGCGCCCGCACTGAAGTAAGGGGAGCCGGCAGCGGAACCTTTCCGGGCACATAAGCCTTCCTTCCAGCCACTTTGATGGGTTGCTCCGGTGCTGTTTTTTTGTACCCTAATGTGTCTGCAGGGACGAATTTGAATTCCTGGTCATCATCTCCAGAAGCATCCCACCGCAGAATATTGCCATCGCTTCCTACCGCAACATATTGATTATCAGCTACGGATATCACTATGTTGTAAGTCCCCTTTGCTGCTTTGGCCAATTCGAACAGCTGTGAACCGTCATCTTTTTTCCCATACCTGAGAATATTGCCATTAGAGCCTACGGCCATGAACTCTTTGTTTTGTAAGGTTTCAATCCGGTACTGAGTGCGCGCGTCTGATGAATCATATTTGGCAGGATAGACACACCAGACCTGGGTATTGTCGCCCTTGTATTCCCACCTCCTAATATTACCGTCACTGCCAACGCTGACATACTGATTTTGGGTCCCTTCAATGATCCAAAAGAAGGTTGCCCAGCCGTTTGTCAGATAATCGTCTGTTTGCTTAATGCCCCGGCTAAAAAAATCCGCATTGTTCTCAGGTTCGTAGGTGGGGCGTGGGGGTACGTCCCCTTCCAACAGCGCAGGGAGCGGTTGGCTGACGTCCAGGTCCTTTTTTTGATTTACGGACGAGCAGGCTGAACAGATTATAAGACACAACGTCAAGAGCATTTCACGTAAATATTTTACTCGCATGATTTCCTCCAGCATATTAGTTATGATAATAAATTCATGCAGCAGCCAGTCGGCGCCTGAGCTAACCACTGCAATATATGAGGCTATTTAAAACCTTATGGCCAAAATACAAAAACAAAGGGTCTCATATATAGGAGTCAGGTCGCAAATGATAGGAGAGATGTCGCATTCAAACGGTTTTGGGGAGAAAAGAAGGAAAGAATTAGAATAGTTTGACAACTTGATTAATTCACAAATCAACAATTTCAGGTCAAATGTCAAGCAGCGGATTGTCACTCAGGAGGAATCCTTTTGATTCGCAGCAGTTACTTTGTCCAAAGACGCCTCCTGAGTGACAATCCGACTCAGAATTTAACGTGAGTTCGATGTAACGCGATACCTCTGTGTGAACATAAAAAAGGACTTGTCATTTCGAACCACGACGTCTTTTTGTCATGTGTGAGAAATCTGTGCGGCAAGATGAGAATCGATGCCAAACATTTGTTTTTGCGGTAATAAAATTGCTCACTCCAAATTTCTCCGCCGAAAGAACCCGCGTTCGAAATGACGCCTTCTTTTGGATTTTGGGGACGGTCCAGACAGAATCCTGAGGGTTTGTACAGTCACGCGTTACGTCGAACTCACGTTAATTTATGACTGTAAATTGTTGATTTGTGAATTAATCAGGCCAATCCTTTTTAAAGTTTAAATGACCTGCATTAAAATGGTCAGTGATTAATCTTTTACAATTTTTCCAATCGCAAGCCCGGCAAAGCCCCAGGTAAAAGCGGTATCGACTATCGTAACCAAGGTGTAAGCAAGGGGGAATTGCCACCAAATAAGGTTGGGCACGACTATCACCAAGGCTCCTGCAACTGCTGCCATTTTTACAAAGCCCACTTTTTGAATATAACTCAGACCCCTCGTTTTCGTTAAGAGGTAGGTCAAAATGAATGCGATTAAAACATTGAAGAGTAAACCAAAGAGCATCATTTTACCCATATTCTTCTTAAAGCCAGCGGGATGCACAACCATATATGCATATGGCCCTTTCTCCATTTTTTGATTAACCGCCCCCATCGCCTCCTCTGTATGATCCGCAGTCCAGGGCAGGATGTAGAGGCCACTCTCCGTTACATTATTTTTTAAGGATTCAGCGACCGGAGCTTCGTTTGGCAATGTGGATAGGGTCATTCCGTGCCACGGCAATACCATCCAGGAAAAATTCATCCAGATAAATGCTACCAAGCCACCGATTAATGCCCCCTTAATCAAAACCTTCATATTGCTTTCTCCTTTTTGTAATTTGGAATCCCGTTTACTGCATTTCCATCATCTGAGCGACACGTATTGTACCGCCATTTTCCAAAAACGGATCTGATTTGGCAATTTCAATGGCAGCTTCAATGCTTTCCGCTTTAACAACTGCAAATCCTTTCAGCGCATTCGGAGCATTTTCGTCTTGAACATCATTTGAAGTCACAATTTTTGTGCCCATTAAAGGTGTTCCGGGATTGATTACCTTTTCACCAAGACCTTCGACCCAAGCTTTCCATTTACCCATTTGCGCCATGCCCTCTTCTTTTGAACTCGGCTGCTTTCCTCCGTAATATGCAATCATAAAATTTGCCATAATTTTCCTCCTTTTAAATATAGCGTTATGAACTTATCCTGTGGTCGACTCCCATCAATTCAAAAGCATAACAAGCGGCACTTTAAATTGACTCATTGATTCTTTTTCACAGTTTTCGCTGGTTGCAACAACTTTTTCTTCATTTGTAATTTCGGTTTCTGATCGCCTTTTACAACAGGTTGGCCACGATAGCTAATTCTGTACGTCAGTTCAAATTCGTTCACAGTGATTTTCGTCGGTTTGCCGCCCGTACCTTTTCCAAAACCGGATGTTGGCAGCGGTGGCCCGACTATTTTTCTACTTGTCCGCAGTGTGTTTGTGCCATGACCATACTTGCCCTTCCGTGAATGTTCTTTCCATCCGGCTGCCTTGAAATTATTGCTGACAAGCACCTGCATGACAGGATCTTTTTTTGAGAGTGGTACTTTTAGAACGACACCCCTTCCAAGTGGAAGCGTTTGGTTCTCAGCAATCTTCACTTTTCCAACCGGGGGATATTCTGCCACCTTGCCATTCACAAAAAAGGTGAATCGAACATCATCGTGTTGTGCTTCCGCTGAGTTCAGGCTCTTGCGCCTTTTAATACTAATGAATCGAACTTCCGCATTCTCACCTTGCAAAGCAACACCGCCCTGCAAGGGGCTCTTTGCCGGTGGACGATCCCAAACAATGTTGTCGAAGCGCGAACGGCGATCAAGCGGGGAGTTTGATAAAACGCCGAGCGAGTTGCAGCACCCGTTCGGCGGCTCTACGACTGGCAAACCACCGTCTGATTTGAGTTGCCGGGCAATTTGTGCGTCCACAAAATTGGAAATATTAAGCGGCAGCAAAATAAAATCAAGAATACTTTCGACAATGCTGTGAGCTTCATCTATGAATGGAGGCTGAGTTTTGATGTAAATGCGAATCGTGCCTTCGGTCCCGCGCCATCCTTCACAATAAGCATGAATATTGATATTGGTGTGGATCGTCCGCCGGATGCCGACCGCGGGCAACCAGACGCCCCCGGCTTTTCGCTTGATATTGTCGATGCGAAAGCTCAGCCGCGCGCGATGGACAACACGCTTGGTGTTTGGCCGATCGATGTACTTTGTCTCGTCTAAATTCGGCGCTGACATACAATCATAACCGCATTCTAGTGGCTTGGCATTTTGTCCCCAACTCAATTTGGCGCGAAGGCTTGGGTGATTTCTTAGTTGGTTATTTGCTGTATCAATAACTTGCTGGCCGGCTTCCTGTAGTGCAATCCGAAGAAAGGTTATTAGCAATCCACCGTTCGCTTCAGCGGATGCTGTGGGTGGGCCAAGGGGCGGCGGCGGTGTTTGTGAAAACGCATGGGTGAAAAATAGCATCAGCCATGCGATGCTTATATAGACAAATATACGATTCTTCATTTGGCACTCCTTAAATTTTTGTGGGTGCACCATTCCGGGCACACTAAAAATTAAATTTACTATAAGCGCGCCTGGTGGCGGCGCTGACCCGCGAGCACGCTGGATGGGAGCAGGCTTTGCCTGCGGACATCCAGCGTGCCAAAAACAAAGAAATGCTGAAAATCACGCCGTAGCGGTAACGTCCGGTTGAGCGAACTTGTCAGGAAGGCACACAACTGAAACCATGAGCGTGCGCACGAAAACACCGGCTGGAGGCACCCGCCACCCGGCGCTTGTTCATAGTTGTTTCGGCTTTTTATTGAACACCCTGCATCAAGCTCTGACAGTCTTATCAAGCTCAAATTTCATTTGCTTAAAGAACTAAAGCTTATCCTTTCTGGCTTTCTTCTCTTTTTTCTCATTACGCTTTTCTTTCAACGTTTTTCCTGATTTTTTCTTATCTGTTTTTTGAGCATCTTTTCCTTTAGCCATGACTTTCCCCTTTGTTTTGGTTAGTTAAATAGTCTTATTGATAGTATTTTTACGATACCTGGGCTGCAAATAATTATTAGACAGCGTTGCAAGAATCACCCAATCGCAGTCCAAAATGGTGGGCTTAAGAAACAAGCCCACCCTACAAAACTTGTTAGCGCTACAGTTTCTAATTAAACTTTTCTTCATTCACATCCCTGACAAACTTAATTAATCCTTCGAAGTAAATTTGCTGATCATCATACATGGCCATATGGCTCCCGTTTGGGCAATGCAAATATCTACCATATTGAACCTGTGAAGCGACCCATTGCATATGTTTTGGATCCATAGTATCGTATTCTGCGCCAATGATTAAGGTCGGTACGGTTATTTTGGGTAAATCGGATTTTCTCACCCAGTATTTAAGTTTCGCATCTCCTGCAACCCCAAATTCACTCTTGCCTTGCATAGGAACATAAACTTCCGGATTGAGGTGTTTGAAAGCACGATTCACGGGGTCCGGCCAATTTTCCAACGGCATTCGTAAAACATGTTCCGGGTAATAGTGTGTTGCCACTAATTCCATATACCGCGGATTATCGTAATCTTTATTTGCCTCGATTTCTTTGATCTCAGCCAATACAGACGGATCGAGCTGAGGCCCCAACACCTCTTCTGCGTACTTTATATAATCAGGTATGGACATCATCATATTGGAAATGATGAGGCCTTTCAGGTTTTCCTGGTATTTAAGCGCATATTCAATTGCCAAAATTCCTCCCCAGGATTGCCCGTATAAATAAAAATTGTCTTTCTTGAGGTTCAGCGCTTTACGAACCTGCTCTACTTCTTCAACAAAACGCTCTGTTGACCAAAGCGTGCTATCGGAAGGTTGATCACTGTAATATGATCCGAGTTGATCATAATAATAATATTCAAACCCTTCTTTCGGGAAATAACTATCGAAGCATTCCAAATATTCATGCGTGACTCCAGGTCCACCATGAAGTAATAAAACCTTAATTTTTGGATTATTGCCAATTCGTTTTGTCCAAACTTTAAAGTTGCCGCTAGGTGTGGCAATATCTATCATTTTGATGCCGCCGGTTAGAACGTCATCTCTGCCAGTGTTCTCAAAATAGTCCGCATGAGAGATTTCATTTTTTAGATGTATATCATTCTCTGAACCAGTACAGCCTTGCAAGAATAATACACCAGCCAAAAAGAAGAGAATAAGTTCTTTCATTTTGTTTCTCCGTATAAACAATTGCATTTCAAATACTCCAACATTGCCGTTGATTGAAATTTTATGATAATCTGATTCTCGCAAAACATATTTTACATTCCTGAACACCTAATCGCGGCACTGACCCGTGAGCACGCCACCCTTGTGCATGTCCATTTTTCAAAGAATCATCGCCCTGCGAAGAGTCGGATGGACTGGAGTGTTAGAACACAAATTTGTAAGCCCCCTTCACGTCCAAAATGGTGGGCTTAAGAAACAAGCCCACCCTACAAAACTGCCCCCCACAGCAAAGTTGGATTACTGTTTGATGCTAAGTGTATCTGGCCTTATCAATAGAGTGTCAGGTTTGACTTTTTGTGTTGGTATATTCTGTCCATTCTTGAATGCTGGAGGACGTTTAATATCCTTGACATAAATCGAAGAGAACGACAAGCTATTCTTCGAGCTAAACGAAATTAAATGAAAATCTGTCTTGGTTTGCTGTTGTACTGTATCATAAGAAGCAGCCACGAAATAATTTCCCCAACGCCGGAGGATGATAAGCTCTTTCTGAGCCGAGGGACGCAAAAAGGATTTCTGTATTGAAGCTCTTATGTATCCTGCTTGATTGCAGACCCCTAAGCCGATGATCAAAAATAAATACACGTTTCGGAGCACAATTGGATCAATGCCGAGGTTCACTAACTTGCTCAACCCCGTTCCAAGAAATGAGCCTTCCAATTGTCTGCTAGCGGCTTCTTCATCTCTTTGATTTTCAGCGTCCCAGCGATCGATTATTGAACCTTTGTACTTCTTTATTGGGTTAAGCAGATTTGACCAGACAAAGAAAAAAAACACGGTGAAACTAATAATCTTCCAGCTTACACCTATGTTGGCTCTTAGAAGTGCCCAAAAGATCAATCCAAAGACAATGGGCGTGAGAAAGCTTCTTAAAATTACAATCGTGCTCCTCATTGGTAGAATTCTAGACAACATTAAAATCGTATAAAGAAAAGCATATAACCCGGCTGCCACAATTAGTATACTTCTCAAGTCTATTTCAATAAACTCAACAGGCAATCGGAAATAGCTCGCATATCCCGTTTCATAAGCGAAAGCAAATAGATATGCAATCGCGGGAATCGCCGCCAGAATAAGTCCTTCCGAAAAACGAAAAGCTTGTGGTTTCATTAGAAAATGATGTTTGATAAGCGGGTAAAATTAAATCTAACATATATTTCTACAAATCTGAATAACACTCCAAGATTACAATACTTTCATTGACAATCAAGGAAAAATTGGCTCAAGACAACGAAAACGCCCTGTTAATCAACAGGCACTATCCGCGGCAGCACTGCCGCGATAACCCGCATCAATCACAACGAGGTCAAAGAAGTCCTTGCTTATCGCTTGTTCCTCATCCCTGGCGCTTCCCCGAGTGGGGTGATTAACGACATTTATATTTCCCTGTTGGCGACAATTAAAATTCCCTATTATTCAACGGAGTTTTCATACTATCCAAGAAGAGCAAAGACATAAAGGAGGGCTATCTTGGATGGTAACAGATCAACAAGTCAGGAGATAT
>JAJDAG010000114.1 GCA_029262005.1 Candidatus Zhuqueibacterota bacterium | reverse complement strand
TGAAAGGGTGTCAGGAATCAACAATTTTTCGCCGCTAAATATAAACCATTGACTTCTCAAAATCAACAGTTTTCGGCGGTATTTGCAGCCCGAGTTCCCCTTGGCACTTCTGCCTCTTGGCAGCGCGCGAAATCATACTTTTGTATTGAAAGAAAACAGGAAGAAACAGAGATGTGCACACAGCATTTATACCAGCTTTACCAACAAATAACACTTATTCAGGGGTGAGACAATGAGACTTTTTGCGAACCCAATAGAAACAAGAAATATCGATTTTCACTGCCGGTCTATATAGTCTCGTGCACCTCGCTTAGAGTGAACTTGCTTCGCTGAAGAACGCTTGCTGAGACCCCATTATGTAATTTTTGAGCAGAGGCCTTGCTAAAAATCAGCGCCAATTGACACCAAATTCCTCGGGCTGGTCACGCCGGTCAGGTCGGTGCGCCAGGCAATATCATATTTTAGCAGAACGAACCCCATATTCACGCGGGCTCCCCAGCCGAAAGACATTAAGAGATCATCGAATTTAATACCGCCGCCCGAAGTCCGACTAAATAAGTTTAAATTGTCATCCCAGGCGCTGCCGAAGTCAAGGAAGAAAATGCTGCGTATATTGGCAAATCGGAGACGAAGAGGCCAGCTCGTTTGCACATAATCTACAAACGGGATTCGCAATTCAAAATTGCCGAGAAAGAACTTTGCGCCGATTTGCTCATAATAGTCATATCCCCGCAGAGGCGATGCAAAATTTGAAAAATAAACATCCTCAAGCTCCAGTGAAACATCTTTTCGAAACTTGAGGTTAATCCAGTTTGGCATGCCACCCAGAAAGAATCTTTGTTTGTTGCGCCCTTCGCTAAACCCAGCATGAAAACGGATGGCGTAGGTGTGCCTTTTGGAAAAATTAATATAGGTACGATAGTCAAATTGATAAATTCTAAAGTCAAGGCCATTGCTTCCCAAATCGGGGCTGGCCTTGACGGAGAGATTCAGACGCGAGCCTGCACGCGGACCTGTAAAACCCCAAATGACATTATCCTTTATATAGGCAAGGCTGACCAATGCCACTTTTGTAGAACCATCTGCCAGTTCCTCACGGTCCTCCAGCAAGTCAGCAAGACCTTCGCGATAAATAAATCTGAAATCAACGCCGTAAGATAGTCGCCGGTAACGGTCAAAAGGACGGTTCATTTGCAGGCGCAGGCCCAAATTACGGTCACGCACGAGAAACCTACCCCTGCTGAAGAAGAGATAATTCTTCAAATAAAAGCCTGCTCCGTAATCGGTTTGACGGGGTCGATATTGATAACCAAAAGCAAAGTCGCTGTTCTTGAAGTCCACAAAAACATCTGTCACAAAGTTAAACCTGTGATTTCCCATCAAGTCACTGAATGAAACCAATGTCGCGCCCTGAAATCCGAAGAATGGATCAAAACCCGCCCCGGCTGTGACGATGTCCGCAGAGAATTTTGTCCGATACCGCTTGGTTTTAAAAAAACCTGAGTCATTGAGGTACGCATTCGGGGGCAGAAACATTTCCGCGCTGGCAGCAAAAGCGCTGACAGGCCTGCCATTACGAAATTTCTTTCCAAACACGAAATTCTGCAACGGCCTGCTTTTCAAGCTATCTGCAGGAGAAGGAGCCTTTTCCGAAGACTCGCTATCAATCGCTGTGAGGCGGTCGGCCAGATCGATGACATGTTCGGTGGGCATCAAATGAATTTGTTCCGGATTAACTGACAGCGGTTTGGTCATTAAGAAGACATCAAATCCGCCATTATTGAAGCTGGTAAAAACGAGCCGCTCTCCTTGCCACGAGAGATGATCAATGCCGCTCAAAACGTTTGTGATCGGATAGGCGCTTTCTTGCCAGGCGCGCTCACCAGCTCGTTCTGTCGAATCCAAACTGTTCCTGGAGCCTGTGGAGGCAACGACCAGTTGTGCCGGTGTGTGTGCATGCGCTCTGCGTTTCAAGTAAATGTTTGAAATTCCATTTCTATCTGAAACGAATGCAATACCAGAGCCGTCCGGAATCCATATTGGCGATTTTTCATTTGAGCTGGTATCTGTAATTCGTCGCATATGCTGAGATTTTATATTGATTGTGTAAACATCAAATTGATGATAATCTGAATTATGCATTTTGAAATCTTCGGGCAATGTTTCACGATTAACATGCGATCCGCGGTCAGAAATAAAGACAATTTCAGTGCCGTCCGGTGACCACCGCGGCTCCAGATCACTAAATAAATCAGCCGTCAATTTTTGCACCATGCGAGACTTCGTGCTAACAAGATAAAGATTAGACTCGCCTTCCTTGCTTCCGACAAAGGCGATTTGGCTGCCATCCGGCGACCAATCTGGAGAAAAAATGCCGTCAAGAGCAAACTTCAGACTACTCTTGACTTCCTTGCTGGCTACATCGACGATATGAAGCGCGTCCTGCTCCCGATCCTTTGCAGCAAATGCGATCTGTGTGCCTTCCGGGTTCCAGGTAATGCCGGGCCGTAACCAGTGCATTTCCTCAAAACTGCCGGACTTTTGTCCACTCACAATTTTTTTCAGAGGCATTCCGGAAATGGCAGAAACAAGATAAATATCAAAATAACCTGATTTATCCGATAAATAAGCCACTTTATCCGCTTGCGGCGAAAGAGCGCCACTGTTGTTTATGAAATTATGGTCGCGATTATGGAAGGTCAACTGCCGGGCAAAATCACCCGCTTCCGCACGCTCAGGATATTCATTCCAGTATTTCTTTTTGAGATATTTATGCCAGTCGTGGGTCAATTCATCCAAGCCGCACCCAATACTTAATTCAAGCGCTTTTTCTATATCTTTGTAAACTCTCACCTTGCCAAGAATCTCGCTAATCTTCTCCTTGCCGTATTCATCAGCAATAAACGAAAGAACAGATTGCCCGCCTTTGTAAGCCAGAAAACCGTACAAATAACGAATTGGCGGCAAATAGCCATTGACCACGGCATCCCTGATAAACATGTCGGATTCCTTATCCCAACCGCCACGGGACTCATACTCAGCCAGACCCTCAATAAACCACAACGGAATGTTTGCTCTTGAAATACCGCTGACGATAGAAAACGAGCCGGTGCCGAATAACATTTGCAGCAAAATTGCATGCGTCAACTCATGATGGGTGACATGGCGAAGCTGCTCGTATGAGCCTTCAAAAGGAATGACGACCCGATTCTTGTAAAACTCCGTAAAACCGCCCACTGACTCCTCCGGCGGTCCGACATTGAGGTTCGTTTGCTCAAAATCATTGTGAGAATTATAAAGCACCACAACGATGCGGCCTCTGAGGCGATAGTCCCAACTCTCCGAAATATTCTGCCTTGCGGATTCAGCGACTTCAGCAACAAACGCCGCCGCTTTGATACCACCCGGATAGTAATAGATATCAAAATGTTCCGATTGAATGTAGTGCCAGTCAAAATTTGTGTACTGCACGCCATTCTTACCAAACTGTTGAGCGAAAACCGGCCTGCAAGCCACGAGCAAGGTCAGCAAAAGAATTGGTATGGATAAAATGTTGGATAAACGAGCATCTTGCAACATAAGGTTCGCGTCCCTACTGTTTCAGGTTCTTAACTCTTGTAAAGTCTTCGGCCACAATTTACGTATTCTTAACTTCTGAATACCAGATCCAGACTTGACAAAATGATGTCACCATTTTTCGCCGGACTTGACAAGGAGCAAACTATTAACCATATTCCTGCCGATGTCTGCAACTTTAATAAACAATCGGGATGTTATTGTCGTGGGCTCGGGACCGGCTGGAATATCAGCGGCATTGAGCCTGCGAAAGCTGAATCCTGCGCTGGCAAGTGAAGTGCTTGTGCTGGAGAAAGCGGTGCATCCGAGGCCAAAGCTGTGCGGCGGTGGCGTAACCGCACTGGCAGAGGAAATACTGGAATTTTTGGAAATAAAATCCAGGGTTGCAGGTTTTCCAATCCACAAAGTGCAGTTTCGCTTTAGCAACAAACCAGTCTATTTTGAACGCCCGAATCTGATGCGTATCGTGCGGAGAGAACAATTCGACGCAGACCTTGTCCGGCATGCCAGGCTTGCAGGCATTGAAATAAAGGAAAATCAGGAAGTCACGGATTTGCTGCGGGAAGGTGACCGGATTCGTGTAAAAACAAAAAATGGGGATTACCTGACGCGTGTCCTTGTTGGTGCTGACGGCGCAAAAAGCCTGGTGCGTAGAAAACTCGTACCGGCAAATATCTCCAGAATGTCTCGCTTGCTCGAAGTGGTCATCAAAGCAGAACCGACTGAGCCGGCATTTACAGAGAACATGGCCATACTTGATTTCCGCCACCTCGATAAGCAATTGCAGGGCTATTTATGGGATTTTCCAACTCTGGTTAATGGCGAACCACACCTGAACGTGGGCATCTTTGACAGCCGCATCCATAATTCGAAAAGGGCAAAGTTAAAACCATTGCTCTTTGATAAACTGGCTTTGCAAGGGCATTCTGCCAATAATGTGAAACTCCTGGGACACCCGGAACGATGGTTCGTGCCAACTGGAACTTATTCGGCGAAAAATGTTATTCTGGTGGGTGACGCAGCAGGCATTGAGCCGTGGCTGGGCGAAGGCATATCCATTGCCCTGGCTTACGGCCCGGTGAGTGCGGAAGCAATTGATGCTGCTTTCGCAAGCAACGATTTTACTTTTTCAGACTATTTGCAGCGTATCCAGGAGAATCGACTTGGTCAGCTGTTAAACCGTAACCGCAAACTTGCACGTTGTTTTTATGCAAGAGCGGCGCGACCATTTGTGCAGACATTCGCCAGGGGCCTGGAAATGTACTTTAAATTTTCACAGGGTAATTCATAAACGAAATATGTGCGATGCCAGACTTTGATCGCCTGATTGACAAAAAAATGGCAGAACAAATTCAACCCAAAAAAACAACGAGTACAAACAAATTTAGCGCCTGGTATCAGAGCAGCGATGAAAATCACCCGGAAAGGTACCCGCTCGACCAAATTATTTATCGCTGTCCTCACTCCGGTGAACTGCTTCAGGTCACGCATGATATGGAATTATTGCGGCGCAAAACCGCGGAACAGTGGAAAGAAATTTTCACAAGCCGTTTTATGCAGGCGACAGGGCCCAATGCCAGCGGCGTTTGGAGCAAGAAAGAATGGGTTTGTCCTGAAATTGATGATGAGAACATCGTGACCATCGGCGAAGGCAGAACACCACTGTTTGAAGCCGGCCGCTGGGCCAAACAGGTAAACGTTACGAAATTATGGATTAAGCTGTGTGGCAACAGCCATACCGGATCATTTAAGGACCTTGGCATGACCGTGCTGGTCTCAATGGTGAAGCAAATGATCGCACGAGGACAAAAGATAAAGGCAGTGGTATGCGCCTCCACCGGTGACACATCCGCAGCGCTTTCAGCATACTGTGCCGCTGCAAATATTCCGGCTGTGGTGCTGCTGCCCAAAGGCAAAATATCGACTGCACAACTCATTCAACCCATTGCCAACGGGGCCCTCACCCTGGCCCTCGACACCGACTTCGATGGTTGTATGCGCCTTGTGCAGCAACTGACAAAATCAAAAGAAATCTACCTGGCGAATTCCATGAATTCACTGCGTATTGAGGGGCAAAAAACCGTTGGCATGGAGCTGATTCAACAGCTAAATTGGCAAGTGCCGGATTGGATCATTGTTCCCGGAGGTAATTTGGGCAATGTTTCGGCCATTGGCAAGGGTCTGCTTGAGATGAAGGCGGTTGGCCTGATCGACCGGCTGCCGCGACTGGTTTGCGCGCAAGCACAAAAGGCAAATCCGCTCTACGAAAGTTTTCAAAACAATTTTAAAAAACTTGTGGCCAAAACCGCAGAACCAACCCTGGCAACAGCCATTCAGATCGGTGCGCCCGTGAGTATGAAAAAAGCCATCCGCGCGCTAAAAAAATTTGATGGGATTGTTGAGCAGGCCGACGAAGACGAACTGGCAAATGCGTGCGCACTGGCCGACCGGCACGGCCTATTCACCTGCCCGCAGACGGGTGTGGCACTTGCTGCTTTCCTGAAACTCGTGCAGAAAAATGAAATCAAGTCCACAGATAAAGTGGTGGTTGTTTCTACTGCGCACGGTTTAAAATTCACGGACATGAAAACGCGATATCACGAAAACCGACTCAAAGGCATAAATCCTCGTTTCGCCAACCAGCCGGTTGAATTATCAGCCGATGTAGAGGCTGTGCAGCAAGCAATTGATGAGCGGTTTAAGTAGAGGTCTACCATCCGGGTTTGCTCGGCACGAGCGATTTGTAAACTTCACCGAAAGAATGAGGTCTTGTTTATTTTCCGAAGCCGGAAAAATCAACACGCTTCGCCGGGTCTTCGTTTGCACCATCATTCATAACCTCAAAATGCAAATGAGCCCCTGTACTGCGCCCGGTGCTGCCAACCAAACCAATGATTTGCCCGGCCTTGACTTGTTCACCTTCTTGTATCTTTACAACTGAAAGATGGTTGTAAACGGTCACGAATCCATTCGCATGCTCAATCTGAATGTAACGGCCGCGTCCGCGGTTCAGCTTATATTCAGTAACTGCTTTCAAAACCTGGCCAGCCGCGGCTGCATAGACCTGGGTACCGCCTTTGGCTGCGATATCCACACCATTATGATGCACCTCTTTTTTGGAGAATGGGTCAACTTGTAGGCCAAATGAACTGCTAATTCTTCCAGCTTTAATTGGGAGTACAAAAGGCATTTTATTCTTTTTTTGAGTCTGACCACTCTCTGACACACCACCTTTTTGCCAAACTCCCGGCTGAGATTTAGCCATCGGCAGCACAAAGACACCGATAGACAACAACGCGACCAAATTCATGATGCGGCTCTTTCTCGACATTTTCTTTCCTCCGGTTATTGTTGTGATTCGCTCTCTTATCTGGTTTTTCCGACTGCCAAATGCCAAGCCGGGTTGATATGCCGGAATACCGACCAATTTCAAATTGACCACATCCAGCAGTCCCTGAGCATAGCACTCCGATGATATTTCCCCTGTGGTTAAGACAAAGTTGTCGCAGAGTTGCTCGCGCGCAGCGTTAATTTCGCTATTCGCAAACCATACAAGCGGGTTGAAATAATATAGCAATTGAACGATATTTTGCAAGACCAGCCACAACGCGTCAAGGCGCTTGATATGGGCAATTTCATGTGCAATGACGGTTTCAATTGTTCTCTGCGAAGCATGGGTCAAAAGAGTTTTGGGTATAAAAATCGCCGGCTTCAGAACGCCGCTGGTAAACGGCGTCAGATAGCCAGATGAAACGACCACGCTTACCGGGCGGCTTACGCGGACCAATTGGCGCCACTTGTTAACATACTCGACAACTTGACTGTCTGCCAAAGGCTGGGCGTTTTTAAGAATTAGTGTAAATTTTCTTCGACCAAACAGAAGTAAACACAGCATCAAAGTGGCTCCGCAAACCCAAAAAAACGCCAGAGTCAGCACCCATGTATCAGGTTGTTGAAAATCTAAACCAGCACTATTTCCGGTTTGAACTTCCCCGGCAGCTAAAAACCTTGCATCCATATTGCCTGCCGACTCTGACTCCGTCAAAGCTGTTCCCCATAGATTTGAAAATAAATCCGCCTTATCCAGGACAGCGCGCACACTGGATGGTGCGTTCAAGTCAGGCGGCAAAAGCAACCTTAGCATGACCAGGCTCCAAATACCATACCGCCAGATTGGTTTTTGCTTTTTCAAAAGCACGGATACAGGAAGGGCAACAGCGAAAAGCAGACCAGAATAAATTAAGTTCAGCCCCATGAAGCGAATAATTATTTCAATCACTTTGGCCGTGCTCCTTTCTTTTTCTGTTTCAAAAGCGCCTTCAATTCATTCATCTCATCCTGAGTTAAAGCGTTGCTGCGTCCAAACAACGACACAACAGAACCGTAATCCATTTCCAAAACCCGATCGGCAAAAAACGCCACCAATCGCGCCAACCCGAAGGGTCGGGATATAAGTGGCCGGTACAAAAATATGCCGTGAAATGTCTCGCGGTTCAGAAGCCCTTTCTTCACCATGCGATCCATCATTGTTTTGGTCGTAGAATATGCCCAGCTATATGCTTCTTGTAACTGTTCGTGAACTTCTCGCACTGTCAACTGCTCCGACTTCCACAGCACGCGCAAAATGTCGTATTCTGCTTTTGTAAGATCCGGTGGATTGTTCAAATTCACAGACTGATCTCCCTGTTAGCCACTCTGTTACATTGTAATGCACACATCACAATATAACAACCAAACTACAACTGTCAAGAGAATTTTATTTTGGCGTCAAAAAAAATTTATGGGGGGGGGGGGGGGACGGTGTTTTTTTACGGATGTAACCGGTTATTGATCCTTTG
>JAJDAG010000113.1 GCA_029262005.1 Candidatus Zhuqueibacterota bacterium | reverse complement strand
ACGCATCAGTTACCTATCTCAACCCTGACAGGGCCCAAAGCCCTGTCAGGGTTATTCTCTCCTAACTACAATTCTATGGTCATGCCAAGATTAAAATAGCGCGGTTTGCCCATAAACACCAGAGCGTCCGCGGCCGTGTGGTTGCCGCGGTCACTTGCCAGCGAAATAAAATCGGCATCGAACAGGTTGAAGACACGGCCGATAAGTTGCAATTTTGCACCACCGAGTTCAAGCGGCAGTGCATAAGCGAAAAAGATATCCACGATATTTGCACTTGGCAATTTCCACGACTGAGCGCCGCGGTCACTTTCCGACCTTCGCCCGGCAGGATTGAATTCTGCGTATTGGTTTGTGTGCAGCCGCCACTGTGTCTTGAGAGTCATTCCTGTCACCGGCCTGACGGTCACACCCAGCCCGAACGTTGTTTGCGGCGCGCCACCAACTTTAAGGTCCTTTGAAAAGACCTGAATTGTTGTCGTCGAATCCGGATAAGCGTCAGGTGCAAATGTAGCTTCAACATCGTTGAGCCATTCCCAGCTTCCCAGGGAAACCGCTCCGTCTAGTTGCAGCATTTTATGCAGGTTGACAGTGAAATCTGCTTCCACTCCCATGTGCCGGGCGTCGATGCCCTTGAGCAGGAACAAAAATCTCTCTTGTGCTCCGGTCGTCGGATTGGTTATTTGCGTGGATGAAGGCAAGTTTCTGTCTTGCCAGAACGTGTGATACAGGTTGCCGTTTATTTTCCACAACTTCGTTTCATAACCGACGCCACCCTCGATGGAGTATATCTTCTCATTCAGGATTTTATCAAATACTTGGTGCGAGAAGTCGATGGCCGCAGCAAAAATCGGCGCTTTGGAGTAAAAGCCGGCATTGCCATATATATTGAGGTTTTGCGCAAGTGCGTAATTGGCGCCTGCCTTGGCCGTTCCGCCAAAAATACTGAGCCAGTCTGTCTTGCGCGGGATAAGCGAATGGTCTTTGAAATCATCCCGTCTCTGATACCAGTTATTGATCACCGATCCCGAAGCTACTGCCGTCAGTTTGCCGAATTCTTGCTCATAGCTGGCAAAACCGCCGATCCAGCGGATATTGGCGCCATAGTGGAAGCCAAAACTATCTCCGAGCCGCTTCACCGGGGAGGTCTGGTTGGCGTTGCCGAAATCGATGTAATAATCGCCGCCCAGCAGGTTCCTGACTTCGGGTCCGAGCTCACTTCTGTAGTAGCGGCCGTCGATTCCGAAGGTCAGGGTGGATTCATTATTGAGACGATATTGCGCTGAGCTCAGCAAACCAACCCAGTAGTGCTTATTGGTCCAGTTGAGCATAACCGTCTGTGTTCTGCTCTCAGTCGTGCTATAGGTCGGGTCGATGTTGTTGCGATTGTTATCGTATATCGTCTGGTAGTCAATCTGGCCTGTAAACTCGCCACTGCTTATCCTTGGTTGCGAACCCCAGGTTTGCGCACCGCCGCCATGTCCTCTAGTATAGTAGGCAACATTGGTCAAAAGCAGTTTGGGGGACGCCTGCCAGTACCAATTCAGGTTAAAATGCGGTTTGTGATAGTAGTTGATATTTGAGTTCAGGAAGTTGCCACTTTGTTTGTCGCCACCGAGGTAGAGCGGGCGGTCCTGAAAATCGTGCACTTCACCGTCGTAGTATTCCTTCAATCTGGATTTGTCGAAATTGAAAATGGGGCCCCAGTTAGGATTATATCGACGTCCGAGATCCGGAGCATCTTCCAGCGAGGCGATGGCATCAGCGCCCAGGCCATAGTCGCGGTAGATGTCGAGCGCAAAGTCTTTATCAAAAGCGCCGACATTTTGGGGAAAAGAACGCTGGCCATGGGATTGCGGCGCACCAACGGCAGACAATTCAAGGCGATGATTTCTGCCGGCATTATAACTGAGCGTGCCATAATAGGAGTATTCATCGATCCAAGCCTGGTCAATGACGCCGTAACCGTCTTTCCTGGCCAAAGAAATCGAGACCGCAAATTTGTTGTCTATCAGACCCGAATTGAAGTTCAGGAGTGATTTCAAATAGGTGCCGGCACCATATTCCTGCCTGAAGCTGACGGATCTCTCGAGTTGCGTTGGATCCGTGAGAATATTGATGGTGCCGCCAACGGAAAAGACGGCCATATTTGACGCCCCGAGTCCGCGCTGCACCTGTACCGAAGAGGTGACATCGGTCAAGTTGTCCCAGTTCGACCAATACTGAAATCCGTCTTCGACATCGTTCACCGGCAGACCATTGATCAGCATGGCGATATTTTTGAAATCGAAGCCGCGAACATTGACCCGCGAGGCGCCCATTTCACCGGTACCTTCGGTGCTGTAAACACCCGGCATGGCATCCAACATTGCAGGGAAATCACGGGAGCCGGATTCCTCGATAAGCTGGATTTTTTCTACATCCATGAATGCGACCGGTGTTTCGCGAACTCTTGCGCGCGCGGCAACAACCGTGATCATGTCGCTGGTCAAAATAAGTGGTGTGAGTGCCCGGTTCAAGGTTATCTCAGAAGCGCCAACAGTTACCGTTTGTTCGACCGTTTGGTAGCCGATATAGCTGATTCTGAGTGCGTATTCACCGGGTGGCAGGCTCTCTAAGACGAAATCGCCGTTGTTAGATGTAGAGGCTCCCGCTGTCGTCCCCACGACAACGATATTTGCACCGATAAGAGGCTCCCCAGTGTCTTTGTCGGTGAGTTTGCCGGTAATGCTACCGGCAAAAGTTTGACTTCCTAAACATAGGAGAAGTGCGACGGATAAAAAGTGTTTGTTCATGATAATCCCCTTGTGTCGTTTTTGACACTTAATGAATTCAAAACAACTCTTCTCTCAAGCACAACACCCTTTCAGGCAATATTTAGGGTACCCTGAGCATGGACGGAGGTTTTGTTTTGCGTTTCATTGTTGTATCTCCTGTTTCTGAATATAGAACTTTTTTTTCATGCCTTGCCTTTGCTGCCAACCCACACAACGGCCCGTAAAATTAATCCGTTGCACATAACCGCGCAACGTTGAGTATTCCTCTCAAGGAAATACCGGATCAAAAGACTGACCACAGGGGAAAATGACGTGGCAATCCTTATCCAATAAAGTGTAACCAATAACGGGATTATAATCTGAAGCAATCATTTTTTTTCGACAAACCCTTAGGTGTTCAACATCCGCTCTGAATTATCTCGAATAACGACCGAACTCAGACGAACAAGGGGTGTGTCTTACAGGCTGTAACAAACAAGATAAACTCTAATAAGGATAAAGGCAACAATTAAAGCACCTAATTCACTAACTTGCGCGCAGCGAGTTGTTGTATGATAAGGGTTTACAGCCTTCTGGAATAAAGGTACAATTCTCTCGGTGCATTGCACAGGCTTTGCGAAGAAGTAAACCATCTGCAACAACTAAAACGATCTTCGCAGGAGAATTGTAATTTTGAGATCATTTCAAGGGAGGCGTCATTAGATTCTAAAGTACTGAGACCAATCAGTAAAAAATAGACCTGTTAAAGCTAAAGGATTTCAGCTAAGTTCGGTCTGGTTGTGAGTTCAGTTTCACAAGTTACATGCCGAAAAATAAATAAGATTTACAAAGATTTAATAAAGAACCTGTTTCAGAGGGGAGATATGAATTTTTTGCCACCTATTAGAGTACACCCGGTATTTTTCAACCCCCGGGCAGGCGAACAACTGTAAGCCGATTTTCTCAAAACTACCCGGAACCCGCCATATGAATATCAAAATTTAATTGGTTTTGGCAGCTCCCTTTTTAGGACAAGCATTTATCATTGCCAATTTCAGAAATCGAAATCGATGTTATCGATTATACTACCCAAGGTATAGAAGGAACAAAAACATGAAAAAGCAACTTACATTTTTGGTTATGGTTTTATTGTCACTAATGGCAATAAATGTTTCTGCACAAACCGTAACCCAATTGGTTGACTACGGGCAGGGTACAAGTTCAAAGGGTAATCCTGCTTTCGCTTATTATGGAAATTACGTTTATATACTCTACACCGCCGGCACCGACTCAGGAAGAGTTTGCCGTTATGATATGGATACCGGCAGCAGCGACTGGTCCGGCGACTTATTTCCCACCATCGCCGCTGATGACCAATCTCACAATGACGCTGCAATCGCTGTCGATGGCGACGGTTTTATTCATTGCTGGATAGGCATGCATAACCACAAAATGAAATACTACCGGTCTAACAGTGCAGGCTCATACAATAGCTTTACCGACCAAAGCGCCACCATGCCCGGTTACAATGATACCGGCCTTGATGAAAGAAGATACACCTATCCCTGGGCGACGACCTCGACGAATGGCGATGTGTTTTTTATAGCGAGAAGGACAGGGCTGTATTTTAATGGAGCAACGCTCAGGGAGCGTCAATATGATGAGAAGCAGGACCTTTATCACTGGAACAACATCACGAAAACCTGGACAATGGTATTACTCAAGAAACAGGATGGACGTAATGCCTACATGAGCCAAATCTATGGCGATGAAAATAATAGTGTTCATATTGTGACAGTCTGGTCGCAGTTACACAGTGGAGATAATACTTTTCAAAAAGGCACATACCTGCGTTATGATGTGGCGAATGACAAGTATTATAAGGCCGATGGAACCGAAGTCGGTATTCCAATCGATGTAGATTCGACTAATGCGGATCTATTCTACCCGGGGGAACAGGCCTGGGGAGATACAACCAATGAAATCCAACCACCAAGAGTTACCATTAATCGACTGGGTCGCCCTGTAGTAACTTTCGCCTATAATACCAACAATTACAGTCAAACGAATCCAATATACAGGCTGGATATTGCCCAATGGACCGGCAGCGCCTGGAATCGCGTAACCAATCTAGGCGACATGCGAAATCACGAGAAACCGCCTGTAACGGACACAGGCGATTTAATAAATGCCTATGCGCGCGATACAAACGACGCCTATATTAAATCCTCCACAGATGACGGCGTCAGTTATGCCAATTCCCTTACGTTTCCCGATGGCAGGGAGCCGAAAGACGCTCAAAACTATACCGGTTCAACCGATTTGTTTCTAAATTCCAGACACTTGTATAAGGTTGTCTATTCCGGCTCCAACGCTTTTACCGACCTAAGCGGACTTGATAGTGTCAGAACAAAATACCGGACCTGGCTGCTCGGCACAAATCCCGATTACACTATCTACGGCATTCAGCAACGTTATAACGCTTTAAAAAACTACTTTAGCAGCGCCAATACAGAGTATGACAATTTTACTCCCTCGGGCTCGGGACAATATGACCTTGAAGACACAGATGACTATAACGAACTTAAGCATATTTTTGCCAACATTCTATTTCCGCTGGCATACAGCTATCACTTACAAGGACCGAGTAATGATCTTAATCCTTATTACTATGACAGCACAACCTTGGAGAGGATACTAATATTGTTCGAATATCTGAATTCAAGGGGTTGGACGGATGGTATTGAAATGAAATTATCTGATGGGCGCCCATTTGATTCGGATTTGAATACCTATACCCCTTTTGCGAATACAATTTCCGAGCGTATGGCAGGCTACGCGCATGCAGTTCTCATTATGCGCGACGAGTTAAAAGCAGTAGGTCTTTTTTACAGAGAAATGGCAACATTAGATTGGGCAACGAGAATAATTCAACCACAGGCTTCGGGGTTTTCTTTCACCTATACCGGATTTAACACAGATGGCCTTCGCGAAGTTGCTATGCACAGGTTTGTTTATATTTTGGCTCAGGATTTTACGGATGCCACCAGAATCGCCAACATGGATTTTCTGAAAACCTTTCTTGATAATGCCCTTAGCATTGCCTATGGATGGTCGGATATGATCAAGCCCGATTACCTGGGTTATCATCACAAAATGGTGTATGCTACTTCCTATGTCCCGGAAGCGCTGCATCAGTGTTCTATCATTGCCTATCTTCTGAGTGAATCGTCCTGGGATCTTGCAGCGCAAAGCAAAACAAATCTCAAGCAATCGCTTTTGGCACATCGCTTAATCGCCAACAAATATGATGTCCCGGTAGGCACGGCAGGTCGCGCCCCGGATGCCGCTTATTCATTGATAAAACACGTCTCCGCTTATGGGTTGATGGCTCTGGCAGGTAATACGGTTGATAACGAAATGGCCGCCGCCTTTCTGCGTATGTACGACGTCGACCACCCGTTGTTCAAGTCCAAGTACCTCAAGAAGGTGCAGAGCGCCATTAGCTGGGCGAGACCTATTGGCGAACTGGACACCCTTTTAACTCTATCAGAAAGCTACTCGGCAGAGCCTGACCCTTCCGGGCATTGGGTCAAGCCTTATGCCGCCATGTCGGTTCATCGCCGCAACGAATGGATGGTCACCGTAAAAGGCTATAGCAAAAATATCATCTCTTACGAACAATCCAGCAATGAACATGTCTATGGAAGATATTCCAGCTACGGCTCCATTAGCTTGCTAACCCACGGCAGCCCGGTTGATGAAACTTCCAGCGGCATTGTTGAAGATGGGTGGGATTGGGCCCGAATACCCGGCGTGACAGCGCTCAAACTCTCCCTGGCCGTCCTCAAAGGCTCCACTACTTATTCCGATCAGAATGGCCATCGAAAATTCAGCGATCAATCTTTTGTCGGCGGCGGCAGCCTGGATGATTTGCACGGCGTCTTTGCTATGAAACATTATGACGCCGCCTCGTCAGCCGGAACACGGGTGAATAAATCAATGTTTTTTTTCAATGATCAAATTATTTGCCTGGGTTCCAACATCATCAACGGCGACGGCGTAAATCAAACCGAAACAACGCTTTTTCAGAGCAATCTGTCATCCGCGTCAACACCGATATATGTTGATTCGACCAGTGTATCCACCTTTCCATATACATTTGCTGCGAGTGGCAGCAATTCGATCACATTAATGGATCCCATTGGCAACGGCTTTTATTTGCCCAATCGAACAGGCGTAAATATCATTCGTTCCTCGCAGTCATCAATAGATAATAGTGGCGCAACCAATACCCAGGGTGATTTCGCCACAGCCTGGATTGACCACGGTAAGAATCCGAACAATGAAGATTATGAGTATGTGATGTTGATTAAAACAGATGCTGCAAGTCTGCAGGATTTTGCCAATGCGGCAGCGTCCAAATACACTGTTTTGAAAAAGGACAGTACGGCGCACATCGTGCGGCACGAGGAACTGGATATTACCGGCTATGCCCTGTTTCAGTCCGGCTACAGTCTCCTTGCCGACAGCCTGCTGCGCGGCGCCGATAAACCGAGCATCGTCATGCTCAATCATTCGGCGAGCAACCTGAAAGTCAGTGTCTGTAATCCGGAATTTGGCCGGCTCGATGAAGACCAATTTATTGTGTATGGCAATATCAGCAGGAACAGCAATCTGGCTTTGACCAATGCCCAATCGACTGTGCAGAAGGTGCAAATAAAGGTGAAAGGGAATTGGGATTTGAGCGGCTCTCCTTCCGCTGCCCGAATCATCAACAGAATCGACTCGAACACCGTTATAGAATTCGATTGCTTCGATGCGCAAAGCCTGGAAGCCGAGCTCATTCCGTATAATGGGCCTCTTCCGGTTGAGTTATCTTCATTTAGTGCGTTGGTTAACGGCAATTCAGTAAAGTTGCAATGGGGAACAGAGACTGAAACAAACAACTTTGGTTTTTCAATTCAAAGAGCAAGCGGCGCAGCGAATAACGATTGGCAGGAAATTGGGTTTGTAAATGGGCACGGCAACAGCACTTCACCTAAAAAATACTTCTATGTTGATGAATCGCCGACGAGCGTCATTATCAAATATAGACTGAAACAAGTCGATTTGGACGGCACTTTTGAATACTCCAAAGTAATAGAAGTAAATATGCAAATTCCTGATAAATACCAGCTTTATCAGAACTTCCCGAATCCTTTTAATCCGAGTACCACTATTAAGTTTGATCTACCCGAACCAGGCCGGGTTAAATTGAGCATTTACAATATTCTTGGTGAGGAAGTAGCTGTGCTAATAGATAGTGAAAAAGAAGCGGGATACCATGCGGTTGCTTTTGATGGTAGTCGCTACGCTTCAGGTCTGTACATTTATAGATTGAAAACGGATTCTCACACAGGTGTGAAAAAGATGTTTTTTTTAAAATGACCTTATATAAAAGAAGGACACGGTCGCGAAATTTGAATTAGAAAAAGAGTATCTTGTCGATAAAGCAAGCTGTTTTGCACAAATCTGTGCATAATCCTGCATTTGCAACCGATTGGCAGACTCAGTGCATTTTTAAAGTTCGACTTTAACCTTGTCGAAACTTTCACCCTGAGTGAGCGTAAGCCTCCATATTATTTTCCTTTCATACACATCTGTTTAATCAGTGCAAAATCCGGAGGAGCGAAATGAGAGCAAAAGTATCTCTGCTCTTGCTGGTGGCGGCCTTATTATGTCTTAGCGCCTGCCGGCAAGTTACAGAAGAACAAATCGTGGCTGAATCAAGCAAAGCAAACGCGTTTTTCGAGAAAATCTTCAATGAAAGCGTTGACCGTAGTCCGATGTACCAAACCATGCTTGGTATTAAAAAAGATTATGACAAATGGGATGATCTTTCTGAGGCATTCGCGCAAAAAGAGCACGAAATAGACAAACAAAATCTTGAAGCGCTGCGCCTGGAAATCGATTACGCTCGCCTGGATGCTGCCACTCGGCTGAGTTATGATTTATTTGTTCAACAGTCAGTTGAGGATATTGCAAATTTCAAATATCGATTTCATGGCTACCCGGTAAACCAGATGTTTGGCTTGCATTCGCAGATTCCAGCTTTCCTCATCAACATGCATCAAGTGCGCGAAGGGAGCGATGCTGATGCGTACATAGCCAGGCTGGGGAAAGTAAATGCGATGTTTGACCAATTGCTGGATGACCTGAGAGAGCGTGAGGGCAAGGGCATCATTCCACCTAAATTCGTTTTTGCGCATGTGCTGCGTGATTGCCGGAATATTATTAGCGGCACAACTTTGATCGATGATTTTCGCAATAAAATAGACGCAATTGATGGGCTTGATGCGGCGGCCCGCAATGACTTTATTCTGCGCGCTGAGGAGGCCATTCAAGCCTCGGTTGTTCCTGCATATGAAAAGCTGTCCGCTTATCTGCAGAAGCTAGAAGAAAAAGCCACCGATGACGACGGCGTTTGGAAATTTCCGGATGGCGCTAATTTTTATAATTCCCGGATAGCGGCAATGACCACCACGGCTCTGACCGCTGATGAGATTCATGAAATCGGCCTGAAAGAAGTTGAGCGCATTCATGCCGAAATGGATGAAATAAAAGTAGCTGTTAATTTTAACGGCAGTCTGCAGGACTTTTTCGAGTTCATGCGTACAAACAAAGAATTTTTGTACGAGAATACCGCGGCAGGCCGCGAAAAATACATGGCGCGTGCAACCGAGATCATCAACACAATGAAGGGGCGGCTTGATGAGCTTTTCATCACCAAGCCCAAAGCTGATATTGTGGTTAAGCGTGTGGAGCCATTTCGTGAAGAATCTGCGGGCAAAGCGTTTTATCAAAGAGCAGCGCCGGATGGCAGCAGGCCCGGTGCTTATTATGCCAATATGTTTAAGATGGATGAAATGCCGACCTACCAGATGGAAGCGCTTGCTTATCATGAGGGTATTCCCGGGCATCACATGCAAATTTCCATAGCACAGGAATTGACGGATATTCCCAAGTTCCGCAAGTTTGGTGGTTACACCGCCTATGTTGAAGGTTGGGGACTTTATTCAGAATTCATTCCGAAAGAAATGGGTTTTTATTCAGATCCCTATTCTGATTTCGGCCGTCTGGCAATGGAATTGTGGCGGGCGTGTCGCCTGGTGGTTGATACAGGCATTCACACAAAGAAATGGACGCGGCAGCAAGGCATCGATTATTACATGACGAATACACCTAACCCGGCTGGCGATGCGGTAAGCATGGTTGAACGTCATATTGTTGCCCCAGGCCAGGCCACGGCTTACAAAATTGGCATGTTGAAAATAGTGGCGTTGCGTAAAATGGCGCAAGAGAAACTCGGTGAGGCATTCAATATCCGCGAGTTCCACGATGTTGTTCTTGCCAATGGCGCGGTGCCTTTGAGCACTTTGGAAGAGATTGTGAAAAACTGGGTGGAGCAGGTGCAGAGTTAGTTTGGTTTGATTACACGAAAAAACATGTGTGGAATCAACCTCCCGGAGAATGAACGGCGTAGATATCCGGGAGGTTGATTTTTGTTCCGGCAGTAATGTTATTGTTTTTTAAATATCAACTCCCCTTCATTCGCATCGACCACAACTTTGTCCCCTTTTGTGATCTCACCGGCAAGAATGCGGCGGGAAAATTCGTTGATGATATGCCGCTGCAGGAGCCGTTTCAACGGTCGGGCGCCATAAACAGGATCGTAACCCTGGGTCGCGATCACTTCCTTGGCGGCTTTGGTTAATTCCGCATCAAGACCCTGGCGTTGCAGCGCGACGCGCACCAACTTTTCAAATTGTTGTTCAACGATTTCAGCGATGTTCTCCCGGGTTAACGGGTGAAATACCAGCACTTCATCAACGCGATTGAGAAATTCCGGACGCATTACTTTTTGCATTAATTGCAGCACTTGCTCCCGGGTTTGTTCGTATATTTTATTACGATTTTCTTCAGTAATTTTTTGAAAATTGTCCTGAATTAGCTCTGCGCCCAGGTTTGAAGTCATGATGATGATTGTGTTGGTGAAATTAACCACGTGACCCTGGCTGTCCGTCAGACGCCCTTCATCCAGAACTTGTAAAAGAATGTTAAAGACTTCGGGGTGCGCTTTTTCAACTTCGTCAAGTAAAATCACGCTGTACGGCCTGCGCCGGACGGCCTCAGTCAACTGTCCCCCTTCTTCGTAGCCAACATATCCGGGCGGCGCACCGATGAGCCTGGAAACATTGAACGGTTCCATGTACTCCGACATGTCGATGCGCACCATGGCGTTTTCATTATCAAACATAAATTCGGCCAGCGCGCGCGCTAACTCGGTTTTACCAACACCGGTCGGCCCAAGAAAAATAAAGGAGCCAATCGGCCGGTTGCCTTCGCTGAGACCGGCACGAGAACGTTGCACTGCAAATGAGACCGCGTCAATGGCTTCATCCTGGCCGACAACGCGGTCCCTGAGCCGTTCGTCGATTTTGAGGATCTTCAGGCGTTCGCCTTCCAGCATTTTTGCCACCGGGATGCCCGTCCAACGGGAGACAATATCAGCAATATCATCTTCTGTAACAACTTCTTTGAGAAGAGTGCCGCTTTCATGCAATTGAGATAGTTGTTCCTTTAAAGTTTGCAACTGCTTATCTAATTCACCGAGCGTGCCGTATTTCAGTTCGGCAGCTTTGTTGAAGTCGCCTTCGCGCTCCGCCTTCTCTGCCCGACTTTTTGCATCTTCAATTTTCTCTTTTACTGCGTGTACGCGTTTGATGGCGTCTTTTTCAACCTGCCAGCTTGCTTTGAGTTGCGCACCTTCTTCCTTCAGGCCGGCCAGTTCTTTTCGCAAAATCGCCAACCGTTCTTTGGAGTCCGTGTCTTTTTCTTTCTTTAGAGCAACTTGTTCGATTTCAAGCTGATTAGTCCGGCGCTCGATTTCGTCGATCTCTTCCGGCATGGAATCTATTTCCGTGCGCAATTTGGCGGCTGCCTCATCAATGAGATCGATGGCTTTGTCCGGCAGAAACCGTTCGGAAATATAACGGTGTGACAGGGTAGCGGCTGAAACAATCGAGGCATCGGCAATGCGCACCCCATGATGAATTTCGTAGCGTTCCTTCAAACCGCGCAAAATTGAAATGGTATCTTCTACCGAGGGTTCGTCCACCAGCACTTTCTGGAAACGGCGTTCTAACGCTTTGTCTTTTTCAACATGTTTTCGGTATTCATCCAGGGTTGTGGCGCCAATCAGGCGGAGCTCGCCGCGGGCCAGCATGGGTTTAAGCATGTTGGCAGCGTCCACCGCCCCTTCTGCTGCGCCGGCACCGACCATCGTGTGTAATTCGTCAATAAAGAGGATGACCCAGCCCTCCGCCTCTTCAACTTCTTTGAGAACGGCTTTCAGGCGATCTTCAAATTCACCTCGATATTTAGCACCAGCAATCAACGAGCCCATTTGCAATTCGATGACACGTTTGTTTTTCAGCGACTCCGGCACATCGCCGTTGGCAATACGTTGCGCGATGCCTTCGACAATGGCTGTTTTTCCAACACCCGGATCTCCCACCAGAACAGGATTGTTTTTTGTGCGCCGGGATAGCACCTGCATGCAACGCCGAATTTCATCGTCACGGCCGATGACCGGATCGAGTTTTCCCAGGCGTGCCAGTTCAATCAGATCGCGACCGTAACGCTCAAGCGCCTGGTATTTTTGTTCCGGGTTCTGGTCGGTGACCCGCTGGCTGCCACGGATTTCCTTCAGAACCTGAAATATATTATCTCTGGTCACACCGGCCTCTTTGAGAATAGCAGAGGCCGTACCGTTTTTTTCATCAGCGATTGCCAGCATGAGATGCTCTGTGCTGACATAGGCGTCCTTCAACTTTCGCATTTCTTTCAGCGCCGCGTTCATCACTGCGTTCATGCGGTTGGAGACATAAACTTGTCCCATTGCGCCAGAACCGGATACACGCGGTAGTTTTTGCAATTCAGCCTCAAGCCGTTTTATGATTTGACTTTGGCCGCCGCCAAGTTTTTTCAGAATGGCAACGGGCACGCCTTCTGCGTCATTGAGAAGGGCGTGCAGCACATGCTCCACTTCAATTTGCTGCTGACCGTATTCAGCGGCAAGCTGCTGTGCATTTGAGATGGCTTCCTGAGCCTTAAGTGTAAGTTTATCAAAGGTCATGTATTTATTTCTCCTGACATTTATAGTAGCCGGTTTTTGTTGCAGACAGGCAGAAGTCTGTTCCAGCGGCTGTCAATGCCTGCCATGCTCCGGAAATACCGGGGTATCTATCGACTTGAAAATTCCAGATTTGCACATGGTCGCATCCTTAAAAGTTATATTTACAACCATTCTGCTTTAAACAAACGTTGTGCCAATCCAGTTGTTTTGTTTGTAATTACTTGAATTTATGTTGTTTAGTTCAGTTTTTATTTTTGAGTTGGCTTCAGGATGAAGCGACAGAATGCCGTTGACCGTGTGTCAATTGCGGTTGTTCATTTGCGAATGTTGTCATGCTGACAGCATCTTTCCGGCAGCATGACAATTGTGCAGGTACAGCAGAGTTTAAGAAACAGCAATAGGCTACATTGCCCTTGCTTCTCAGTACAGAAGTATTTAATTGTGATTTGTTGGATTTGCGTTACGATGCCAAATCCAGGCCGGAAGATAGTCATAAGTCGAAACTTCTGTGTTCATACCATAAATTGCAACAGCAGTAGAATCAAGGAGCTTCAATGAAAAAAGCAAAAGGCGTTGTTTGGGATCTGGGATGTTTGTATACCAAGGAAAATGATCCTGAAATAAATAAAGATAGTGATTCAGCCCTTGAACGCGCGAGATCATTTCAGGAACAATATCATGGCAAGATAGATGCCGGAACTTGCACACCTGAGTTGCTGCTGGCAGCAGTGAAGGAATACGAGGCGATTATTGAAGCCTCTTACCGGCCGTACGCAATGGCCAACCTCTTGTTTTTCGCCGATGGCCGCAATGACACATACAAGGCAATGGTGGCAAAAGTGCAGGAAGCGATGACGCGAATTAACAATGAGATGCTGTTTTTTTCTCTGGAAATTCAGAGTGTCACAGATGAAAAAATGGCAGAGCTTCTGGAGTCAGGTGTTCTTTCGCACTACAAACACCATCTCGAATCGCTGCGACTTTTCACCCCGCACATGCTTTCTGAGAAAGAAGAGCAGGTGGTGAATCGTAAAAATCTGTCAGGCAAAACCGCCTTTGTTAATTTGTTTGATGAATTTACAGCGGACTTTGAATGGGAATTTGAGCTTGACGGTGAGAAAAATACCGTGACACAAAGTGAATTGCGCGAGTTGGCGCGGCATCAGGATGCCGAAGTGCGCAGGCGCGCCAAAGAAGCCCACGATGGTAAGTTCGGCGACAACGCCCTGATTTTTACCAACATTTTCGGTAGCCTGATTAAAGATCATGCCACTGAAATGGAGATGCGCGGCTACGAAAGTCCTATCCAGCCCAGCCTTTTGAATAACAAGGTGCCCGCGGAAGTGGTCAACACCATGATGGATGTCACCGGTGCGCACAACCATCTGCCGCAGCAATTCTGTCGACTGAAAGCAAAGATGCTTGGTCTGTCCAAACTGAAGGGCAGCGATTTACACGCTCCGGTAAATCAATCCGGAAAGGTTGTTCCGTTTGAAAATGGCAAAGCGCTGGTGCTTGAGAGTTTCAGTAGTTTTTCGCCGGAGTTCGGCAAAATTATCCGGGGCGCTTTTGAGCAGAACTGGATTGATGCCGAGATTCGTCCGGGAAAACGTGGCGGTGCATTCTGCTATAGCGTTGGGCCATCGGCGCATCCGTTTGTCCTGATGAATTATGTTGATAATATTGACAGTGTTTACACAATGGCACACGAATTTGGTCATGCCTTGCACAGCGTTCTGGCCTGTGAGAAAGAATCGCTGCTGACGTTTCATCCACCGCTGGTTTTGGCCGAAACCGCCTCCGTATTTGCCGAGATGCTGCTTACGCGTAAACTCCTGGCTGAAGAAACCGATCGGGAGAGCCGCGTGCAGATAATCGCCTCGAAGCTCGAGGATTTTTTCGGCACGATTTCACGGCAAACCATGTATACCCGCTTTGAGCTTGACACGCATCTTGAAGGGGCAAAGCACCGTTTGAGCGCAGATGATTTTTGCCGACTCTGGATAAAGCACCGTGACGAAATGTATGGTGACACAGTCGATTTTCTCGAAGAAGAGAAATGGTTCTGGTCTGTGATACCGCATTTTATACACAGCCGGTTTTACTGCTACGCTTACACTTTTGGCGCCCTTTTCGTGCTGGCTTTGTTTAATCAGTATGAAAAAGAAGGTGAAGCTTTTGTGCCGAAATACCGTGCCCTGCTCGCCGCCGGCGACTCCAATTGGCCAGAACATCTGATTCAGGAGCTGGGCCTGGATTTTTCCGAAAAGAGTTTCTGGGAAGGGGGGTTCGTTGTCATTGAGTCTCTGTTAAATGAACTGACCGAGCTTGTGGGGTAATGAAAGAAAACAGCGTGCAAATAAGTGACGATGAACGTATATAGTGTCTGTTCGGAAGTTCTGAATTTGTTGTCATTCCGAAGCCGTTGTCCAGGGTGAGGGAGCTGCTGCGAGAGCATTTATCTAACGTAAAACAATTTGTTGATATCGACGTGGAGATGTGCTTCCAGCTTTTTCCCGTTCGGCAGGAATGACGAAGCAGGACGTTTTCGACCAATTACATTTAACATTCAAGGAAGGATTAAATGAAAATTCTCGTAACCGGTGGTGCCGGTTTTATTGGTTCGCATATTTCAGAACACCTTGTAAAAGCAGGGCATAACGTCGTTATTGTTGATAATTTATCAACGGGCAATCAGGGGAACCTGGCGGCCTTTGCGGATAAAATACGCTTTGTCCAGGGTGATATTCGCGACTTTAAATTAATGAAAGACGTTACGCAAAAAGTCGATTTAATTTTTCACGAAGCGGCGGTTGCGTCGGTGGCGCAATCTGTGGATGACCCCCTTGAAACCGATGCGGTGAATGTCGGCGGAACCGTGTCGGTATTAACGGCGGCAAAAGACAACGGTGTGAAAAAGGTTGTTTTTGCCTCGTCAGCCGCCATTTATGGTGACGATCCGGAGTTGCCGAAAAAAGAAGACATGCTGCCCAAGCCAATGTCGCCATACGCCTTTCATAAATTGGCCGGGGAGTATTATTTGCGTTTGTTTCACCAGTTGTACGGGTTGGAAGCTGTGGCGTTACGCTACTTCAATGTCTTCGGACCACGCCAGGATCCTTCTTCAGAATACAGCGGCGTCATTTCAATTTTTCTCGATCGCTTTAAACGGGATGGTGAATACACAATTTACGGCGATGGTAAACAGAGCCGTGATTTCATTTTTATCGATGATGTTGTGCGCGCCAACCTGGCTGCCGCTGAAACTCATTTCAACCATGTGCCCATCATTAATGTTGCCCGCAAGCAATCCAACGATTTGTTGAAGCTTGTGGCGCATTTGCAGGAAATTTCCGGTTCTACCCGTGAACCAGTTTTTGGTACGGAGCGCCTTGGTGATATCAAACACTCGCTCGCGGATAACTCAAGACTCAAAGCGCTTCTGAATGTTGAGCCGGCAGTGGCTTTTCGTGATGGGTTAAAACAGCTTTGGGAATCGGTCTGACAATTCAGAACATTGTGCTACTCTGCCGGGGGCGTTTGGCTCCGGCAGAGTAATTTCAAGGTAATATTCGGCCTTTGGTATTGGCGTGCAACGCTTCAGCAGCTTCACCAGCCTGAAAGAGATAAAATTGAGTACATGCAAATCTGCTCATCCATCTGTATTCGGTTGCCCGCTGCCGGGTTATTTCAAAAGTAAAAGTTTCTTCGAAATGCTCAAGCCGTGTGCGCTCAATTTGTAGATGTAAACACCGCTACTCAAACCGCTTGCATCAAATTCAATTGATTGTTCGCCCGCCTTTTTATAGCCGTCAGCCAAAACAGCGACCTCCTGGCCGGCCAAATTGAACACGCGTAAATTGACATGGTCTGCCTGGCGCAATGAGAAACGAATCGTGGTTGTGGGATTAAACGGGTTGGGAAAGTTTTTCAGCAGTTGAAATGCATTTGGAATATCGCCGGTTTCGGAAACAGAAGTCGGGTCTTCAAAAATAAAGTCGGCGAAAACAGGCAAATGGTCCGATGCCTGGTGCAGGGCATCCGCCACATTGTTGGGAACCGCCGTGTTGTCACCGGAGTTGATGTCCAAATTGAAATGCTGGCTGTCATTGCCAAAGGCGGTGTAACTGTCAGGCAGGATTTCAACACCTCCTTGAGCCAGTAGCGCTTGTGAAACCAGTATCATGTCAAATCTGTCGTCAAGACCGCCGGTAGCGCCTTTATTAAATGAAGTTGTCCGGGTAGACTGAGTATGTATCGGGATAAAAGCTGCGTTATTGAACCACTGGCCAATTTGATTAATCGGATCAAACAGGCGGCCATCGTTGTCCGCTTTGTTAGCGGTGAGTTCAATAAAAGCTTGTTCGGCTGCCGCCTTCATATTGAAATCGCCCAATAACATGAAATTGGTTTGCGCCGGCAAAGCATTCATGTAGTTGCGTAGCAATGTGGCTTGTCCCAAACGAGTTGACTGATTGCTGCCGGATGAGCCGGCTTTCAAGTGTGTAGAAAAAATAGTGAACACCTGGCCAAATGCTGCGAGTTTGTATTCCATAATGTCTCGCACGCTTGTGCCGATGGCATTTTGGCTGCTGAAAGTGACTTTGTTTCGATTGTAAAAAAGGCCGCTATCCGTATCCGGACCATCGCTGAATGCTGCTGCCTCAAAATCATTCTGTTTGGCATTCAGGATATCGAGGATCGCCGTGAGTCCAGCCTGTGTTTCAAGCTCCTGCACAACAAGAATATCCGCCTGCATCTGTTGAAGAACAATCTCAAAATCATCGAGGCGGTCGTTGCCATTGTTGCCGGGAAATTTTAGTAAATTGTAGGTTGCGATTCTTAAAGTGTCTAGCTGCGCCACTGCCGTAGATACAAAAACACTGCTCAGGGACAAGGTCAGCAATAATAATAGCCGAAGTTGAAAACCGGATTTTCTTAGCTGCAAGGGGCGTCTCCAAATTATGCTGCAAAGATGAAGTGAATTCAGTGCTGAAATGTAGACTCATTGCACCACAAAGTCAAATAGAAAGCAAGCATTTTCGCTTGACAATGGCCATGTTAAGTGATATTTTCATTATTTAAAATCCATAAATTAAATACGTGCTTATCGCTAGTATAAAGGATGTTCAGTGAATCTCGATCAGGATCTTCAAACCATACAAAAGGTACGGTGTCTTTGCGCTGCAGCCAAAGCGGCCCAAGCTGAATTTAATGAGTTCAGTCAGGAGCAAGTGGATAAAGTCGTGGCTGCAATGGCTGAGGCGGGCTTCAAGGCTTCGGAGCATTTGGCGCAAATGGCTGTGCGTGAAACCGGCTACGGCAATATCCCGGACAAGATAAGGAAAAACCAGTTCAGCACGAGAGATGTGTACGAGTCGATTCGCGATCTGCGCACTGTTGGTATTGTCAGCGAAGATCGAAAGAAAAAAATTCTGGAAATAGCCGAGCCATTCGGCGTTGTGGCTGCAATCATTCCAACCACAAATCCGACCTCAACCACAATGTTTAATATTCTAATTTCGCTTAAAACGCGTAACGGTATTGTTGTTTCACCGCATCCGCGTGCAGCAAAGTGCATTGTTGAGGCGGCTAACATTTTGATTGAGGCAGCACAGCGTGCCGGCGCGCCGGAAGGGCTTATCGGCGTTATTTCAGGCCCGACGCTCAAGGCGACAAACGAGCTTATGCGCAGCCCGGATACAGATGTTATTTTAGCTACTGGTGGCCCTGGCCTTGTGCGAGCGGCTTATAGTGCGGGCAAGCCGGCTTATGGCGTTGGCCCGGGTAATGTCCCGGCATACGTTGATCGGTCGGCAGATTATAAAAAAGCCGCCTCAGATATTGTTGATGGCAAGACATTTGATCATGGCACGCTTTGTTCTTCGGAGCAATCTGTAATTGTGGATGCGCCGCTAAAAAGTAAAGTAAAAGAGGCCTTGATCAGTCAGGGCGCTCATTTTATGACCGCTGCGGAGACGGCCAAGCTTGAGCGGGTTTTAATCTCGGCTGATTTAATTATTAATGCTGAAATGGTTGGCAAGTCACCGCAGGTGCTGGCGCGGACCGCCGGCTTTGAGATTTCTGCCGATACGAAATTGTTGGTGGCTGAATTGGACGGCGTCGGCAAAATGTACCCGCTCTCCGCTGAAAAACTATCGCCAACTCTGGCTTTTTACGTTGTAAATGGCTGGGAAGAAGGCATCCGGCGCAGCGTCGAAATTCTTAATCTGGGCGGGCGTGGCCACACAGCTTCAGTTCATTCAAAAGATGACGAGGTTATCCGGCAATTTGGTATACGTGTGCCGGCGTCACGAGTTGTTGTCAATTCTCCTGCTTCCATTGGCTCAGTTGGCTACACCAATGAACTTGTACCATCCTTGACCCTCGGGTGTGGAAGTTATGGACGAAACATCACTTCGGACAACATCACCGCGCGCCATTTGCTCAATATTAAACGTGTGGCGTATGAGACCAAGCCCATGTCCATGCCGCGAAACGAAAATAGCTGGCACCCGAATATCCGCCACGATTGGCGCAACGCAGAGGCACCCTTTTCAAAAGCTTTGTCGGCAAATGTCTCGCGAAAAGGCAGGGCTGCGGCTTCAGCCGTACCGGAACGTTCACAGCCTGCAAAGAAAGAAGACGCAGCGAGTTACGGTTCTTCGGGCATGTCTGAGGCTGAGGTTGAGCGCGTGATCGGCGAGTTTTTGGCAAATCGCAAGTGATTGACGACATTTAGTTACCTTCAATCTATCCTTCAAAATGATTTATTAAATACGAATGCCCAAACCACAAAAATTCATTCCGGTCGGTGTTTCCAACCGCCATCTTCACCTGTCTCAGGCTGATTTAGAAAAGCTCTACGGCGCAGGCCATACTCTGGTACCCTTTAAAAATATTTCACAGAAGGGCCAATTTGCCGCTCAGGAAACATTGGATATTGTTGGCCCCGGGGGCCGAATTGAGCGCGTGCGTGCTGTCGGGCCAACGCGTGGTCAGACACAGTTGGAAATTTCACGTTCAGATGCATATCGTCTCGGCCTTGACCCGCCCGTTCGATATTCAGGAGATCTTGCCGGTACACCAGGGGTTGAACTTGTGGGGCCTGCCGCCACGGTTGAACTGAAATCGGGTGTTATTGTGCCGCAAAGACATATTCACATGAATCCGCGAGATGCGGCTGAACTTGGTGTGCGGGAACGGGAACGCGTTTTTGTTGCGCCGGTTGAAACCGCAGCGGTAAATCCCGGAGATGAGCCGCGCTCGATCATTTTCGGTAATGTTTTGGTCCGTGTCGAGCCAACGTTTGTGCTCGATTTCCATATCGATGTTGATGAAGCCAATGCATCGGGCCTCAAAACCGGCGATCATGTTTACATCATAAAAAAAGATACAAAATCGCAGCCAATGCAAAATAAACGGCTGATTACCGAAAATGATGTGCGTCAAGCCATGCTCAGCCACCGGAAGATTACCGTGCCCGCCGGCGCCATTGTCACACCGGCGGCGCGAGATCTGGCAAAAGCGCATGATGTTTTTACAGAATGATGTTGGCGGATTTTCTTAAATATGAATCTGCCTTTTGAAGTTCTCTGCCCCGGTTTTTTTGCTCACCGGCATGTTGAAATAAAATGGAATCCGAATAAGACTGCTCTTTCCAATGACTTAGCCAAAGAAATAGAGGCTTTCTGGAAAACAAATATTGTTGGAACAGCAGGGCTGAGCAAAATTTATAACGGGAATTTATGTTCCTTACGTGACTGGCAGAGCACGGACCGCCAATTGATTTTGACACTGGCGCCAACAGATTATAAGCAACTCCTTTTTTCAAATCATATCCGCGTGATCGCTCATATAACAGAGCCGGAATTCAATCCCAGGGCGCTGGGTATCAGCGCGGTTTTAGTTGGCTGTGACAATCAAATTGTGCTCATGCAACGTAGCAGTCAAGTCGGGGAGTGCCCGAATATGCTGGATGTTTTCGGTGGACATGTAGAGCCGGGCGAGCATGATTTTGCCGGGGTTCCGGATCCATTTGTCGGCATTGCGACAGAAATCAGAGAAGAGGTTGGCATCGCTGTTCCGCCTGAGAGTTTTGCATGTAACGGCCTGATTGATACCTCTTTGACCAGTAAGCCGGAACTCATTTTTTCATTCACCAGCGACATGTCCGGTAGCGAATTGATCGGAAAGGCCAGAGAAACAAACTCAGAGGAAATAGCTGGTTTCATGACTGTTGAAAATAACAGAGTCGCTCTATCTTCTTTCTTTTTAAAGGAGAATGACAATTTGAGCCCATCGGCTTTTGGTTCTTTGTGGCTACATTTACAAATGTTGTAATGAGAAAATGCAGCTGCTCGGCAATTCGTCCATGCACGCGCCAGCTTAATCTGGGAGTAACTAAATCGTTTGAATTTTGAATTTTAATTGGTTGTAAACTGATTTCACTTGAAAGCTTGTTTATGGACACCGTATCCATTAATAGTCCATAATCCTGTGATTAAAGGAAGTACTCAAAAGACGACTTTTTCTACACCGATGAATCTTTGGTGTCCCACTAAGTGATAATAACGGGCAAAAGGTTATTTCATGTACCTAATGTATGTTGATGAAAGCGGTGATATTGGCTCAGAAAATAGCCCGACCCATTATTTTATTTTAAGCGCACTTATTTTTCATGAATTGCGATGGAACTCAATTTTAGATAATCTGGTTGATTTTCGCCAACATTTGAGGCAGACCAAGGGTCTTAAATTGAGGGAGGAGATTCACGCGACTCATTTTGTAAATCGCCCTGGAGAACTGAGGCGAATAAAGCGTAATGATAGAATTGATATCCTCAAACAATGCATTGACTGGGTCAAAAATCAACAAGACGTAAACGTAATAACGATTGCAACTCAAAAGGCGAATAAATCAAAAGCTGATGTTTTTAATTGGACTTGGCAGGCCTTGACTCAACGGTTCGAAAACACTATTCGTCATCACAATTTCAATGGACCAATGAACGCCGACGACAAAGGAATTGTTCTTGCTGACCGTACAGACGACAAACAGTTGACTCAATTGATTCGAAAAATGCGACGCTACAATCCAATTCCCAATAGTGGTAGCTACCATTCAGGTGGATATCGAAACATCCCCATCAATTATATCATAGAAGATCCGATTATGCGAGAGTCCAGAAATTCATATTTACATCAGATAGTTGATGTGGTAGCTTACTGCGCACGACAACTTTATGAACCAAATAAGTATATGAGAAAAAAAGGCGGATATAAGTTTTATGAGCGTCTTGACCCCGTTATTGTGAAAAAGGCATCAACCCGTCACGAGTTTGGGATTGTCGAATTATAAAAAAAAGAGCCGACTTTCGCCGGCCCGGGGGAATCCTACTTCAGGTTCGAAGACCTGTTTCAGATTCATTGGAAGGTAACAATAAAGCCACTCAAAATGCAAGTTTTTTTTATTATACCATTGACGAGATATCTTAGTATCTTAAACGAAAATAAAATAAAACAAACTTATCTCAACTAGCTGAGCCTTCAAAACAGTATCCAAAGAAGATCATGCTTTAGGTAAAACAAATTTCGGCACAGACAAGACAAAACGTTGGCTGCAAATAATAAAAGGCCAAAAACCAGGCCTTCGCAGAAAATCAATTCCCGACAATTGAGGAGTTTTATGGAAGCAATTTTGCAGTTGAGGCGTGTATTCCCTTTGTTATTTTCTACTCTGATCGTGCTGCTTTCGTATGCTTGCAGCGCCCCCGGTTCTCTTGTTAAACCTGCGCCGGACTCTTTGCCGGGCGCAAACCTAAAAGCACAAATCGACGCCCTCCTGGCTGACTCTGTTTTGGCACAAACACGTGTCGGCATAAAAATCGTCTCTCTGCAAACCGGGGCTGTTTTTTATGAACGCGACAGTCACAGGCTGTTTCATCCAGCCTCAAATATGAAACTGTTAACCACAGCCACGGCGCTTTCCCGGCTTGGCACAAATTTCAAATTTAGAACGGAGTTGCACGCAGACACGGCCGCCGTGGCCGACAGCGCCATCACAGGAAATTTGTATCTGAAGGGATTTGCCAACCCGGATCTACAGCTCACCGACCTGGCCAGAATGGTTCAGCAACTCAAAACAAAAGGCATCCGAATTATTGGTGGCGACTTAATTTGCGATGCCGGCTACCTGGACGACCTGCACTGGGGTGCGGGTTGGATGTGGGATGATGCCTCTTCCTGGTACTGGGCGCCGATTAGTGCTTTGACTGTAAATGACAACTGCGTGACTGTGCGGGTCAAACCCGGAGAGTCCATCGGCGACAGCTTGCAGTTTACAATTGAGCCCAACACCGCTTATATGACAGTTGAAAACAGGGGATTTACAGTTGATTCTCTTGATACAATCCAAATTAAGCAATTCAAAGTTGAGCGTGAGTGGAAAGTGCCGAGCAACAAAATTGTGATAGAAGGTGGCCGGCTTCCGGGTGCAGAAGAGAAACAGGTTGCCATTGATGTTGTGAATGCACCGCTGTTTGTCGGCACCGTTTTATCTGAAATGCTGAACCAGGGGGGTATTCAGTTCACCGGCCAGGTTATTCAAGGGGCGCTACCGGACACCAGTTCTGTTTTGGTGGTTCACAAATCGGAACCGCTTTCGTCCGTGGTTATCAACACCAACAAAGCCAGTGACAATTTATCCGCAGAGTTGCTTCTTAAGACAGTTGGTGCGGAGCTAAGTCAGACTGGTACAGCCAAAGCCGGGCTTTTTGCTGTGAAGGAATTCCTTGCACTGGCTGGAACCGACACCACGAAACTGCACATTGTCGATGGTTCCGGGGTTTCGCGTTACAATGTGATTTCTCCAGATGCTCTCATCAATCTGCTACAAGCCATGCACCAGGATTTTCGTGTGCAAGCAGAATTTAAGACATCCCTGCCAATTGCCGGCGTTGATGGAACGCTCAAAAGGCGAATGAAAAATACCTCCGCAGAAGGGAAGCTCCGCGCCAAAACCGGCTCCTTGCGCGGTGTTTCAACCCTCTCCGGTTACACAACCACAGGCGACGGTGAACTTTTGGCTTTTTCAATGATGATGGAGCATTTTGTGGTCAGTACTTCGAAAATTCGTGATATTCAGGACCGGATCGGCGTGATGCTTTCGGGCTTTCACAAATAAGCCAATTTATATTGTCGCAGATGCTTATGTTCTTTAGAAGATAGCAACAGAATTCAGCTAGCTCAAAAAATCGGCGGAATCTTGTTTGGATTCGAAATCCCTTAGCCGGTTTTCTACGGCTTAGCCACTAACCGTTATGTGATATTAAAGACAAAAATATGAGACCTTATATTTTAGCAGAAACAAACTGGGAAGCCCTTAAAGACGCTGAATTTGAATTGGCAGTGTTGCCGTGGGGAGCAACAGAAGCTCATAATTATCATTTGCCCTATGCCACCGATATAATTGAGGCAGATTCCATAGCCGCTGAATCCGCCAGGATAGCCTGGGAAAAAGGCGCCAAGGTCATTGTTCTGCCAACCATTCCTTTTGGGGTCAATACAGGTCAAGCCGACATTTTTCTCGATATAAATTTAAATCCAAGTACCCAATTTGCCATTTTATTTGATATTGTTGAGGTTCTTGCTCGACAAGGGATATACAAACTGTTAATTTTTAACAGTCACGGGGGCAATGACTTTAAATCAATTGTGCGAGAATTGGGATTGAAATTTCCTGAAATGTTCATCTGTGTTTCAAATTGGTTTACTTCACTTGATAAAAAAATATTTTTTGCAGCCCCTGGTGACCATGCTGACGAAATGGAAACAAGTTTATTGCTTTACCTCAAACCCCAGTTAGTTTTACCAAAAGAAAAATGGGGCAGCGGCAAAGAAAGGAAAAATAAAATTACAGCATTTTCTGAAGGTTGGGTATGGGCAGAACGCAAATGGTCAAAAATAAGTGAAGATACGGGAGTAGGAAACCCAATATTAGCAACGAAAGAAAAGGGTGAAAAGTACTTTAATGCAGTTGCCGCGAAGATGGCAAGTTTGTTTTATGAAATAAGTAAAGCTGACATGCAAAATTTATATGAATAAACGGCACACAGGGTGAACGTTTCGACGAGGTTAAAGTCGAATTCTTGCTTTGGTTTTTTTTGTCATTTAATTTGGGTGGAGATCTTCTGAGATAACAGAACAAGCATGATAAGAAACAGTATTTATTAGCCTGCTCTATTCATGAATTTTGCCGCAGAGTCACAGAGAGCAAGGAACGTAAAACAAATGTTTTCAATAAAGAACAATTATAAGAGTGAATCAGAGTTCTCACATTTTTCAAGCTTTAATTGGCTGTTTTTTTAAACTCCGTGCTATCTGTACCTCTGTAGCTGATGCATAATTCAGCTTAGTTTTACAATAGAAAAAGAGCCTTAATTTTGTACTTATGGGTGAACGTAAACCAACAAGCGCCGGGAACGCGAAAAAGCCTCCCGTTCTATGTGCAAATCGCTTATAACATGGCTGCCTAATGAACTTGTCTCAAAAGAGCCGCATCCAAAAGAAATAGTCGTTCAATGCAAATACTCGATCGTTATGTCCTTCGCCGTTTTATTGTCAGCCTGATCTTTGCTATTGTCTTTTTTGTAGTGATTGTGATTTGTGTCGATATGGTGGGCAATCTGGCCAGATTCATAGATAAAGAAGTGCCGGCTTTTGTCGTTGTGAAATATTATCTCTATTATGTGCCTTTCATTGTCAATAGTCTCGGATTACCCATGGCGATGCTGCTGGCAAGCATGTTGAGCATCGGGCAAATGGCGAAACACAACGAGCTGGCAGCCATAAAATCAGCGGGAATTTCCATGAATCGGATGTTCGTAGGTGTGCTTGCTTTTTCCCTGCTCATTAGTGCGGCGGCTCTGATCTTTGCCGAAAAAGTGGTGCCCGCCACCAATCAGGGAAAAACCCAAATTGAACAAAAATATTTAGGATTGAACAAAACAAATACAAGCACAACGGTCACCAATATGCTCTTGCGTGATTCATTGGAGCGGAGAGTGTTTATTTCAAGGTATAATACACGGACAAAAACCGCACAGCGTGTGACAATTCAGACCTACGAGGGCAACACGATTACCGAGAGGATCGACATAAAGTCGATGCGGTGGAAAGACGATGTTTGGGTGCTGGAAAGTGGTTATAAACGGCACTTTTCCAATGGTGCTGAAGACGCTGTTCCATTCAAGAACGAGATAGACAAGCACCTGAATTTTACACCGGCTCAACTTGCAGAAAAGCGAGCCAACCCGGAAGATATGTCCTACTCTGAATTAAAGAACTTTATTGATGAAATCGTACGGAATGGCGGAGACACACGCAAATGGCAAGTCGATCTGAATTTCAAGCTATCTGCACCATTCGCCAGCTTCATTCTTGTGTTGTTTGGTGCGCCACTGGCATCCAGCAAACAGCGCAGCGGCGCCATTTTTGGCTTAATCCTAAGTGCAGTGATTTTTCTAATTTATTTCGGCCTGCTGCGTTTTGTGCAAACATTGGGTCAGCTCGGAAAACTCCCACCTCTGACAGCAGCCTGGTTAACCAATGTTATATTTTTATGTCTTGGTCTGGTCGTGCTGATAAAAGCGAAAAAGTAACAAAATGGTAAGATGCTTGGTCAAGCACTTTAATTGCGCCCAGCTCTAAACTTCTACTCACTTTTCCCCTTTTTAAATGAAATGCAATTCAGGCGAACGCAACATTTAAGTAACGAGGTGCGAAGATAACACAACAGCATCAAAAGTAGAGTTAAAACGCGATGTCAGTATTTAAGGATGTGGCCTATTCTTCCTGTGCATACATTGCCACCGGCGGACAGGCACACACAAGATTTCTATCTCCGTAAACATTATCGATACGCGCAACCGGCGGCCAAAATTTATTGCTTTTTAAGTAAGGCAGCGGGTAGTACGCTTTTTCCCGGGAATAGCAGTGCGACCACTCATCTGCCAGGGCCTCCTCAGCGGTATGCGGCGCATTTTTCAACACATTGTCCGCCTGGTCTGCCCGACCCTCTGCAATCTCCTGAATTTCTTCTCTGATCTGCAGAAGTGAATCACAAAACCGATCCAACTCATCTTTGGCTTCACTTTCAGTTGGCTCAACCATTAAAGTGCCGGGCACAGGAAAAGATACCGTTGGCGCATGGAATCCATAATCGATAAGCCGCTTCGCAACATCTTCTACTTCAATTTTTGTGGTTGCTTTAAATCCGCGGAAATCAAAAATTAATTCATGCGCAACGTGCCCTTTGACACCGGTGTAAAGTACGGGAAAGGCGTCTTTTAGTCTGGCCCGAATGTAATTGGCATTCAAAATAGCATAGCGGGTCACATCGGTTAATCCTTTGCCACCCAGCAATTTGATGTAAGCGTAAGAAATGGGCAAAATGCCGGAACTGCCCCACGGTGTTGCCGACACAGCGGAAATGCCTTTTTTCCCACCGACGTTCACCTGTGAGTGCCCGGGCAAGTAGGGCGCCAGGTGTTTAGCAACTGCGATCGGCCCCATACCGGGACCGCCACCACCATGCGGAATGCTGAAAGTTTTGTGCAGATTAAGGTGGCAGACATCGGCGCCAATCACCGCAGGATTTGTAAATCCAACCTGGGCATTCAAATTGGCACCATCCATATAAACCTGGCCACCGTGCGTATGAATTATTTCACAAATTTCTTTAATTTTTTCTTCGTACACGCCATGCGTTGATGGGTAAGTTACCATTAGTGCAGCGAGGTGCTCTTTATTTTCGTCCGCTTTTTTCAGCAAATCATCAATATCAATATTCCCCAACTCATCGCACTTTATTATGACCACATGCATGCCTGTCATGACTGCGCTGGCCGGATTTGTGCCATGAGCCGAAGCCGGAATTAAAACAACGTTTCGGTTAAATTCTCTATTATCGCGATGAAATGCGCGTATGACCAGCAGTCCGGCATATTCACCCTGGGCACCTGAGTTCGGCTGTAGGGAAACGGCATCAAAACCTGTAATTTCACAAAGCGCCGCCTCCAGCTCACTAAAAATTTCGGCATAGCCTTTGGTTTGATCCACCGGCACAAACGGATGCATCTGTGAGAATTCCGGCCAACTCACGGGCAGCATCTCAGTTGCCGCATTAAGCTTCATTGTGCAGGAACCGAGGGGAATCATTGAAGTGGTTAACGACAAGTCGCTATTCTCAAGTCGTTTAATATAACGCATCATCTTGGTTTCAGAGTGATACGAGTTAAAGGCTGCATGGGTCAAATATTCGCTGGTGCGGCGCAGCCCATCCGGGAGAGTGCTTTCAACAGCACTTGCTAAATCGATCTTCCGTGGGCGGGCGCCGTTTGCTTTGGTGAAAACATCTATGATTTGTTGCAGATCTTCCGGCTGCGTTGTTTCATCCAGTGTGATGCCGAGATGTGAATCGTCAATGTATCTAAAATTGATGCCGGCCTGCAGGGCAGCATCCCGGATGACAGCAATGCTCGGAGTATCTGCATCGACGGCAATTTTCAGGGTGTCGAAATAGGTTTTATTGAGTTGCTGGTAGCCCAATTCGACTAGTTCATTCTCCAAAATCTCGGTCATAGAATGTATGCGCCCGGCAATGGACCGCAGCCCTCTTGGGCCGTGGTAAGCAGCATACATGCCGGCCATAATCGCCAGAAGCGCCTGCGCGGTACAAATATTTGAAGTCGCCTTTTCGCGACGAATATGCTGCTCGCGAGTTTGCAGCGCCATACGGCAGGCGGGCTTACCATTTCTGTCAACAGAAACACCGATTATCCGGCCCGGCACCTGACGCTTAAACGATTCCCGTGTTGCAAAAAACGCTGCATGCGGACCGCCGTATCCCAGGGGCACTCCAAAGCGTTGTGAAGAGCCTAAAACAATATCCGCTCCCATTTCACCGGGAGGCGTAAGCAATGCAAGGCTCAGGAGATCCGCGCTAACAGCGACCAAAACACCCGCATCATGTGCTTTTTCAATAAAACCACTGCAATCAAAGACATTGCCGTCTGAGTCAGGATATTGCAGAAGCGCACCGTAAATATTGTCGGTAATAGAAAATGAAGCCGGATCGCCTATGGCCAACTTAATATCCAGTGGTTCAGCGCGGGTCTTCAGAACATCCAGAGTTTGCGGCAAGCATTTGTTCGAAACAAAAAATGCATCGGCGCCACGTTTAACCAAATCACGATTGCGCAACCGGTGCAACATGGTCATGGCTTCAGCAGCAGCGGTCGCTTCATCCAACAGCGAGGCATTGGCAACGTCCATAGCGGTCAAATCCATAATCATGGTTTGGAAATTAAGCAGCGCCTCCAAACGCCCCTGTGAAATTTCTGCCTGATAGGGCGTGTACTGCGTATACCAGCCGGGGTTCTCAAAAATATTGCGGAGGATGACACTGGGCACGATGCAGTTTGTATAACCAAGTCCAATGTATGATTTGTTGAGCTTGTTTTTCTGCGCAATGCGTTTCAAGTCACGCAACAATGTAAATTCACTGACCCCTTCCTGTAAATCCAAGGACTGTTCCAGACGAATGTGAGCAGGAATTGTCTCATTCACCAGTTCTTCCAACGAATCCACACCAATCGTTTCGAGCATCTTTCGCAGCTCGGTTTCATCAGGCCCAATATGGCGGTGAGCAAAATTGTCTGTCGTATTATTCAGCATGGTCATAGCTTCCTGCGGTGTCATTAATGCTCTGGAATTTGTTCTCTGTCATTCGTTTTCAAAAGAAAATGACAGTTCTTATGTTCGAATTTGTAAACTGCTCAGCAACAGTGAAGACATCCTCATTATCACTGGAAAAACAGAAGAGGATTGTACAAAAAAAAAACCAAAATGTCTACAAAAGTTTTGGGTGTGAGGCCCGACATAACAGAAAATTATTTTGATCTGAGTACAATTTTTGTTATACTGAATATTCAGTAAATGTCATTTATTCAGTATGTAAGGATAGCGTTAAAGTGTCGAAAACACAACGAATTGGTATTATCACAGGAGGAGGAGATTGTCCCGGACTCAACGCTGTAATTCGAGCCGTGGCAAAAACCTGCATGAATGGTGGCGCTACAGTACTGGGCATAGAGGATGGCTTTGAAGGCTTTGTTGAAGGCAGGATGCAGGAACTCACCGACAGTCAAGTTTCAGGGATATTGAGCCAGGGAGGAACCATTCTCGGGACCTCCAACAAAGGAGACCCGTTTCACTATCCCATCGAAGGTCCTGATGGAAAGATAGAAATTATTGATGAGTCCGCACGATTATTGCGAAACTACAAACGCTGGGGCCTTGACGCCATCGTCGCAATTGGCGGCGACGGCACCATGCATATTTCCTCGAAACTTAGTGATTTAGGCTTAAATGTCATCGGCGTGCCCAAAACAATCGATAACGATCTCGATGCAACCGATGTCACTTTTGGCTATGATTCCGCCCGCTTTGTGGCGACAGAAGCCATCGACCGCTTGCACACGACCGGTTCTTCGCACCACCGGGTGATGGTCATTGAAGTTATGGGACGATATGCAGGTTGGATCGCTTTGGGCTCCGGCCTGGCTGGTGGTGCAGATATCATACTTATCCCGGAGATTCCCTTTAAGTGGGAAGCCATTTACCAAAAAGTAAAGGCCCGCAGCCTGCACGGCAAGAGATTCAGCATTGTTTGTGTGGCTGAAGGCGCCAAGCCATTCGATGGTGACCTTGTCGTTAAGAAGTTGGATGAAAAACTTACCGACTCCAAACGTTTGGGTGGCATCGGAGAGCTGATTGGAGACAGAATCAGTGAACAAACCAGGCTGGAAACGCGTGTCACCGTTCTGGGGCATTTGCAGCGAGGGGGGTCGCCAACCCCGTTTGATCGCAATCTGGCGACCCGGTTCGGTTATGTAGCCAGCCAATTGGTCACTTCAGGCAAATTTGGATATATGGTAGCCTTAAAAGGAAACAGAGTAGAATCAGTTCTCATTAAGGACGCTATTGCGCAACAAAAACTGGTGCCCATGACCTCTCAAGCCTTGCACGCAGCAAGGGCAGTGGGTACATCTTTTGGCGATGAATAGCAAAAATGATTTAAGATGAGTATGACTTCCGTCCGAAGCCTGGCTTTCGGACGGATGATTTGTTGCTTGTTTCCACGAACGCTCTGAGTGCCAGCCAAACGACCGCATACTCACATCTGATTAGCACTGATTTGTTAAGTACAAAACTTATCCTCTATGTACCTGCCGCGCATCGGACTTAAAGGTTCTTTACGCATGCCGGCGATAATGTGAAAAAAGGCCAATACGGGATGATAGCGTATCATTCTTGGGCCTGAATAGTGCATAATTTTTCGTATTTTCTCTCGAACTAATGGCTTGTAGCAATGTGTCCGGCACTTGGCGCATGTTGTTTTTTCTTCGTGATAAGGACACTTTTGCAGGCGTTGGCCGGCATAATCAAGAAGCGCTTTGCACTCTGGGCAAAGTTTTCCTGAATTAGCATGAATGTCCCGGCAATACATTTTAATCATCGCCTCAACGGTTTGCCGCTCTCTTTCGAGACGCGATGTTAGTAATGACAAATGTGCATACCTCAACGTTAATAATTTGTTTTTATTTCAGATAAATGTTTAAAATACAGATTCTTCACCCTGATCCACGATGCGGGCAAAACGCTTAAACAAAATCACGTTTTTCTGCATTCCAATGTTTTTCACCGGCCGAATTGATAACGCCATAAATAAGCCCGGGAGTTGTTGGTTTTTCAATCTCGATTTTGAATGCGGCCTGCAATCGGGTTGCATTGGCATGCAACAATTCCGTATGGTTCGAGTAGGCCATCGCCAGCGTATCACCGGTTTTTACGCTATCGCAAATCTTTCTCTTTAAACAAATGCCTGCAGTGTAATCGATTTCAGCCTCCACAGAACTTCTACCGGCTCCAAGCGCCATGGAAACAATGCCGATTTCGCGAGAATCCACTTTTGCCACATAGCCGTCTGTTTCGCTCTTAATGGCAAGCGAATGCTTTGGTTGCGGATAAATATCCGGATTTTGAACAACCGAAACATCGCCTTCATGCCATTTAACCAGCTCAAGAAACTTGTCAAACGCCTGGCCGCTGCTTATTTTTTCTTCAAGTATGGCGCATCCTTCGGACACCGAGCCGGCTTTTCCGGCAAGGACCAGCATTTGGGCGCTCAGCACCAGAGTCAGTTCCAACAAATCTTTGGGGCCAGTGCCGCGCAGTGTGTCTATGGCTTCTTTGGTTTCGAGCCAGTTGCCAATGGCATTGCCCAGAGGCTGATCCATGGCCGTCACAATGGCCGAAGTCCTCAGACCGAAATGTGCAGCCGTGTTCACCAGCATTCGGGCCAATTCCCAGGCCTTTTCCTTTTCATTAAAAATAGCGCCGCTACCAGCCTTAACATCAAGCACCAGGGCATCGATGCCCTCAGCCATTTTTTTACTTAAAATACTTGCCGTAATCAATGGGATTGAATTGACCGTGGCCGTGGCATCGCGCAGGGCGTAGATTTTTTTATCCGCAGGGGTTAAATCAGCGGTTTGCCCCACCAGCACTGCGCCAACCTCAGGCAGTTGACGCGCTATTTCCTCAAGAGAAAGATTGGTTCGGAAACCGGGAATGGCTTCGAGCTTGTCCAGCGTACCGCCAGTGTGTGCCAGGGCCCGGCCGGAAATCATGGGCACATAGACTCCGGCAGCCGCAACCAGCGGCGCCAAAATAAGCGAGACTTTATCGCCTACCCCACCTGTGCTGTGTTTGTCCGCTTTAAAGCCGGGGATGTGACTGTGGTCGAGAACAACGCCCGAGTCACGCATCAGGGCAGTCAGCGTTGCGGTCTCCCGGGAGGTCATTCCCTGAAAATAAACAGCCATGAGAAAGGCCGATATTTGATAATCTGGAATGTCGCCTGCTACATAACCTGAAATTAAAAAGGCGAGTTCATTTTCTGTGAGCTCGCCGCCATCACGTTTTTTGTGGATTAAATCAACCTGGTTCATGTGCTCACTATTTTAATTCCTGCGGATGCACCGATTCTGCTGGCACCGGCGTTGACCATTTCTCTGGCACCTTCAAGGTCGCGAACACCACCAGACGCTTTGACGCCGAGTTCACTGCCTACCACTTTGCGCATGAGTGCCACGTCTCCCAGAGTTGCACCGCCCTTGTTAAAGCCGGTGGAGGTTTTCACAAAAGCAGCACCGGCCCGTTTTGACATCAGCGATGATATTATTTTTTCATCATCGGTCAATAGGCAGGTCTCAAGAATCACTTTGACAATGGCCTGTGACCCGGCAGTTTCAACAACCGCCCGGATATCGCGTTCGACATAATCATAGTCTTTGGATTTCAGTTTTCCCACATTGACAACCATATCAATTTCATCAGCGCCATGTTCGATGGCTTTCTGAGTTTCAAATACTTTCGATTCACAGCTTGTTGCCCCAAGCGGGAAGCCGATCACTGTGCAAGTCAGGACCCCACTGCTCTGTAGCAAATCACGGCATAATCTTACCCAGCAAGGGTTGACGCAGACAGAAGCAAAACCGTACTGCACCGCTTCTTCGCACAGTTTGACGACTTCTTTTTCCGTGGCCTCCGGCTTGAGCAATGTGTGATCTATTTGTCTGGCCAGGTCGTCGTGAATCGGCCCTAGATTTGGCCCGGCGCCAACTCTGTGCGCGCCATTACCGACAATGCTCTTAACAATCTCAGTACGGCAATCCGGGCAGACCCAACACCAGTTACATTTGGGGCCGATGCACCGGGTAGGAGCATCTAATATCTCATCTACTATTTTGTCTACAAAGGCATCTAAATTCATGTTTTTTGCTATTAAAGTTTTTGTGATTGAATTCAAGTGCTTCAGCGTTATTTGTTTGCAGTCGGTATGTCCATACCATCGATGACACCTACGATTACAGCTTGCACAGGAATATTTTCATCATCAAGCAGCAGCCGCGCAGAGCTCCCTTCTTTATTCACAAGGACCAGATCACCGGGCCCTGCGCTAACAATGTCCAGGGCAATCAACGAATTCCCAGTCGCGGTTTCGGCGTCCAGTTGCACAGGTTGGACAATCATCAGCTTTTGTCCGTGGAGATGTTGATTTTTCTGAGTAGAGACAATGTCTCCGATTATTCTGCAAATGAGCATGGATTCTATTCGTTGGTGAAAGTTACCTGCAGACCCCTTTCCAATTCAGAGCAATGGTTTACAAAAATCTGGCTCACATATTCTGTAGCGGTTCAAACCTAAATTGCGTCGGATAAAATGATTCTAAAAAGCTTCCCGTCTAATAGTAAACACTGGAAACAACTGTATTCGTTATTGGGCTTTATACAACCTGTCCTTTAAGTTCTTTGCATAATGCCTTAGCCTCACCCTCGGTGGGTGCCTCTGCAATCACGCGAATAATCGGCTCGGTATTTGATGCCCGTACATGTACCCAGGACCTGTCGCGTACGAGCTTAATGCCATCGGTAAAGTCCAGATTTTCTCCGGCATAAGCTTGGCGGATTGTATCAAGCGCCGCTTGTGGTTCGATGTCCGCTAATTCTACTTTGTCTTTGGTTATCACATAATTGGGTAGCGAGTCATTCAACGCACTGATGGTACCGGCAAAATCCGCCAGGTGCTGCAAGGTTAGCACAATGCCCACCGGCGCGTCTCGGCCCAGATGGATATCCGGCAGGATCACACCGCCATTGCCTTCACCACCGATCACAGCGTTGATTTCGCGCATTTTTTTGGCAACGTTGATTTCCCCTACTTTTGTTCGGTGCAGCGCAACACCCGCTTCCGCAGCAACATCTTCTATTACGCGTGAAGTTGAGGCGTTGATCACAACCGGTCCCTTTTTTCTACCCAGCATAAACTTGACAGCAAGCGCCAAAGTGCGCTCCTCACCGAGCGGTTCACCTCGTTCGGAAACCAGTGCCAACCGATCTGAGTCCGGATCCACAGCAATGCCAAGGTCTGCCTCATGCTCTTTTACCGCTGCGCACAACCCGGAGAGGTTTTCCGGTAAGGGCTCCGGATTATGAGGAAATAAGCCAGTGGGTTCACAGTACAATTCCACAACATCACAACCCAAACGTCGCAACAAATCGGGCAACATCACAGAACCTGCACCGCAGACACAATCCAAAACAACCTTGAATCGCCGCTGCTTAATCTTCTCGACATCGATGTACTCAAGCGCCAAAATAGCCTTAACGTGCTCTTCAATCGCTCTTGAGTAACTAATACGCAAACCAATGCCTTCCCAGTTTGCGAAATTGAACGATTGCCTGGTTGAAATATTCAACACTTCTTCGCCTTGCTCAGCATCCAGGAACAAGCCGTCGCTGCCAATTAACTTTAAGCCGTTCCACATAACCGGGTTGTGGCTGGCTGTGATCATGATACCGCCATTTGTCTTTAGGGACTCTGCTGCAAGTTGCAATGTCGGCGTAGGGCAAATGCCAATATCCACGACATCGCAACCAACGGCAAGGAGACCGGCGATAACAGAATTCTTAAGCAACTCTCCTGTGACCCGTGAATCTCGCCCAACTACGACTTTGCCATGCCCGACATAGGTGCCAAACGCTTGTGAAAAATTAAGCACAACTTCCGGCGTCAATCCTTCACCCACAATGCCCCGCACACCCGAAACACTAACCATTAAAGTGGTCACGACCGGTCTCCATATAATTAATTACAGCGTACCCGTTCAGTTTGTCAACCGGGAGAATTTTAATTTCACTAACAATCAGTTGACATCTCGAGAGTCCGGCAAAAGCAGCTCAAGGGCCAACCGGGCAACAAAACCGGGTAAATCAATCAAGTTCTATGGCTATATAATAATGTATTAAAGTTCAATTTGCAACGGCTTTTTGAGCAACGACCAGGCTCATTTTCCCGAAACTACAAAACGCATGTAAGCTATATGATTCAAGGACGAGCCACTGTCCATCTGCTATTCGCTGTGGCCCCGGCTAACCAGAAGTGGAATACTTGAAAGTTTCACATGTTCCAGGGCGATTCAGCATAAAATAAGCTGAATCAACAAATTAATTTACACTTTATTTGAAGTTTCTGTCTGAATCAAGTCACACTCAACACACTCCCGGGTGTTACTTTTTTATTGCATGATTAAAAAAAATGTTCTATTTTCATCCATACCCATTTTACATTATAGTATCATACACTTCCTTGCGTGAGTAAACAGCTATGTTCAAACCGTATGGTAAGCTCATTGTATTGACATTTAGTCTGTTCTGTTTTTCGAATGCTTCCGTGGTCACAGCCGAAAAGTGGCCGGAATATGCAAAAAATGGAATGGTGGTTTCTACTAACAGAATCGCCTCACAAATTGGCGCGGAAATCCTGCAAAAGGGTGGCAACGCCATTGACGCCGCGGTTGCAACCGGTTTTGCCTTGGCCGTAGTTGATATTAAAGCCGGGAATATTGGCGGTGGTGGATTTATGGTCGTTCGCCTCAAGGGTGGCAACACCGTAACCATAGATTACCGGGAGAAAGCACCCAAGGCTTCCCATCCTGAAATGTATCTGGATGAAAACGGGCAACTAAAAAATGGCATCAACCATGATGGGTATCTCTCTGTCGGGGTTCCCGGAACGGTTGCGGGGCTTTGTCTGGCGCTTGAAAAATACGGCACCATGCCGCTGGCCGATCTTTTACAACCCGCAATTCGATTAGCAGAAAATGGATTTCAGGTTGCATATGCTTACACGCAGCACTTCACCAGGCTACGAGCACGATTTGAGCCGTTCTCATCAACAATGAAAGCCTTTTACAAAGGGGACGGTACAGTCTATCAACCGGGTGAAACGCTGGTACAAAAAGACCTGGCTGAAACACTCAAACGTATCGCGAAAAATGGCAGAGATGGTTTTTACAAAGGCAAGACAGCGCAATTACTGGCGAGACAAATGCGGCAATATGGCGGCCTCATAACTGAAGATGATATGGCTGAATATAAGGCCGTGATTCGCCAACCAGTTGTTTCGACTTATCGCGATTATACCATATATTCAATGCCGCCACCCAGTTCAGGTGGTGTCACACTGGCGATTATGCTCAACATCCTCGAGCAATATGACCTGTCTAAGCTGGGATTCAATTCCTCCCAATATATTCACATTGTGACTGAGGCCATGCGTCGGGCCTATGCCGACCGCGCAAAGTATCTGGGCGATCCGGATTTCAATCCCGATATGCCAATCGCACGATTGATTTCGAAAGAGCACGCCACAGAGCTTGGCAAGACGATCGACCCGGATAAAGCAACCGCCAGCTCACTGGAACAAGTCGATGCGGAACTGACCTCGAAAGAAACCACGCATTATTCTGTGGTTGACGCTGAAGGGAATGCAGTTTCAAACACTTACACACTGGAATATTATTACGGTTCAGGGATTGTGGTTGAAGGCGCCGGGTTTCTGCTGAACAATGAAATGGGAGATTTCAATCCGTGGCCGGGTCAGACAAACAGCAAGGGCCTCATTGGCACGAAACCAAACCTGGTGGAACCGGGTAAACGCATGTTATCATCAATGACCCCAACCATTGTGACCAAAGGCGATACCACATTAATGCTTATTGGCAGCCCCGGAGGAAGAACCATTATTGGCACTGTTTTGCAGTGTATTTTGAATGTGATCGATAATGATATGAACATTTATGAAGCAGTTGATGCCCCGCGATTTTACCATCAATGGATGCCGGATGTGATTAAAATTGAGAAACGGGGAACCACAAAAGATACAATTGAGCAATTAGAAAAAATGGGGCATCAATACAAATGGGTTGACACACAGGGACGGGCTATGGGAGTTTATATTGACCCGCGCTCGGGTTTCAAAACTGGTGGCGCCGACCCGCGAAGTGAAAGTGGCGGAGCGGTAGGGTATTAATGCAGAAAATGAAATCAACATGAGCATACTCATTTTGATATTTAAAGCAAATTTAAATATATTTATTTTCAGTTTCCATGAAAATTTAAAGCGAACGTATTATCTTGATTTCAGATTTTCTTCAAAATTTAAAATTCAATAGTACTTAGTTTCAAGTTGCAATTGCGACAAAGTTATTTTCAAATAATTCGTCGGGTGCTTTAAATTTTAAATTTTTTCTTGTCTTTAAAAAAATCCGCATCTATTTCTTTGATGTCATTAATCACACATCTACATACAGGGTTATAAGCGGGATAAGGTGAGGCCTCACGGCCCCACCCATCCGCTTGAATAATGGCTATCTCTACTAGCGCAGAAACAGCATCTTTTTTACCTGGCTGAACTTGCCGGCTTTAATTTGATAGATGTAGACCCCGCTTGAAACTTTATTGTCACTATTATCCCTGGCATTCCACATTGCTCTGTGAACTCCCGCAGGATACGCCTGGTTGACCAAAGTTCTGACTTCCTGGCCAAGAGCATTAAAAATCCTGATAGTCACTTCACTGTCAACGGGCAATTGAAAACGAATTGCTGTTTCGGGATTGAAGGGATTCGGATAGTTCTGATTCAACATGAATTCCGTTGGTACCGCAGTCTCGTCAGTGCTGTTTGATTTTGCCAGACCCTGACCGCTATTGGGTGCATTGCAACCACTATCTACTTCATAGACAGGGCCGTCGTCGATAGCCGGACTGCCGGACTTATTCTTGGGAACGTGAACTTGAAAAGTCGCTGTGCCGAGATTGCCGCTCAAATCTTGAGCACCAACATGAATCGTATAAACACGTCCGTTGCCCTTACCCGACCTTTCGGCCCTGAGATCAACGGTTTGACAGTCTACTATGACAATATCATTGAGTGTGTTGCCGTCGCCCGAACCATTCTCCGGTTCATCACTGGTGACTGAAGTGATAAAGACATCATCAAGAGACAGGTTCGGCGCACCAGCATCGATAACTGCAAGAACGAAATCAGAGATTGCAATCGTGTGATACTTATGGTTCGGCGGCCAGAGTTTACCTGGGGTTGAATTAACAGTTATCTGAGGTGGTACAAAGTCGAGGAATAGTACCAACCCGTCATGGTCCGATGCCCGCAACGCTGAAGTAGTGCTATCCTGATAACTATTTGGTGCATCAGAATTTCCCCTGGCATATTCAACGTTTGTCACTTTGGGGCTTAGTTTAATTGAAGTCAGCATGTGGTCGAGCACCTGAGAACTACCACCGAAGTTAAACGAATATTGTTGTTCGGCAGGCAGTACGAGAATTTCATTGGTTAAATCAGGATCAACTTGATCCGTTCCGGGTATCAGCGCCTGTGATGCATTTGCTGGTGTTCCCATAATTTGCCCCAAAACATGGACGTAACCGTCTGTAAATTGAAAGGCATTAAAATCGCCAGTCACAATTAATTTTACGTTGGAATTATCGGTTTGCAGGCTGTCTACAATCAATGAAACAGAAGTAGCCTGGGCGTCACGTTTGAGACGAACCCGGGTGGAATCACTGCCGTCAATTCCGCCGAGCGAACGCAAGTGCAGGTTTAGCACTTTAACGGTATCGCCTGATGCGGGAATTTTTGCCTCAAGCAACAGCGGCGGCCGGTCGTGCAGGATGGACCCGTTAAAAGTGAAGATTTCACCTTTGTGCAATTGGGTTGTGCTGAGTACCTGAATTGAACTGCGCACGAGAAAGCCCACATCAATACCACCCACATCATTGCCTTCGACCAGGTAGGCTGTGTAATTCACATTCGAATCATCATTTTGAATTTGGGTTGCCAGGGACTGCAAAGTGCTGATATTCTCCACCTCCTGGACTGCCAGAATCTCCGGAGCGTCCATTACATTACGAATAAAGAGAGAAAATTTGCTTAAGCGGTTTTGGAAATCAGTGGAGCCTTCAAATAAGCGGAACATGTTGAGCGTGGCAATTGTGACTTCCTCACTTGTTCGTGCCCGCACGGCCGGAGGCAGTGGCGGTGTTGGTCCCAGTGTTAAACTGCTGGGCAGCACTTGATAGTCGCCAAAGCTGAAGCTTAAAGGGCCTTGAACCATGACCGTTTGCTCTACAAATATGGCAGCCTCGGCCAGGCCCAGACCGTTGGGATTTATTTCAAAGATTTCGGGATTGCCATCCCAGAGCGGCAACCCTGGAAGACCGGGATAAGCAACACCCGGTTCCCGAAAGGCACGGTTGCCGGCAGCAACGACGGCAACATCACCAAATCGATCAGTCGGTCCAGTGGCGAGACCACTAAAGCTTACCAGCATGCCTTCGAACCGTTCCAGTTCGTTGGTCGGCTGCGGCTGATTCGGTGATGGTGTGTTCGCATCAAATGTGACCAATGTTGGCAGAGGATTACCGGAGTTGTCAATCGTAATTGATGTTGGGCTACTAATTTCAGTCAAATTGAAGAATTCTACGACCTGGCCGGTAACATCCACTTGATCGCCCACAGACACGCTGGGCGCGCTGCCGGTAAATACTAAAATACCATCAGAGGTTTCAGGGTCCGCATCAGTTCTGGCATCGGGTGTTTGCATGAAAAATCCGTTCGTGCTCACCGCGGTGACAATATTATCTTCAGTTATGACTGTTTGGCCTGCAAGGGGACTTGCTAAACCAGAGCCCTGAATTTCAAAAATTTCAGCCATGACTGCTGGCGGGGCCATATTTTCAGTCCCGGGTGTGGGAGGTAGCTGAGTATAAGTGTCTGTGTTCCGTGCTCCGCCTGCGCCATTAGGAATTCGTTGGTTTGAATCGCTTGAGCTATTACCGCCTCCGCCTTCATTAACCTGGGGTTGGCCGGCATTGAGCAGTACCAATAAACCTGCGTCATCCGGGTCGTTGGTATCATAGACGATGGCATCGACCAAGTTTGAAGTCGTCACAGGCGTCCCATTTGAAAAGTCGGTAGCGTCCCCTAAATAGAGAGCGACAGCATCTGCGCCGTTTTGTATTAGATTGGTGTTGGGTGAGACATCCAAGTCACAATTGGCGACATTGGCTGCATCGCCACAAACCACAAAGAAGCCAGTACCATCGGTGCTTTGGCCGTCGAGGTCAAAGGCATTATAAGATGCATCGCCGTTGCCATTAAAAAGAACCAAAACGAGCCCACTCAGGTCGGTATTACCCACACCGCCATCATAAAGCTCTACAAATTCAGCATTATCCGTGCTGGTCTGGTCTGCATCCACTTCGTTAATGACCACATCCGGCGCGATAATATTGGCCGCCCCGGGCGTGGGTGTTTGTTGCACGTAAGTATCTGTGTTACGCAGTGTTCCGCCATCCGGAACGCGTGAATTAGAGTGGATGTCTTTGTTACCCGCACCGCCTTCGTTCACTTGCGGCTGGCCGGAATTTAAAAGTACTAGCAAGCCGGCATCATCTGCATCATTGGTATCATAAACGATAGCATCAAACAAATTCGCTGTGGTAACAAGAGTGCCGTTGGGGAAATCTGCGGCATCGCCACTGTAAAGCGCTACGGCATCTGCACCGTTTTGTATTAGATTGGTGTTGGGTGAGACATCCAAATCACAATTAGCAACATTGGCTGCATCGCCACAAAGCACAAAGAAGCCCGCGCCGTTCGTGCTTTGGCCATCGAGGTCAAAGGCATTATAAGAGGCA
>JAJDAG010000112.1 GCA_029262005.1 Candidatus Zhuqueibacterota bacterium | reverse complement strand
AATTGAAGCTAAAATTGACGAAATACTTGGAGAATAGAGATGAGTACGACAAATGGTCCAACTGAACTGAAGTTGACGAAAAAGGACTTTGAATCAGATCAAGAAGTACGTTGGTGTCCGGGATGTGGCGATTACTCGATTCTCGCTCAAACTCAACGCACATTACCGGGTCTGGATAGTCCGCGTGAAAATTATGTTTTTGTATCCGGCATTGGTTGTTCCAGCCGTTTCCCTTATTACATGAATACCTACGGATTTCATACAATCCACGGTAGGGCGCCTGCCATTGCTACCGGTGTCAAAATCACCAACCCCGAATTGTCAGTGTGGGTTACAACGGGCGATGGCGATGCCTTGAGCATTGGCGGAAATCATTTTATCCATTTGATTCGCCGGAACGTGGACATTAACATGATCCTCTTTAATAACCGAATTTATGGACTGACCAAAGGACAATATTCGCCTACATCTGAATTTGGCAAGGTCACTAAATCATCTCCGTACGGTTCGGTTGATCACCCGTTCAACCCTATCAGCGTAGCAATCGGTTGTGGTGCTACCTTTGTAGCGAGAACCCTGGATCGTGATCCGGGCCACCTTAAAAAAATGTTAGAAGCTGCCTCCCGGCATAAAGGGACATCGTTTGTAGAGGTTTTTCAGAACTGCAACATTTTTAATGATGGCGCCTGGATGAAATATACCGAGAAAGAGACTAAGGCGGATAATGTTGTCTATCTTGAACATGGCCAACCGCTTGTTTTTGGTGCAAACAGAGACAAAGGGGTACGTCTGGACGGCTTCAAACCAGAGGTTGTTTCGCTCTCAGACGGAAGCTACAATGAATCCGATCTTCTTGTTCACGATGAGAAACGGGTGGATTCCACCTATTCGTTCATATTGAGCCACATGATGGAAGATTCAACACTCCCAGTGCCTGTGGGTGTCTTCCGTGCTATAAGCAAGATGTGCTACGATGAGGCGTTGAACGATCAGGTAAAAATGGTTCAAAATGAATTTGGTGACAAGCCGGACCTGCAAGCTTTGTTGGAAGGGGGAGATACATGGGAAGTGAAGTAGGATAGCGATTGATATGCCTAATCAAAGCCTCGCTGCCGGCGGGGCTTTGTTGTTATGGTGAAACTTCAACGTTCTTATGCGTTTACAGGACAAGAGGCGTACTTATGAAAAGCAAGTTTTCCCTTGTTGTCATTTCATTGCTCGCAAGGTTGTGGTGGACGGTTGAGGTTTCGAGACTGGCACTTTTGCAGGTGCGTCCGCTCACGGCGCAGCACCGACCATTTCAACACGAGAACGGATTGAAATCTTGCCACTGGGTCTTTTCACGAAACAAGTTACATTGTGTGAGCGTAGATGAACGCCATGCGCAAATATCCGTCATCATTTCCCCAAAAATAGAATTTAACTGACCGGTCCGGCCGGATGGAGTGCTTGCATGTCCGAGCAGAATAATCTAGGGGCAATCATTTGCCCAAATTGCAAAAAATTGATCAGCGCCACCACCGAAAAGTGCATGCACTGCGGCATGAAAAATCCGAACCTTTGGGGGATGACGGGTGTGCTCAGAAAGCTATTTGGCGGGCAAATGAGTTTTGTTCCTATTGTCTCCGCTGTTTGCATTGGTTTGTATGTGATCAGCCTGTTGCTCGCTGCGCCAAGTTTGTTCTCCGGTAGCATCCTGGGTATTCTCTCAGTGAACTCCAAAAGTCTTGCCCTGCTCGGGGCCACAGGCAGTTATGCCGTTGATGGCCGCTTTTGGTGGACACTCATAACCGCGGTGTATTTGCACGGAAGTTTGCTGCATATTGTTTTTAATGTATTGTGGATCCGCCAATTGGGGGTGGCTGTCGAAGAGCTGTTTGGCATTTCCCGCAGTTTTCTCATTTTTACTATTTCAGGTGTAACCGGCTTTGTTGTGTCGAATTATATGGGGGTTCCGTTTACAATCGGGGCATCAGGTTCTATTTTTGGTTTGCTGGGTGCATTGATTTATTATGGCCGTAAACGTGGCGGCGCCTTTGGAACCGCTATCTTCCGACAAATGGGCCAGTGGGCCATTGTCATGTTTATTTTTGGCTTTCTGTTTCCCGGAATCAACAACTATGCGCATGCAGGCGGTTTTGTTGGCGGGTATCTCGCAGCCGCGGCACTCGGTTTCATCGAATCAAAGCGCGAGACCCATGTACATCTTATCGCGGCTTTCGTTGCTGTGTGCCTGACTTTGCTGGCTTTCCTGCTGGCTCTCATTAACGGGCCATCGTTTTTACGTTATTTAATGGGATAGTTTTTAAATTCCTCCCTAAGAAGTGAATGCCCAAATTGCTTTTCCCGGGGTACTTCCATTTCACTGCCTTTAAAACCCATCTTTGCACCAATCGTCACTCAATTTTTGTAAATAGTGTTTGAATAAAAACACTCCCGCACAGTCATTCGCGCGAATATTTGTGCGGGAATCGTCTGCTGAAATCATGCGGTTCCGGCATAAAAAAAGCCGGAGTGATAGAGCTGTTCGAGTTTTTGTTCAGCCAACAACCATTACGATTTTGGCTGTTGGCCGTGTGCACCAAATTAATAGGCTATGGTTATCCAGTCTGCTCTATTTATAAATATTGCCACAGAGTCACGGAATACACTGAGAATACATAACTTAGAACAAATGCTCTCAATAAAGAAAAATTTTAAGGGCCAATGAGGATTCTCACATTTTTCAAGCTTTCTTTGTCTGTTTTTTTAAAACTCTGTGCCCTCTTTGCCTCTGCGGCCAGTTCATAATTCAGGGCAGTTAACTCAGCATAACTGGATTTTGGTAAAATGCCACAGCGAGTCAAAATGCATTCGCGAAGGGCGATGCCCTGGAAATGAATTCACACCGGGGTAGACTTTCCGTAAAGACCATGTAAAAATTACAAGCAAGATATTTTCCGACGCCAGAGTTGTTATTTAAATTCAGCCTCAAATGAACCGGCATCGTGATTTGGGTACAGTAGTTGCGTATCAACGGATTAAAGCTATGGGGCGAGTAGCTGTAACAGCGATTTTTCACCAATCAGGAGTACAAAAATGCTAAACGACAACAGTGGTCTCGTAAAGATGATCTTGTCGATCCTGCTGTTCCCGACTTTCTTCCAGGAGGCATTTCTATTGTTCGCCTGGGGAGCGCAAGATCCTTTCTGGGTCATGATGAGCAAGCGTTTTTTTCTGCTCATTCCAATTTCAGCCATTATTTTGGCCTGCTGGCTAAGTGTGGCCTGCTTCCTTTCGGCGGTCATCCGGCCAAATCGTCAGGAATATGTGAAAAACATCTTCATCACCTGGTGGGATCTGGGGAAAGCCATCGCTACTTTTTGGGGGGGATTTATAAAGTTTGTCTTCACTTTTTCTGTTGCAACCATTGGCTTTATCAGGGTTGCCGCAATTGCAGTTTGGTCACTTATTCAGGAATTTGTACTGATGCCGTTCCGCCTACTTGGCAATATGGGGCGAAGCGTTGCTACATCTTCAATCCCGTGGATTGCCGTGGTACTCACATTGTTCTGGTGTTTGATTGAAGCGGTTATTTTTACTTATGTCACCACCCCCCTCGTCGTGGATACCTTTTCCAACATCACAGGCGACAATCTTACGGAAACAGCGATTCGTATTCCGTTGTTCATTTTTTTGCTGTTTGTTGTGCTGGGAAGTTATGCCGTACTGTCCACTTTCGTAGATTCGATTTCTGAAAAACGGGTTTCTACCATCGTGGGAATCGGGGTTATCGAAGTTGTGGTCCTGTTTGTTGAGGTTGTCTTTTTGTACCGTGAATTTGTCGATGCATTGGTGCCATGGTTTGCCCAGTACTCAAATAATTTTGAGCTCGGCATCTTCTGGACACTGGCTATTTCAACTTTTGTCTGGTTCGGCATTCGCAGTTTATCCTGGTTCTTGTTTGCCGCCCACGGCACACCAACCATCATGAAAGTAATTCAGGGCAGGGGATTACAACTGGCTCAAGCTCACGAGCACACGGCGGTTCATCACAAGTCAATTTCGTCTGAATTTATCAATAGAATTAAAGCAGACATGCTTTGGGTTGAGCAGACAGGGGAAGCGTTGTTGACAGCGTTGATCTTGCCTCCCCTGCAAATTGTTGCGGCAGCAATTAATTTCTGCACACTGCTGCTCTCCGGTAATCATTTGTTTGATTTACCGTTTCAGACTCTGGATGATTTGCAGGTGTATTCAGCCACTAGGGAAATTCAGGCTGATAGTGAACCATTGGTTGTAGATCAACCTGTTCGTCACTCACAACCAAGCTTCGGGGAGTTTCAAAATGTTAAAACTCAGTAAAATGACACTGTTGCTAGGGGTCGCTTTGGGCCTGGTCTCATCCGGCTGCACGGTCTTTGATTCTGAGGCCAAACCGAAAGCGAGAATGACCATGTTTGTTGGAATTGATGTTAGCGGATCTTTTCACAAAAGTGGATATTATGAGGATTCGTTGGATTTTCTTGCACATTACATTTACAGTCATATCAATGGTGTCGGTGGTCTGGAAGTGCCGAATGTATTGTTTGTAAGCTCAATTGGCGGTGCGAAAGTCGGAGAGGCAAAAACGTTTTATCCGATTCAAACATTCGAAAACAAAACGGTTGTAGAGATTCGGCAGACCTTGATTGGGAAGTTCAATACGAGCAAGCCGAATCAATTTACGGACTTCAATGCCTTTTTCGAACAGTGTGCGCTGATGGTAAAAAATAAGAATTTGGTACTCCGCCCTATCTCCATTATCATGTTGAGTGATGGTGTTCCGGATGTAAAAAAAGATGGTAAAACAGACTTTCGCAGTCTCAAACTAAAGCCGCTTGAGCAGCTTGCCAGAAATGTTACCGTGAGACTGCTTTACACTGATGCTGTTGTTGGCAGCAACTGGCAGCGAGGCGTGCCCAGAAGGCGCGTCAAAGTGTGGACACAGGATGCGGAGGTGATGGTCGCATGGAAGGACCCGAAGATTCTCCAGCCGGATACCTCAATTGAGGAGCAGGCGTACTTTTTTTCCTGGGTGAAAGATAATGTGGATTTTGGTGTTCGCGGTCGTCGTGTTAATTAACGAATAAAGTTCCACTCCCCCAAAGCGCCCCGGAATCGAGGTCAGGTTCCGGGGTTCTTTTTTGTCTCCTCCGGGCGATTTTCAGACAAAAAAACCAGTCGTAAAATCTTCAATTCATCGTAGCTTGCGGTTTCAGTCAGGTCAAGAAACACAGGCTTCAGGCGTTCTGTTCCGAGGCGTACAAAAGCGTCAAATGCCTTGCGTTGAATATTTTCAGGTAATTTGCTTTGTTTGAGAAGCATCTGTTTCATTTCCGCACTAATCGTATTGCCATTCAAAACGTAGCGCCCCAAATAATCGATAACGGTTGGCTCTTGCACGTTCATGATTTTCATGATCTCCTGTAGAGACCGGCCCTGGTTTAGCAACTCGGCAGCCTGCGTGGACCTGGGCGTTGCCGCAGCCGGATTTTGCACGCTGCGTGCCACAGCAGGTTTGGGCATGTTTTCTTTAATGCCTTTTCGGTGGCAGTAGCCAGAAATGCTTGAGAGGAAGCCTTTTCCGTATTTATCCAGCTTGGCTTGACCCACACCGTGGATTTGCAGCAGGGAGGCGTTTGACTGTGGAAAACATGAAGCCATTTCAATGAGCGATCGATCTGAAAAAATAACATAGGGCGGTACGTCTGCTTGATCGGCCAGATGCTTGCGCTTTTTTTTCAATACCTGAAACAATTCCACATCATAGTCTTTTAACTCAGCTTTGGAAACTTGAATTTTGCCGAGATCTTCTTCAATTTTTCCGGATACTTTTTCGCCGTCTCTGAGAACACCGGCCGCTTTGTCTGAAAGCAATAGACCGCCAAACTCGGGGTCTTGTTTAAGCAAGCCTTTTTGCAGGAATTGCCTGGAGAGGTGAAACCATTGTTTCTTCGTATAATCCTTACCAATTCCGTAGGTCGACAATTGGCTGTGCCGGAAGTTGAGCACTCTTTGCGACTTGGAACCCCGCAGCACATCGATAATGTGGTTGGCGCCGAAACGTTCGCCTGTGCGTTTTACGCAAGAAAGAAACATTTGCGCCGGCACTGTGATATCTGTCTGCTGCCGGTTTAGAGAGAGGCAGTTGTCGCACATGCCGCAATTGGCTTTTTCGTAGGTTTCGCCAAAATAGGTGAGAAAATTTTTTCGGCGGCACGCATCTGTTTCGGCGTAGCGTAATATGGCATTGAGAAGTTTGGTGGCCAGGCGTTGTTCCTGCTCCTCTTTTTGGCTGATGATGAATCTGATTTTGCTAATATCGCCGTAACCAAAAAGCAGCATGCATTCAGCACGCAGGCCGTCGCGTCCGGCACGACCGATCTCCTGATAGTAGCCTTCTATGTTTTTCGGCAGATCATAGTGCAGCACAAAACGGACGTTGGGTTTGTTGATGCCCATGCCAAAAGCCACGGTCGCAACGATGATCTGAATGTTGTCACGAATAAATAGTTCCTGATTTTGCTTACGTTCAATGTCCGGTAAACCGGCATGGTACGGCCGGACTGAGAAGCCGCTCGATGCCAACGTTTCAGCCAGATTTTCAACCTGGCGCCGGGAAAAACAATAAATAATGCCGGATTTTTCAGGAAACTCTCGCAGAAATTCGATGGCTTGATCGACTGGATTAATCTTGGGAACAACCCGGATAAATAGATTTTCACGATTGAAACTTGCAAGAAAGTGGCCCGCATCTTTAAACCCAAGGTTTTGTTTTATATCTTCTTGCACCTGCGGCGTGGCTGTGGCAGTCAGCGCAACGCAAACCGCATTTGGGAATTTTTTCCTGACGTCAACAAGCTTGCGATATTCCGGCCTGAAATCGTGTCCCCATTCAGAGATACAATGCGCCTCATCAATGGTCAGGCAGTCAACTTGCAGCATGGCGAGTAAGGCTTGAGTGCGTGTTGTAAACAGTGTTTCCGGCGCCACATACAGCAATTTGGCTTGTCCGCTGCGCACACGATTTACATTGCGACTGTATGCCTCCTGGGAAAGTGTGCTGTTCAGAAAAACGGCTGGTGCATTGAGCGCGGCCAGTTGTTCGACTTGATCTTTCATGAGTGAGATGAGAGGAGAAATGACAACGGTCAGACCATCGAATATCAATGCCGGAATTTGGTAACAAAGTGATTTGCCACCACCGGTTGGCATGATAACCAGCGTGTCATTTTTCTCTAGAATATTCTGGATGATTTCAGCTTGTAAGGGTTTGAACTCATTGTACCCAAAAACTTCTTTCAGAATTTTTCTTGCTGTGTCAGGCATCTCAACCTATATGTTTTTGATGCACAGATTGTGCAATCTGGTTTGCTGTAATATCATATCACACTACCCCAATGCGTTGCCTAGTTATATGTAATATAGGCGTAATAGCCGTGGCAGGTGTTTTTACATTGAAGCTTGTGCACCGAATCCGCCCAGTCATAAATAGCTCAGCCTAAGCCAATTGTCCTCTGTGTAAAAAGGGTAGAGTCCAATTCTTTACGAGTAGCAGTGGCAATGGATTTAAGCGTGATTGGTTTCGGAACAAATTGGCCTGCACCCATTTGCAGCATTTGTTCAGCCCTTGCTGAAATGACGTAGCCTGAAACAATAATCGCCTTCTGTTGCGGCCTGAACTCCAGGATTCGGCGGTAGGTTTCTGCACCATCAATCCCTTCCATGATCATGTCCAGAATGAGGAGATCTACATCATGACGTTGGCAATATTGTATGGCTGCTTCACCACTGTCAACGCTATTTACGGTGTAACCAATCCTTTGCAGGAGCTGACTGGTAACTCTACGCTGAACGCTGTCATCATCAACCACAAGAAGATGTTCCGTCCCACCACGAACGTTATCCTCGTAAAAATTATCTATTATTTCACTTTCTGGTCTTGCTGGAAAATAAAGGTGGAAAGTTGTGCCTGTGCCAACGGTGCTTTCAACCTCGATAAACCCGAGATGGTCTTCAACAATGCCATGCACTACGCTTAATCCCAACCCGGAACCTCGCACTTTATCTATTTTTTTTGTGGTAAAAAATGGCTCGAAGATTTTGCTGATGTTCACGGGTTTGACGCCTGTGCCATTATCACCAATCGACAATTTAACAAATTCATTGTTTTCAACAGGGCTGCCTTCTGTGCCCGAACGTTCTTTTACAACAAACTCGGTTTTGATTGTTAGAATACCGATGTTTTGCATTGCCTCAATGGCATTGTTTATCAGGTTGGTTAACACACGCGTAAGTTGAGCCGCGCCACCTTTAATCAACTGAAGTTCAGGGGCAAGAGTCCTTTTGACGATAACCTCATCCGGAATTGGGTGGAGAGCGAGCGTATTCAAAATAAACTCATTGAGATCGATGGGTTCCATGCTGTAGTGACCGCGGCGTCCTAACGCTAATAACTGTTGATTGATATCAGCAATTTTTCTGGCGGCGGATTCCATTTCATTGAGCATGGGTGTGAGATTTTCGTTGTCCGGGTACTCTTGCCGAATGAGACCGGGGTAAGCCGTTAGAGGGGCAAGGAGATTGTTGTAATCATGACCAATTTGCGCGGCGATTCGTCCGGCTGTTTCAAGGCGTTGGGTCCTGGCCAGTTCATCTTGCAGCTTTCTGCGCTGGTTGATATCTCGACAGACGAGGCGGATGGATTGCACCGTTCCATCTAAGTCTGTGAAAAGTGAAAATTCAATGCTTACCCAAATTATCTCACCATCTTTGGACATGAGCCGAACTTCAGGTATATTAGAAATTTCACCTGTTTGTTTTATGAGCCGTAACAAATGGTTTACCCTGTCAGAATCGTCAGGGTGAACAATGGTTACGAAAGATGCGCTTCCAGGTGATTTGTATTCATAGCCCAATCTGTTGTAGCAGCGTTTGTTGAAATCAAGAATATCACCTTGAAGGTTCAGAATGATGTACATGTCCGGAGCATTATCATAAAGATCGCGTAATCTTTTTTCGCTCTCCTTGAGCGTTTTTTCAGCCAGTTTTAGCCGTGTGATGTCAATGCAATTACCAACGAAACCATCGATTTTACCAGATTCGTCAAACGACGGTGTGGCGGTGTCATACAGCCAAATACAATCGCCATTGCCTGAAATAAATCTATATTCACAACTGAGCAGGTCCCTTTTTTCTGTCAGAGCCAAATCGCGCAGGAACCGCTCTTTGTCTTCCCGGTGAACGTGATGACTCCAAAAGAGTGAGTCTTTGTGGAAAGCGTCGGCAGGATATCCGAGCAGTTGTTGGCAGTTTTCTGTGATGTAAGTTATGGGGTAGTCTGGAGCCGCACCGCATTTATAAATGACTGCCGGAGTGAGTTGCAGGATTTCGTCCAGACGTTGTTTGGTGCGGCGAAGTTCTGTTTCGGCATTTTTCATGCTGGTAATATCACTGAAACTACAAATGACTTGCTGGAGCACCCCGTTCTCATCGAAGCAGGGAGCAGCGCTGACAAGCAACCAATTTAAATCATGCTCCTTTGGACGTTGCCAGCAAATCACAAGGTCTTTTATCGTTTTTTGAGTTTTGAGAACACGCTGTAAAGGCTGCTCAGTCAGAGGGAGTGGGCAGCCATCTTCTTGTAGAAAAAAAGTGCTGTGCGCACAAATATTTTGCTTTTCCAACTCGCTTTTACTGATGCCAAGAATCTGCAGCGCGCTTTTATTGCACCCGGTAAGCCTTCCGTTCGCATCATGCAGCAAAACACCGACATGCAGGTTATCCATTAGCGCTTGGATGGCCGTCTTATTTTTGAGTTGTTTATCCACAATCAGGAATAACGCATCTCAATTTTTTAAACATTAAATGTGGTTGGGCAGTGTTGTAGCAAATTTACAAACTTCAAAAATGAATGCAAGGAAATTCGTAATGACTTACACTTTGTATATTCATTCCTGAATAGATTTATTTATTGCAATAACAAATGATAGCGCTCTGGGCTGGCTATTTTGAAATAAATTCAAGTACTTCCATGCCTTTGGGGCTCGCTCTATCAACAAGAAACAGGCTTGCTTGTTCACCAGTGAATTGAGGTAAAATGCCATAAAATGAGCTTTCCTTCATTTCGCTGCCTGGTGAAATAAGCGTTCCGAGATAGGCGCCGTCCGGCTTGCAGATATGCACACCGTTGTGATCGGCAATATAAATGTAGGTTTGGTTGATATCGACGCGATGCTCGCCCGGGGATCCGGTTCCGACAATTGCAAGTCTGGTGGGGTAGACAAATTTAACAGGGTGACCAATATCTGCAGCCGTGTTTTTACCGAAGGAGCCTGCTGCATTCAAGTAGTTGCCGTCAGAATCAAATTTAACAATACGGTGGTTGCCCCAATCCGCGATATATATTTCGCCGACAGCATTTACTGCTATTCCTTCCGGGCTGTTTAATTCATGGTCCATCGCAATTGCGATAACGCTGTCTCTCGCGCCATCACGGAAGTAGGTCCAAAGGCTGTTTTCGGCTGAATTTACGGCAATAAACCGCTCTTGTGAACCATCAAATACCATGTCCCTGAATTGAATGAGGTTGCTGTAATCTGCTCTGAGGTCACATTCCGGGCTTAGCTGCGGCAATTCTTTGAAAATGGTGTTGGCATCCGGCCGTGGCGGCAAATCGTAGTCAAAGTCTTTTTGCAGGCTTAACCGTTTTTCAGTGCGAACATAAGCCAGCTTGCGGTTAACCGAGACGATGTGATGGACATCGCCAGGCTTGCTGAATCGGTACTGCTGTTGAAATTCATAGCAATCCGGGTTGCTTATTGTCAATATTACTTCTGTGTTAAGCGGAATCGATCGTCGTCTGTATTGGCCCCTGTTTTCATGCAGGGTTTCTTTTCCCAATGTCACTTGTAGGCGACGTTCTACATTTTTCGGTACAATGACTTCAAGAATAAGTGATGATGTGATGGGGCCGCGCACCTCATTTAACACACCGCGCGGGGAAGCAAAGTGATTGATTGGCGAGGCTAGTGCAGCGGGCCATTGATGAACAGAGGGACAAAAATCTTTTTCAGGCAGGCCCAACAATGTGAGCCAGGCAACACTTTCCCGGGCAAGTTTCTGTTTGATTAGTTGTTCCTCTGCCAGACGCTCATAGGTAAGAAAATTCGGCCTGAGCGCGGGCTGAAATACAGTTGAGGCCACATCAATTGAATCTAATGCAGAAATCGTCCCTTCCTCGTCGGTCGATTCAATGGCCGCGAGTGCATTGGACAGCCAGAAATCATCGTAAACATAATCAGCGTGTTGAAGTGTTGTTATGATGTGTCGGTAACAGATGCGGGCTGCCAGCGCATTCCCTTCCAACCGGAAGATTTCCGCCAGATAAAACAAGGCTCGCAGGTAATGATGGTCATTGACCAGCGGGATAAGCGCAGCTTTGGCACGCTCAAAGTCGTCGGCAAAAAACCAGCAGCGCGCGCGAATATAATCAGCTTCATTTTTGCCGGAAAAAGTTGGTTCCACGGCCAGCATGGCCTTTGCCGCTGCCTCGAAACCCGCTATTTTGTCAAGGGGAGTGGCTTCAATTTCGGCTTGCAACGATGTCACGATTCCCTGAAAGAACCTTGTTTCATTACTGCGGCGCGTGCGTGTGACATCGAACAAGCGTTTCAATAGTTGAATATAACGTTCACGGACAACACCAATGTTGAGCGCTGCGCGTGGTAAAATAAACCGGACTGTACTAAGAGCCTGGTCGAGCTTTTCCTGGTCGGAGCCCTTTAAAACTTTGCCCCAGATTTCTTTGCTGCTGCGGGTTAGGCTGCAGTTTGTCAAAAGATCCAGTTCTTCCTTTTTTTTCAGAATCAACAGAGATTTTGGTATAAATTCTTTGAGTTGCCTGGCCAATAGACCCAGGTTCTTTTTATTCTGGGTCAGATAATAACGTTCGAAATCGAGAAGGTACATTCTGTAAGTGGCGTACTCCACAAGCATTGTTTCCCGGGCATCCGGTCTCTGGTCGCTCTGTTTAAGCCTTAAGAATGTTGCAAAATTCTTCCGGCTTTTTTCTTTGTCACCCTGAATTATCTGGAGTTCCCCGAGCCAGTAATAAGACTCCTGAATCATAGATGAAGAATCGTAAAGCGCAGGAGCATAATCGTTAAACTCGTCACTTTCTACTTCAGGATGCGCATGATACAGGTTGGCTTTTCTGAATAAACGTTCTGTTTTTAGTTCAACAGGGTCAACATGCGTCCATGCATTCAGGAAGGCGTTTTTAGCGTTTTGTTGGCTGGTGAGAAAATATTCGTTCAAGTGATGATTCATCTTGAGGTACTGGCTGTACTTTTGAACTGATGCGCTATAAGCGGCGATTGAATCCAGTCTGACTTTGTCAAGAAATTGCTGCGCCTGTTGTTTGTAAGTGTTACCGAGGGCTGCATCTAACCTGATTTCGGAGTTAAATGCTGCCAATCCGAGACAGTATTTGGCAAAGACAGAAGCCAGTCTGAATTTTCTGAATTTGACGATGTTCTGTAATTGCTCAAAATGTTGTGGTGTTGACTCCGAAGGCCCTTCTGCCAGAATTTTGTCGTATAACCCTGTGACTGTTTCGTGTGCTTCCAAAGCCTGAAACGCTCGCCCTTGATTAAAGTCAGTACCGATTAAGGAGTAGTAAATGATTTGCGCTTCTCTTAGTTTACTTTCTCCAGCCATGTAATTTGAAAAAATTCGTAGGGAATCAGACGCATAGGGTGATAGGTTTTTGAATTCCCGGAATGCTTGCTGATATTTCAAAAGGGGCTCAATGCCAAGTTCGGCCAGGCGAAATGAGCACCAGGCCAGTTTGTAGGCAGCCTGGTCGTGATATTCTGGAAAGGAAATTTTTAAGTCCTTACTGTGGATTGCCAGGCGAAATTCCTGCCAGGCCTGGTTCATAGCAAAGATAGCAGTCTCTGAATCTGTATTTTGCAAGGCTTGGTTGTAATAAGATTCTGCCAGAAAGTAACGGGCCAACCCTTCTTCATGCGGGTTTTCGGCAAGGAAGTCAGGTACAAAATAATGGATCAATGAATCGTATTGAGCACGGTTGAAGAGGTGAATTCCCTCGATAAAGTCTTGTGAAAATGCTGGTGCGGTATTAAAGCAATACATTGCAAACAAAAATAATAGTTGAAATTTTTTAACAAGATCGTGCATTTTATTGAATCACCTTAATATTTTTTCTACTGATTCCGACTGCGTAGCAGAGGATACCATTTTTCAGGAAGTCGCTCTGGCGTACATGTTTGCGGTTTTTGTTCAGTCCGCGTGTGTCGATTTGTATTTTCATGTTTTCCAGGCGTGTTGGAACATTGAAGTAATATCGAATCGTGCCTTTCTTATATTGCTTGAATTTCCACGAGCTGAGAACATTGCGGATATAGTGGCCTGCTTGCGGATGACCCCGGTCACGAATTTTACGGATATTAAAGTTGCCATCGTTATCGATTCGGCCTTCAACCATCACATCAGCCCGCTTGTCGGTTCTTTCAAGAAAGCGCCAATCAATTGGAAGCGGATTTTGTGTGAAGTCAATTTGAAATTTTAGCACCTGCAGTGGTGGCCCGACAATTCGAATGCTTTTTGTCCCCGGCCGTCTTGGAACGGGGATAACTTCGTGTTCAATTTTCTGTGGTATACTGATTAAAGCATCCGGCATTTGTGAAAGCGACGCTTGCCGATAGAGGAGGAGAACAGAGCCTGATGCTATCAGACCAAAGAGAATGAATTTTGGAAAATTTTTGCGCATGCCTCTAAGCTATTGTTTTAGCTGGAATCGTTACACTTCAGTGAATTATAAGTCAATTTGCAAAACGTTGCCTTCAATGGTAAAGTTGGCGCTGTTGCGCAGCTCTTCGATGGAACCGGCAACACATCCGTATTCAAAATTTGGTGTGTCTGTAAGCTGTTCAATAATATTGGTCGCGTAATAATATGGCTGTTCTTCGGGACAGCGGATTATCAGAAAATAATCTTTGTTGGGTTTGTCATGTGCGGCTGATTTTAGTTTTGCAATGTTGTGCTGCAGCCCGGCTGAATCTACAGCCATTTTGGTTAGAAGCAGATTGATTTTGCTTTTTGGTTCCAAGGGTTGTTTCATCCGATGGCTATAGGTATTCAAGGTGTCGATGGCGGTATGATCCAACCAGAGAAAAGAATCGCGACCCAGGATTTGAATGAGAATTTGTGCATCGCCCGGTTCATTCTTCGGTACTGGAATATGGAGTTGTACCTCCCCTGTGGTGAGTTTGATCAAAACGCTGGTGATAATAAAAAAGATCAGAAGGATAAAGATCAGGTCGATCAGTGAGACCAGTTGTATTCGCCGGTCGCCCTGAGATAGTTTTCGAAATGCCATATTACAGTTTGCCTGCTAAGGCGTTGTCCTTATAATTATTTGTGGAACAGCATCCTCGTTGTTGCCGCATTGCGCCATTATAAAATTGATGATCTTAAATTCCGTGTTTTCTTCCGCCCTGACTTCCACCATTGAGTGGCCGCTGCGCCGGGAGAATTTATTCACCTCAAAATATTTGGCGATGGAGTTTGATATCAGCCGGCACGCAGGCAGCGCAGCAAAAGCCTGTTTGTCAAGTTTCAGGAAATCTGCTCCAATGCCGGAAAAAGTCGAATCTTCAAGAGCCGTCTGATAAGCTTGCACACGGGTAATGCCCACAGAATCGTGCATGGCAGGCCACAAAATGAAAACACGATGCGCCATCAGCACATTTGTTGTGTCCGGCACGATTTGAATCATGAGATTGTCGAGCCGGTCATCCGGCAGCACAGGCAGTTCGCTGTTTGCTTTTGGCAGACTGATGTCTGAGTTGGTCTTTGATTCCGAAACATCGCCGGTAAGAGAAAATGCAAAGGAAACGAGAAAAAAAATGAGCAGCAGAAAGACAATATCGATCAGACTTGTGAGCTCGAGTGTGCGCGGACTTTCTGAACGTTTAAAAGGCATTGCGTTTGCAGTCAGTAATGATCAGAGTTAATGTTTTGGGATGCAGGCCTGATGCAAGGCTTGCTCCTCAGAAATTCTTATAGTTTTTCAGTAATGGTAACGTAAAGCTCTTCCCACTTGGAGTAAATCCAATCCAGCTTATGCTTATAGTAGTGGTAGATGACAACGAAGCAGATGCCATTAGCAAGCCCCAGGATCGTTGTCCACAGCGCCTCAAAAATGCCGCTGCTAAGTTGTTGAATGGTGCTGACAAAATCGGGCGACCCGGTGGTGCTTGCGAGCTGTTGAAATGCATATGTAATGCCGGTCACCGTGCCGAACAAACCAACCAGAGGGGCGAGGGCGCCATAATTCCAAAACCATTCAATTTTTGATTTACGTTTAAGCATTTCAATTTCATTGGAAGCGCGGTCTTCAAAGGCGCGTTTAACATCCTCAGTCTGTTTGAGCCAGTGGTAGCCATTTATGCGGTGGATACCCAGACCTGCATGAATTATGCGACTGGTTGGAAAGGGCCGCAAACCTTTCTTCAGGTCGAGTACGCCTCTTCTCAACACCCAGGTGCGAAGTCTGGATAGCGGTTTTCTTTCAGTTGTGACCGGCTCATATATCTCTTCAATTAGAGTTTTCATATCTTCCTTTTCGTGTAAGCCGTTTGAAAGCGAGCCGTTTTGCTCATCCTGAAGAATTTCATGAAAACTATCTTCTATCTTGAGAACAAGTTCCGTTAACAAATCATCCGGACTTTTGACTTTACCATTTGGGTGATTGTCGTAAGGGTATGAGATAATGTCCTCGATGGTTTCGATGGCGCGGTCACCATCTGTCATCCAGTACTCCATGCAAGCGACATCTACGGAGGCCATTTTTTCCGTTGCACTTAAACTGCTTGGGATGCTTTTTACCGCTCGTTCAGCTACAAGTTTACTCTTGGTTGCGGTCATTTCCCAGGCATGGAGCATGAATTTAAATTTGTTGGTCAGACGATTTTCGTAGGAGGCATCACAACTCAACAACATTGACCAGAACAGTCCTTTGTTTGAACGTTTATAAGGAAAGACGTTGCCGAGGTAAAGGGATCGCGTGGAATAAAAAACGAGCACGATGATACTAAATGTCGAAGTTATTGAAAGAAAGAGGAACGCAACTTTGCCAAGTGCTGTTGAGCGGTCGTAGATGTGGGCCTTCCGCAGAACTGCAAGTTGCCATCTGCCGGGGTGGGCGTAATAGAGCCAATTTTTTTTTCGAAGTCCACCACGACCGGCAAAGCCATTTTTTCCCACAATCAGCGATGACAGGGCTGTTTCTCCCATCAGGTTGCCGCGGGCATTCAGCATTCTCACTTTAAAGTCATACTTCTGACCAATTTTGAGTTGTTTGATAATGGTGTGATCTGTTTTTTGAGATTCCCGGATTTTGGGCCGGCTGCTTCCCTCATGATATGTGTAGACCTGATAAATAAATGGCAGCACCTGCGGGTCTTCCTGTAGTTCAATTTCGCGGTTTTGGGCTATGTCTTTGGTTGTAATCGCCCATGTCAATTTGATGTCTACACTGGTCGGGAGAAGAAGCCAGTTTTTGAGGACTTTCTCATATGAAATGTCTGCTATGACAATTTTGTATAAAGGCTCAGGATTCGTTGCGCTTGCCGGACTATAACCGGCGGCAATCGCGCATATCAAAAACAAGGGAATCAAGCATGCATGCGGGTAAGTTCGTTTTTTCATAGCACTACCTCTTTTATTTAGAGTACTTCGCATATTATTTGTAGTTGTAGGTGTAGAAGTTTTTTAACAACGTGCCATTTGAAAACGTTTTGACATAGGACATGACAATTTTACGGACAAGTTTATCCATCTCTTGCGGGTTGCCGGCTTCATGTTGTTCTATCAACGCGCTGAGTATGGCATCGTCCTGAATCAGGAATTGTGCCAAGTCAGATGCCGGGAAGTATCTTGGAATTTTGGCAAATTCGTTGATAAAAGTCCGGCCTTTCTCTGTGCCTGAGGATAATTCATAAATAGAAATAGCCTTTAGAAAAAGTACTTCATCACCAAAGGTGTAATCATTTGTAATGGGTAAGTATAAATCGTGTGGAAACTCCGTATCATTCAAATCGATTTGCTCGACATTTCTGAGAACATCACGATAATTCCCTTGCATGAATTGGATGTGTGCAAGTAGAAATTTTCCAACACTGCTGTGGGCCAGGCGTTCTTGCAATATTTTAGTTGCTTCCTTATTCAATTCACTTCCAAATGAGGCATAGGCAAGCAGATAATTTAAATGGTCTCTTTGTTGCTGTTTGAGACTGCTTAGCTTCTGTCCTGCAAAGGCGCTGCCGGATGTACACATCTGCCTGGCTAACTCTGTTTCCCCGGAGAGAATGAGCGCCTGCAGGTAGTAAACGTAAGATCGGAAATAGCTGTCAAAATCAAGGTTGGTCTTGCCATAATCAAGGCGTTGGTACTTGGTGGCTCGTTTAATATAATTTTCTGTTACCCTGATGAAAGGGCTTTGGCGGTCCGATTCTACAGGCAAGGCGGTCCGCAGGGCCGCCAGTTCTATAAAAAATTTAACATCAGCAACCCGCAGCGCAGCCTGATACCTGTATGGGTGGCTTCCAGGATTTTTTGCTTGTTCGGCATTTTTCATATAGTGCAAAACGCGTTCGCTTTCGACTCTGTCGGTGGCAGCGCCGGTAATTGACTCCTCAAGTTGCGCCAGTCCATTCAAGTACCAGTATTTGGCTGTAAACGGATTTCTATCAAGGGAAAATGAGTAGCGTTGGCCGACGGCATTGTAATTACTGCGGTCATTCGCATAGGTCCAATCGCCGGAAGGCAGCCAGTCCTGCTCAAACAGTTCTTCCGGGCTGAAATTCAGGCCAAAAGTAAAGGACTCGTGGGTTGAGTTTGAACCTATTCGCAGTTTGATTGGATAACCGGCACTTAACTTTGAAAAGTCATATTCAAAGCCGAACATGATTTCTCTTTCGCGATTTGCAGCCGACAGAATGCCGTAATCGAAAGAAAGCGTCAAGCCTCGCATGGGGCTGAAAGGCGGTGTGAGGGAGGCACCCAGCGTGCCGTGTGCCGGAACTTCATCTACAACCAGATCGCTATCATAAGAAAAAACAGGAGAATTGAAATCATGCCAAACAAAGCCCAGATTGAACACCCCGGATGCGTGGCTATACTTGAGCCCCAAATCCAGGCTTGTGGCTGAACCATGCTCTCCAAACAGGTTCTGCTTGAGAAATTTGGTGGTAAAGCCGAGCTCAAGACTGCCCTTGAATGGGGACAGCCATCTGCCCTGGTCTCTTGTCAGTTTTCTGAGTAGGGGATTTAATGGGTATGACGCGGCCAGGAGGATGGCTGACTCGCCAATTGTATTTTTTGCAGTCGACGAGAGCGGCGCCGCATTTCCATCGTAAAAATCAAATTCGCCCAATGACTGCCAAATCACACCGACACCTAACTTTAGGTCCTGCAGAGCGCGGACAAATTTCCCACCAGGCCGGTTGACGAAGAAGAGTCGCACGGGCAAAGCGCCACCCAGATAGTTCATCGATGCGTCCTGCCCAATCGGCAGATGCATGAACATCAGGGTTGCGCCGTTTTGTGCTAATGCCGTCATGCCTGCCGGGTTCCAGTATATGGAGCTTGCATCATCTGCAATGGATGTAAAAGCCCTGCCCAAGCCGAGGGCCTTTGCCCCTACCCCCCAACGGAGGAACTCGCCTGCCTGTCCTGCATTGCCCTGAGCGTTCACCGTGGTGTGCCAGGGAAGGCAAAGCAACAGTATTATATAGAATTTATTTCTGGTTACCATAACCTTGAACTGTTTCTTGCATTTAAAGACCGTTTCTGCAGTTGTCATTCAGCTTGAATTAATCTGATTTTTTTGCCGGAATAACCGGCGAATAATGTTATCCGAATTTGTCGCGCCAAGATTAGCGCCTTTTTGTCACGCCAATCTTGAAGCGTGCGTGCGTTTTGGTGCCAACGCAAATATAGCCTCCGTTTGCCACATACTTGCCATCACCGTTCCGTCCGTCCCAAATGAAGTCGTGGTTGTTTTCTTTGATGTTGAGGCGCCGAACATGATTGCCGAAGAAATCATAAACGTTGACTTCATTTTCGCTTTGATCATCGACTCGAATGGTTATTGGTGTATGCATTGGGTTGAACGGATTGGGAAATGCAAAAACAGGCGGTATCTGCTCTTGCAGGTACAAACGCAATTGGCTGGTTCTGCTTTCATTGCCTGCGCCGTCAATAACGCGGATAGTCAGATCAATTATTTGTGAGAAGTTTCCTCTTGTTTGAATTATGTATGAAAGCGGCCTGTCAATTCGCGAAAGAGAATCAATAAATGCACCGGTTACTCCGGAGGTTTGATTTTCAGAAATAATGTAATTCCAAATTTCACCAGCGTTGGAATCGCTTGCAATTAGGCGCAATTCAAGCTCGGCAGAGTATGCCCAAAGTTGATTGTTAAGCATTTCGGCCTTTGGAAAAGAGAAGTTTTCGATAACAGGAGGTGAATTGTCTTGGGTGGATTGCACCAATGGGGACTTTATATTTCGTTGCTGGGCGTCTTCACCTTCAACCCAATAGCAATAGTTTTGTCCATCGATAAGATTGTCAAAAGTGTGGCAGAGTTCTGCTGTTGCCGGCCCTATGAATGTAACGGAATCTTCGGCTGTGTCATCGCAATTGGCATCAATGTACGCGGTTAAAGAAACCAGTTGTCCTGAGACATTCCAGCAAACTGTATTGGCCAGCCCGGCAGTGAATTTTGACATCGGATTGATTGAAATGAGTGAGCCGCCAATGTAATCGCACTCAGAAAGACCACCGTTTGTCTGGATATTGCCCACGGAATCGAAAGATTGAATTTGATAAGTAAACACACTGGTCGGTGTGTTGATGGGAAAAATGTCGTTGTAGGTGAGTACATTTGGCGCGACTGAAGCGATGAGCCTATTGTCGCGTAAAATTCGATAACCTGCAAGACCGCTACAGTCTGCCGCATCCGTGGATTCGTGCCAAACCAGGCCAATGCCGTTGGCTTGGTCCAATTGTGCACATTGTGATTGCGGGACACTTGCCGGTTCCGCATCATCAAGACGCAGCTCTGTTTTCTCACCGGCACTGGCATTGCCGGCAGCATCGAAGACTCTGACTGCAAGCTCGATTGCTTTACAGTCCTGAGATTGAACGGGGTATGCAATCGTAGTGTCCAGGGTTGCGATTGCCGGATCAACAGGAAGGACAAAAGCAACGCTTCCGTTTTCAGTAATTTCTATTTGTCGAATCTTGCCGGGCAGAGCATCTCGCGCAGAAAAAGTTATGGCAATGTTGCGTTGCTTTATCCAGTTTTTTCCATTTATAAAGATCCGGTCTGGAATATCGAATTTGGTGATGCGGGGGAAAGTCGCATCTTGAATCGATTTAACTGTGTCCGAATAAACGAGGCGGTTATGGTTGTCTTCGGCCACAACCCAGTATGAATAGGCATTCCCATCAATCAAATTCGTGACGTTAAACGTTGTATCCTGCACAGGGTAAGATATCGCCGAAAGAAAATCGTCATTCCTGGCTACAAACAGGGAGTAGGTTTCTGTCTTAGGTATTCTCGACCAGTTGACTCGATTTTTTTGCCCGGCTGTGTACTCAGGCTCCGACTGCATTGTAACGGCAAATATCGCTCGAAATTGACAAATAATGGAATTACCCGGGGTTGTACCGGCATTGCCCAGAGTGTCAAAGGGTTGGACCTGATAAACAAAATTATTGTCAGGCGTTTCGGCTGAAAACGATTCGCTGAAACTCGTTTGGTTTGCTGGTAGTGTGGCTACGTGCCGGCCATCGCGTGAGATGGAATAGCCTGCAAGCCCACTGCCATTTCCAGGATCGACACTCGGCGTCCAGGTAAGGTGAATGGCATTACCAATTTGCTCACACCCGATGTCCACGCCGATGGGAGGCGTTGTATCAATGTTTATGCGCAACATGGGCTCGGCGCCGGGTTTGGCTGTCCCACCATTTCCCGCCAGTTCAAATTTGCCGAAACAGCTTTCCGGCGTATGGCTTGCATCTTTGGCTTCAATACGGAACTGGTAGCAGCCATCAGCCAGATTTTGTTCAAAGGCACTAACCTGTTGTTGCTGAAAGAGAAATCCGGTTGAGGTCAATTCACCGGAATAAGTTGTATCGAGGACAGCGTTTTGCCATTCCGCGGCCCCACATGCACGACGATAAAGAAAAGCTTGCCAAACACCGGCAGAATCCGTCAGGTCGGCCTGAACTACAAATTCGGATTGATTCCACCAGTTGTTTGTACCTGCCGGGTCGACTTGCGGGATAGTAGGTTGTTCCACTTTGGGCGCATCTTCGTCCTGAACAGACGAAACCGTATCAGAATACGGGCTGCAAAGGAGTTGAAGCTGGGTACTGTCGATGACTGCAGCGCAATCTGTCAGGCATTTGGGTAAAAACAGAGCGCTGCTGTAATGATATAGGGTATTGCCGTTGAGAGCGTTAATCGTTTCAATGTACGTTGAATCCTCTTCGAGGACTACGGGCAAAGGAAATTTCAACTGAGCATTTCCACTGAGGTCGTCAACCAATGTTAGGATAAAAGGATTCTTGACGCTGTCCGGGCTGACTGGCAGAGAATTTAGTGCAGGTAAAGTGAAACAAATTTTGTTGCTTCTGCCTTGCGTGTAGCGCGGTTCTTCAAGCAAAATAGGAGGGGGGACTGTTTCGAGACAGCCGGAAGCATCTAGCTGCTGAAGCAGAGTCCGCAGGTGATTCGCTGTCTCTTTTGCCTTGGAGCTGGTGGACTGAGCCTGCAAACCAGGCGGTACAACCTGTAAAAGGTAGAAAAAGGCCAAACCGGACAGAGCGGATTTTAATGTAAATGTTGTGCTTTTGTGGTAAAACACCGCTTCAACTCCGGTTACTTTATGAAAGTCATTTTGTGAGACGAAACGAAATTCTGCGCTTGAATTCTATACACGTAAACGCCGCTGGCAACTATATTTCCTGCATCGTTTCGGCCATCCCAATCGACCGAATGGTGGCCTGGTCGCTGCTTCTTGTTGACCAGAATTCTAATCAGTTGCCCCTTTACATTGAATATTTCCAGGGTAACCTGTGTCGATTTTTTTTTAAGCTCAGGTATATCATACCTGATGGTCGTTGTTGGATTAAAAGGGTTGGGATAGTTTTCATTCAAAGCATATTGGGGAGGAAGTGGTTTTACGGCATCTACAGAGGTAACCGTGCCGCTGTCATTCAAGTTACAAAAAAATGTGTCTGACCATGCGCTTTCAAAGGTGCTGATTCGTGCCTTAACACGCCAATAAATGCTTTCCCAGGGTGATTTAAAGTTGAAACATTGCGTTGTAAGGTTCACGCCTGTCAAGTTTGTAAGCGGATTTCCAAGCAGGGATGGGAAACGTGCGCCTTCCACAGAATAAGCGGGTTCGAATCCGGGCAGGCTGGCAAAAGCCGAGTTCCAGCAAAATGTGGTATCGTCCTGGCACCAACCTGAGTCAGGAGCCGTGATTGTCAAAGGCACGCTGATTTCATTTGCAGTCGGTTGCCGATTACCGACACTGTCGACAGCGAAGATTCGCCAAGTTTGTGCCAGCAGTGAACTGCCTGACTGCAAGCCCCGGTCTGCAAATGAGTGCAGGTCGTTTCCCCCGGCTTGGGTTGCGACGATTGAGTCATTTCGAGTAATTTCGTAGAAGGCGGTTCCACTGCATTGGTCTGCAACTTCCTGCCAGTGCATGTGCACGTCAACTTCGTTGGGCCCACCAAAAAGAGGGGCTTTCACAGAGTCGATGGCGGCTGCAACAATCGCCGGGGCAATTTCATCGTAAAATCCAGAGAAAATGCCTAGTTCTGTGTAAGTTGATGACCACGGAGAGAAGTGCCCCCAACGATCTTTTGCCTTGATTCTGACATAAATCTGGTCATTTTGATTGTTTACAAAGGCGAAATCCTTATCTCTGAAAAATGTGTGAGACTGCGTGGCCGTGAGGGATTTTGTACTCTTTTTAAGACTAAAAGTTGAGTCGATACTAAGTTCTATAAAAATGCTGTCAGCACCAAAATTTTCAGGTGTAACTTCAAGCGATTCATTAAGCCAGGCCCATGAAATTGTAACACTGTCGCGAAAACATCCCGGGGATAGCGCAGTGATTTGTGGGGTAAAAAGCCACCTTGGCAAAAACTCCGCTTTAATGGCTGGACCAGGAACCGAGCGTTGACCAAGCGAGTCAACTGAAATCAATTTGAATGCATAACTTCGGTGGATATCCAGTCCCGTTACAAGTAAAGTATCTGCTTTAACCAGAACGGAGTCCAGAATTGTTTCACCCGGCCCTGGTGAATTGTATTGTAAAACAAAATGAGTGACTGCAGGATCCATGAACATCTGCCAGGAGAGGAAAACAGCTCCATTTAGGGAGTCCGGATGAACGGGCAAAGGTTGCACATCAAAGTCCACCGACGCAGGGGGGTTCTCGAATGGCAGCGTTATGGTCGAGGAAAAATTGCTTTCAAATTTATCACTGCAAGCCTGTTCAAGGTCATCTAATATTTTCTCTTTAACTTTGAAAATGTAGTTGTGGTCTGGAATTGGGTTGTGCAGCACAAAGCATGTGTCATTCAGAAAACTGACTGATTCAAATGGCTGCGATGCGAGAGAGTCCTGGTAGACTACTATTGACGATTCAAAAGCAAGGTTTGGCTTGACCTGTGGCAACGGGCGTGACCAGCAGACTTTAATACGGTCCATGCTTATTTCTGTGGCAGTGTCGAGAAATGCAGGTGGCTTGTTTGAATACGCAGAAACGACTGTATCCATGGCGGAGATCAAGCCGAAGCAATCGATTGCCCTGACCGCGTAATAATTGCAACGATATGCTGTTAGTTTATCCCGGTAGAAATCATGAACCCACTCTGCTTGCTCGCCTGGCAATGTGGCTGTCGGCTCTGTTGGTTTTTCTTCACCCTCCTGCCATGAAAATATCTGAAATTCCTCAATTTCGCCAAGATCGGCGTGTGTCCAACTGAGCCGGATGTTCCCGGTCGGCAATGGGTCTTGAGTGGCCGACAGCTTTTTCACACTGCCGAGCTTCTGTTTTCTTCGAACGGAAATCGTGTTTGAAAAGAGGGTGGTATCCCGATTGGCGTAAAATGCGCGCATGCGGATAGCGTAAATGCCATCTCCGGGGATTAGCGGGCAGGAAATATGTGCCAGGGCCGGATCGCCGAATATTTTTCTATTTGTAAAGCCATCTGGCTGCTGAATTTCAACATCATAGCCGCTTACGTCCGTATTATCAAACCCTTTCCACGAAATCGCTATGCTGTCACCGACAACCCTTGTCAGGCCTGTCGGGCATCCAAAAACTTGGGATGAGTCAACTGCGAGGGTCGGGCCAAGCAGAGCACGAATCGTCGCTTTTTTGTTGGATTCATTGGCGGTTCTGATATTGCCAACGTTGTCAATAGAGCCGATTTTATAGGTCACTACCTTATTGATAGAAAAATGGCCTAACGAGTCACAGTAAACGTTTTCTGTGCCGGCAATAGTGTCAATGGCTGCAAAATCTTGCGGACTGCTTACGTCAGTTCGATATATGATGAATGACTTGACGCCGCTTACCAGATCGTGCGCGCCAGTCCATGTCAATCGATTGCAGCCACTTTCACCGTTGCTAAACCTGTCAGATTCAACCGATAAGCTGCTTACGTCATCAGGCGGAAATGCATCCTGAATGGCGGAGAGGGTGTCGGACCACTCACCTATATTTCCAAACCCGTCCTTTGTGCGCACCCGATAATAGTAGGTTTTGCCGTTTACAAAATTGGGGTCATTCTGTTCATTTATAAAAGAGAAACGATAGCAGAAGGCTGGGTCAAGTTCGGTTGTTGACTGCCAACCACTATCAAAAAATCTCACGTTTTGGTCAGGTTCAGAATTTGAGTCAAACAGTTGTAGCGATTCGCGGGCGGCCTGAAACTGTAGTGAATCAGAGTCACGGAACCCCTGGCAATTTGGATCTTCCTTTGGATCAAGAATGCAGATCGTGTTTGAGCGACCGCTCCCGAACCTGACCTGATTGGCGTTTTCATACACAAACCATTTTGTTACTATTGGTTTGCACTGGCCGTTCAAGTCAAGTATTATTGGAGGTGATTCCGGACCCGTAGATTTATTTCCTACAGCATCCACAGCGGATATTTTGTACTTATAAGTATTCAAATCGTTTTCTGTCCCAAGCGAGTCGACATAATTTACCCAGGCGCCCGTTGCAAAGGGTAAAATTTTTTCAACAGGTTTGATGAAAACAAGGTACATCATGGGTACCTTGTTTCTAAGTTGTGCACCGTTGGCAAAATTACCCCCAAGCACAACCTGGCCGACAGGGTAGGGTTGATTGCTGCGATAAATTCTCAGCTTTCCATCGGTAATATCAAGGGATTTGGCGATGGGTGAAAATTGTTCATCAAGCCAATCCGGTTGGAACTCGTTTCTGTTGTCTACATCGTATGCAATAAATATTTCTGACGCAGTATTGAGTTCGAGAACAATGGCTCGTTCAGATTCGTTCCAGCGGTCGCGAATGGCAGTTTTTATCAGAGCGCTCCCCAGGAGTTCATTGGGTAAATGTTGGATTGTGAAACTTTGGCCCACCTCAGCGACAAAAATCGAATCTGCTGTATCAACATATACGGATTGGTCAAGCGTTGCGGCAGCCGGGTAGTAGTTCAAGGGTTCAGCCACTTTGACGGGAAAAACAGAAATTGTATCAACCGGCGTGAAGGTAGCTCCGGAGTTTACTTGCTTTCTGTGGATAATGTAGCTGTCAGTGTAACTTATGGCGTCAGGATCTGATTGCCAGCTCAACGCTACGGTGGCGTTTGCTCTTACAGAGAAATTTTCTATTTCAATTGCCGGAGGCGTTGTTTGATCCTGGATTGAGTAGACAACGTCGGAGCGGAAGGAGATGTTTGTGTCTGGAGGCTTGGCCAGAACATAATATCCAAACCTCGGACCTTCGGGAAGGTTTTCCACTACATCGCACGAGCCAGGGATTGCCAGGGCAAAATTGCTTTCGCCTTTGTCTCTTTGGGCTTGTTTGTTTGTGTGAGACGTGAACACCCGAATGAGTTCATAATTGAAGGTGTCTTCGTGTGGCTGCCAGCAGAGTTGATTTGATGCACCCTTTGTAAATGGGGATTCTGCAATCATAATGGGGCTAACCTTCACTCGTATCCGGCGATTTTTTTGCTCTACCAACTCATTGTCAACAAAGAACTCTGCAAACACGGTGAATGAATATTCTCCGTAGTGGGTGCGGGTCGGTTCAATGAAAAGCGTGTCAACCAACTGGCATTGGGTCAAGCAATCAACCGATTTCGAGTCCCATCCTGATAAGAATGGCGGTTCGAATCCTCTGATTCTGAGTTCCAATTTTCCCGTACCCCCAGCTTCAGCAGTTGTGACAATACGAACTCGCTGACCAGGCATTATATGCGCTTCAATGTTGCCAACGACATCAAGCTGGGTAATAAGGCTATCCTCTTGTGAGTAAAGATGGCCGACCGAGCTGGCAATGAGAAGTGCTGCAAGAAGACAACTGAAAAAAGAAAGTTTTTTGTTCATAGCAATAGCAGTGGGGATCAAAATAGTGATCCACACGGCCCCCCCTAATTCATTTAAAAGCAAACGTCCATGACTCGCTATACCACTAGTGAATCGATATTACGTATTTATTAGATGCAGTGCAAAGGAGAGATAGTCAGGACCCGCGACTTGTAGGGCAGGAACTACTCAAAGAGAAAAATAATTGAAAAAGGGCAACAAAGTGGTTACCTTTATCTCATGGCTTTGAGTGATTTCAAGCTCGACGGGCGACTACGAAATGCAAAAAATTCCCCGGGCTGTGTCTTGTTTACTTTAAATTGAGGCAAATATATAATTATTACGCAATATAGTCAAGGTTTTTCTTAATTAACTGCGTTCCTTTATGGAGAATGCCTTGATAATATCTACCTGCCTGGGTGTAGAGTGAATTTTGTTTCATTCTATCTTATTGATTTTATTTGTCATACTTTTTTAGCAATTTTGAATGTTAATATGTTGTCATTTTTTGCGTATGAGTAGGTGTGTTCTTACGTCAAGCAAAAAAGTACCAACATCCCCTCTTCTTTGAGCTGGTAGTTCCGGATAAACGGGTCTTAAATGTATCACTTGTACCCTGAGGTAAAGCAAAGGCTATGCCAATTGAATGAGGTTTGAGACCAGGCCGGCAATAACCTTCGGGGTTTGGGGAATTAACCACCGGTAAGAGGTGAAAAAAGTTGTTAAGGGTTGTTATGTGCAGTCCATGCGCTTGATTGCGCACTGTTTGCGCAGCATTTGCATCATGTCAGTTGGGCGATTGGGTTTGTTGGTTGGTAAATATTGCATTCTGCACATGGTGTTTTTACGGCTCTAATCGCGGACACCGGCAATTTTTTGTAAATTCTTTAGCTGCACATCGTTACCCAGTACAAGAAGAATGTCGTCTGCTTGCAAAACTGTCCCTGCTTCCGGGTTGACTTCGATGGGTTGGCTTTTTCTTTGGTATCCAATAACAAGGGCCCCTGTTCGAGCTCGAACATGCAGTTCACGAATTGATTTGTCATCAAAAGCGCTCCCTTCGGCTATCGTAACTTCCTCCAGCCTGAGCGCCAGGTCTTGATTGCTCATAATAACGTCGAGAAAATGAACAACGCTAGGCCGGATGAGGGCAGAGGCCATTCGGTGTCCACCGATTTCCGCTGAACTCACAACCTTGTTTGCTCCGGCTCGATACAATTTTGGCACGCTCGCTTCCGCAGAAGCTTTGGCGACAATGGTCAAGCCAGGATTGAAACCTCGAGCCGTCAAAGTGAGGAAGACGTTTTGTGTATCCTCGTGCACAGCGGCAATCAGGCCCTTGGCAGTTGCAACTCCGGCCCTTTGCAGAATATCATCATCTGTGGCATCTCCCTGTATTACCAATTGTCCTTGGTGCGCCAGTTTTTCTGCAAGAATTTCGTTTTTTTCGATTATCAGAATTGGTGTATTGCTCTTTGCTAGTTCTGTGACAGCATGCCTGCCTTCATTACCATAACCGCATACGATTACATGATTCCTGAGAGACTCGATAATTTTTTCCATTTTCCGTGTCCTGATTAGATCTGTCAACTCGCCTTCAATAAAAAACGCAACCAGGCTTCCAAATCCATAGCCAAAGGTTCCGATGCCCAACACAATCATAAATGCCGTGAATACCCGGCCTTCCTGAGAAAGCGGTTGCACCTCTTGAAACCCAACGGTTGAAAGTGTGATGACCGTCATATAAAAGGCATCAATGAGGGCCCAACCTTCAATAAGCATGTAGCCGAAGCTGCCAAGCAGGAAGATAGCAACAATCATTAACAGTGCATATCCTGCCCGGATAGGCGGGGTCCAACGTATTTTTTGTGTTAAGTTCATGGTTTAATATACGCCACTTTTTTTTAGCTCAAGAGCGTTTTGAAGGCCGACTGATATTGAGCGTTTTTCTGGCAATCCATTGATACACAGGGTAAGGTAGATAACGCATGAAACGAAACAGCATCGCCATTCTAACTGGAAAAACGAAGAATTTTCTACCATTGGCCACAGCGCGAATCATGATGTTTGCAGCTTTTTCAGGAGTCAAGAGCCAGAAACGATTTTCACTGTCTGCATTGATTGGTGTATCGACAAATCCCGGGTGCAGGATGCTAAACTGCAGATGCGGCAACTCCGCTGCTTTACTCATCAGGAAATATTCCAAGCCAATTTTGGTTAAACTGTAAATGCCACGACGCGGCAGGCCGCGCATGCATGAGGCTGATCCAATTCCAACAATGCAACCTGAGCTTTGTTGGCCCATTATTTCCAGGCAAGCCTGCGTTGTGTAAATTGCACCTTTGAGGTTGGTATCGAGCATATTTTCTATATTTTGCCATTCCCAATCTTCGACTGCCGAGCTTATGCTAACCCCGCTGTTGATCCAGGCAACATCAAGAGAGCCGGTCGTTTGGTGAAACGCTTGAATCGCTGTGAAAACTTGCTGCCTGTCTCGAACATCGCATGTCTTTATCCAAAAAGAACTGCCACTATTTTTGAGTTGCTGCGCGAGTTCACGCATTTTATTTTCACGGCGACTCAACAGGCAAAATTTAACCTGAAAAGGCGCCAGTGTCTGCACAAGTGCCCAGCCCAGTCCTGAAGATGCGCCGGTAATTAACACTGTTTTTTGTGACCAGTACTTTTGTTGGTTTCGCATGGATAACGTATCTCCTTAATGTAAATATCTGGAATGTCGAATATAAATAAAAACTGTTGGAACAATCAAATTATTCATGCTGTTATTACTAAGTTGTCCGGTTACGAAATTGAACTCATAAAAAAAGCTCATTAAGCTCAAGATTTGTTGTATCTTTGTTTAGTATAAACAATAACAAAGAGAGAGTTTATCGAGTATGGCACACGCTCCCAGATTCTTTGTAAAAAACCGTTTTGAACTCGAAACGGTTCACCTGTTGGTTGAGCACTTCTGCGGCCATTATTTAAATTAACACCGAACCCGGGATTGTGTAGTGTTTGAGATGACCGGATTTAAAACAAGAGACTACCGAGCCATGGTTTATCATACAACCATCTTAGCACAAATGCTACAGTCAGTTTCAAAACTTGAATTCCAATCAATCGTATTTCGACCTAAGGGTGACTGTCGCGCTCGTAAATTACACTGCAGGGACCATTGTGTTGGGCAACATGGTAACAGAGATTTATTAGGAGAAACGATTTCCGCGTGCCATTCTTTGCTGGCCAATTTCTACCATTTCGGCACAGTCAAGCTTCGTCGTTCCACACTTTCAGATGTCAACAAGAAACGTTTCATTCGAGATTTATCGAGACTGTTAGCCGGCTATTACAAACTCCTTATAACGCGAAAAGCTCAATTCAAACTCTTATCAGGCTTGTACAAAGTAGCCTATAGACCCGAAAAGCGCTCGAGGATTTAATTGAGTACAATACGTTATAATCCATCTGAATACTCGCCCCGGTTACCAATCTTTACTTTTAAGCGGATACTAATATTTGAAAATATTTTTTTACGCAAACATGTCGGGTGTTGCTATCTTCTATAATAAGCAGCAGTTTGTCTACTGCGGACTTGTTGTGAATTTTGGCTCATTTTATCACTTATATAGTTGTTTCTGTTTGGAAACATTTGGTAAACCATTATTATTATTGTGTTCAATTCGCGAAAATGAAAATACAGGCACTTGATTTCACGTCCGGTATTTCATTTCTCCAAATGTGATTATAGTAACAGGGGGACAGTATTGAATTAAACATTAAAGTGCAGGTAATACAATGTCAATGAGTGAGTTTGTAAAGAATTCTGTGCCTTATATATTTGCAGCAGCGGCTATAGCGCTGGTTTTAATGGTTTTTTTTGTTGGCAGCACACCCCTAATCTTACCTTCTGGAGATACCGTTCTTGAACCAGGGGATATTACCCTGCTTCAAATTGATGCTCCCCGTCTTCTGTTTTTAATTGTAATTGGGTATTTTGTATTTTTTGGTATGCACAGAATTCATCGGCGGATAGTCTCAATAGAGAAAAATTTGCTCGGTTTCCGCGAAGTACATATTGCAGATCGTTTTAACAGTGCCATCACGCAACTCGGCACTTACAAACTTGAAGTGCAGTTGGGAGGCATTTTTTCTCTCGAGAGAATCGCTTTTGAGTCTTCTGAAGACCATTGGCCTATCATGGAAATTCTTACGGCGTACATCCGTGAAAACGCCAAATGGCAAGGTGAGAGCAGCACAGCTACGGTTGCAATTACACCGAATGGTAACACCAATGGGAAGCGTTCCGGCTCGGCCCGCGCCTCAAAAGTTTCCACTGACATTCAGGCTGTATTGACGATCCTTGGCAGGCGAAAGTGGATTGATATTGAGGCCGAAGAGATGAAAGTTTTGAATTTAAGGTGGGTGAATTTGGCAAGTTCTGATTTGCGGCGCGGTTATTTTGAATATGCCAATTTTCGGGGAAGTAACCTGGAACGTTGCAATTTTACAGAAGCGAAATTGGCGAACGCTTTTCTGGCAGAAACTGATTTGCGAGGCGTTAATTTTCTCAAGGCGGATCTCCAGGGAGCCAATCTGGTGGGGGCTAATCTCGAAAATGCAAACCTCAAGGATGCAGATTTGTCAGGTGCTAATTTGTATCGGGCACGGTTAGGCGGCGCCCATTTGTCGGACGCGAATTTACGTGGCGCGAATCTCACACAGGTGAATATGGCAGGCAGCAATGTATGCGGTGTTTCTCTGGTGAATGTTAACTTAACAAACACAAGACTCAACCAGGTAAAATTTGACTATGAAACGGTTTTTCCTGACTGGTTGAGTCCGGATATGAAAGCAGAGCTGGGTATGGTATTTCAGCATTGAGGCCATGGCTTGGCGTAAATAAATCTCCGCGGTTGGCTTACTTTAATTTCCTCCACCACACACACTTTTTTCTGAATTCGGTGCCGCAAGTCTTTTGTTTAAAAAAACTAAACCGCAAAGGCAAAAATGGCAGATTCTGTTTTGCATTTATTGGTTGGGCTGCCGTAGTTTTTCTGATGATTTATCTAGAGTCCTTCCCAATTTAAAGGCGTAACCATGCGTCGATTTCAACTTCACGATCCATTCCCTTCACACGTTTCAAACACATTGACAATGGCCAATTATGTTTGTATATTTCCTCCGATTTGGGTAAGACGTTACATCACTTAGTCAGGAGTTAATGGCGATTATGTTTGATGAGTTGCAGGGTGAATTGAACAAGTTGAAAGAAAGAATTGCTCACCTAAAGGTGCATCTTTGACGTTGCTCAACGTGAAAAAACTGTAGAAGAGCTCGAAAAGAAGACATCCATCCAGGGTTTCTGGGATGACCAGGAAACGGCTCAGAAAGTCATGCGTGAGATAAGCGCCAACAAGGAAGTTGTGGATTTGTATAACGGGGCTTTGGTTCGACACGACGACCTTTGTATGTTGCTGGAATTGGCTAATGAGGAGAACGACGAGCAGACCTTAGCTGAAGTTGAAAATGACCTCAGGAAGTTGTGTAAAGAGATTGATGAGGTTGAATTTCAAAGCATGTTGGGCGGCAAAGACGATCCCAATAATGCCCTGGTAACGATTCATCCAGGCGCCGGCGGTACGGAGTCTCAGGACTGGGCGCAAATGCTTATGCGAATGTACCTCAGATGGATCGAGAACAATTCGTTCGGGCATCAGGTGCTGGACTTGCAGAGCGGGGATGAAGCCGGAATCAAGAGTGTCACAATCGAGGTTACGGGTAAGTATGCTTTTGGCTATTTAAAGGCTGAGGCAGGCGTACATCGATTGGTGCGCATTTCTCCTTTTGACGCCAACTCCCGCCGACACACTTCTTTTGCCTCTGTTTTCGTTTATCCTGAAATTGAAGACGATGTTGAAATTCAGATAGATACAAGCGATTTGCGGGTGGATACCTACCGCGCCAGTGGTGCAGGTGGACAGCACGTAAATAAGACCAGTTCTGCGGTCCGCATTACGCATTTGCCGACAAATATTGTCGTACAATGTCAAAGCGAACGTTCCCAGCACCGCAACAAAGACGCTGCCATGAAAATTTTGATGGCTCGCCTTTACCAAAGGAAGAAAGAGGAGGAAGACGAAAAACTGTCCGAAATCGAAAAGAACAAGAAGGATATTTCGTGGGGTAGTCAGATCCGGTCCTACGTCTTTCATCCGTATAATATGGTGAAGGATCATCGAACGAACCTCGAAACGAGCAATGTCCAGAGTGTTATGGATGGTAATATTGATGATTTTATTCACGCGTTTCTCATTGGTAAAGACGCGAAGGCCGGCAACGCTGCAGCATAGGACTTAAATTGCCCAATGTGTAAATTTTGGCGCCCGACGTTTGCCGAAATAGATATTGCAGCAATCCGGCAGAATGTAAAAAGTGTTGTAGAAAAAGTTGCGCCTGCACAAGTGATGGCGGTTGTCAAAGCCAATGGCTATGGCCATGGGCATGTGGAAGTGGCTAAAACAGCAATTGAAGGCGGCGCTACAAGTCTGGGCGTTGCAACGATTGAAGAAGGTGTGGCATTGCGAAAGGCCGGGATAGCTGCACCCATTCTTGTCTTTGGTTGTTTTTTTTCTGACCATGCCAATAGGCTTGTGCAGCATGATTTGGAGTTGTCGGTTTTTGAATTGAATCAGGCAGAGGCATTGTGTAGAGCTGCTGTTAGTGCGAAGAAGTTACTCAATATCCACATCAAGGTTGATACGGGAATGGGGCGTGCCGGAATTGATTGGCGGCAGGCAGTTGATTTTGCCATGAAAATCTCTGGATTTGTCAATTTAAATATAAAAGGCCTTTATACACATTTCGCTTGTGCAGATTCAAAAAACAAAGATTTTACCTTGCAGCAAATTCAGCGTTTTCAAGAAGTTGTTGATGGTTTGGCGGCAGCAGGCTTGAATGTTCCTTTGAAACATACCGCAAACAGCGGAGCAATACTGGATGTTCCGGCGAGTTTTTTTGATATGGTGCGACTCGGTGTGTCAATGTATGGTTGCTACCCGTCCAGCGAGACATCTGAAAGTATTTTGCTTAAGCCTGCGATGACGCTCAAATCACGCATTATGGCTTTAAAGAACATTGAAGCTGGAGGAAGTATCGGTTACAATCGCACATTCAAGGCAAAATCAAACACCAAAGTTGCTCAAATCCCGATTGGATATGCTGATGGTTACAATCGAAAACTGTCTAACCGCGGTGTTGTTTTGATTCGAGGAAAGCGTTACCCTGTTGTTGGTACGGTTTCCATGGATCAAATCATGGTAGAAATCGGGGAAAAGAGCCAAATAGAAATTGGCGATGAAGTTGTCCTGATGGGGTGCCAGGAAGGCGAGGAAGTGAGTGTTTACGAAATCAGCCGCTTGCTTGAAACCATACCTTATGAAGTTATAACCAGCATTTCCGAGCGTGTACCGCGGGTTTATGTGTAGTGCCTCAAAGGTGGATTTATGGCTAAAAATGAAAGGCACTGGCATGGCTTTAGATTGGCCTGATGACTCCACGCTCACAGTGGCTCATGCCCTAAAGTGATTTTTTCAGACTAAGTTGTTTTTGCACTTGAAAGATAAAGGAAATAATGAGCGAGCAGGAAAAAGATTTAAGTGAAATTATGCAAGTCCGGCGGCAGAAGCTGGAAAAACTACAGGAAAGCGGCGTCAATCCTTATCCGCATAGCTTTGAACGGACACATTTTTCACAGGAGATTGTGGATAATGCCAAGCAGTTAATGGAGAAAGAAGTTGCCGTTGCCGGCCGGCTGATGTCCATTCGGGGGCATGGAAAAGTAGGCTTTGCACACATTATGGATTCGCAGGGGCGCATTCAGCTTTATGTGCGCAAAGATCAAGTTGGCGAAGCCAATTTTGCAACTTACAAACTAATGGATATTGGCGATATTGTTGGTGTTACGGGAGAAGTCTTTGAAACCCGCACAGGCGAGACGACAATCAAAGCGGCTAAAATCGAGTTGCTTACCAAAACCCTGCGACCTTTACCAATCGTGAAGGAAAAAATCGAAGATGGCGAGCGCGTTGCTTATGATCAATTTGCCGATAAGGAAATGCGATATCGCCAGCGGTACGTCGATCTGGTTGTAAATCCTGACGTACGAGAGGTGTTTATTACTCGGTCAAAAATTATTACCCACATGCGTCGTTTCCTCGACGATAAAGGTCTTCTTGAGGTTGAAACACCGGTATTGCAACCCATCTACGGCGGTGCTTCTGCACGGCCATTTGTCACACACCACAATGCTCTTGACGTTGAATTGTACCTTCGTATTGCAGATGAGCTGTATTTAAAACGTTTAATCGTCGGCGGCTTTGATGGTGTATATGAAATTTCCAAAGATTTTAGAAATGAAGGCATGGATCGTTTTCATAACCCTGAATTTACCATGATGGAAGTCTATGTGGCGTACAAAGATTACAAATATATGATGGAGCTGGTTGAGGAGATGGTCAGTTACATCGCAAATAAAATTTATGGAAAAACAACCATTTTACATCAAGGAAGAGAAATCGACTTAACACCACCGTGGAAACGGATTACGCTGTTTGACGCCATTGAAGAACACACGGGGCATAATCTCTACGGCAAAGATCTTGAACAATTGCGGCAAATAGCGAAGGAACTGAAAATGGAGGTAGAGTCCTTTTGGCGTGAAGGCAAAATCATCGATGAAGTTTTCAGCGAGAAAGTGGAACCGAAGCTTATTCAACCGACTTTCATTACCGACTACCCGGTTGAATTATCACCTCTTGCAAAACGTCACCGCAACGACCCCAATCTGGTGGAGCGGTTTGAGCCCTTCATGGTAGGCGGTGAAATCGGCAACGCGTTCAGCGAGCTTAACGACCCCATTGACCAGCGCGAGCGTTTTCTGGCACAGCAAGAGCTGCTTGAGCTTGGCGACGATGAAGCACAAATGCTGGACGAAGATTATTTGCGTGCACTCGAATATGGTATGCCGCCAACGGGTGGCCTCGGTATTGGCGTCGACCGACTCGTTATGTTGTTTACAGATCAAGCCTCCATCAGAGATGTGCTCTTTTTCCCGCAGATGCGCCCTGAGAAAAGCGGATAAGAAACCACTGCAATTGAAAATAATGAATAACTTAATGACTGCATGAACGCAAGCCTATGCCCTACGAATT
>JAJDAG010000111.1 GCA_029262005.1 Candidatus Zhuqueibacterota bacterium | reverse complement strand
GCATCTATCGAACTTACTTTCTTTTGAGCCATTTCTCATCCTTTATAGTTTTGTGGTGAAATTTATTTAGGATGGGAATTTGGCTCTTTTGTCTTAATAAACAAATTCCTTTTTACACAAATATATGGACTTTATCTTTCGAATCCTCGTGCGTAACAGCGGGTAAGATGCCCCTGACAACCCCTTTGTACCTTTTAATTATCTTGGATATTGCACCCAAACCCTGACTACGTAGAATAAGCATTGAACTCTAAATGGATTGAATGGCGCCGCGTTTTTTATCAGGCCTGTCAAGCAATTCCAAATTGAATTCCTCAAATATTTGCTGCTTTTTCTCGATAGGAACATCATTGTTGAACTGAATTACAATCAATGAATCCACGGGAGTATAGGTAATCTTCCGTCCGTCAGGGGTGGTGAAAAAATAATCCTTTGACATCACCTCCGAAGACAACGTTTCGTTCTTGCCACAAGTTACTGTAAAAATAAACACTGCAACCACCAAGCAGCAACGGTTTAAATATTTACTCATTTTTGTTACCCCCTTTCCTGCTTCGTTTAGAAGCATTTGCGGGACAGAGGGCATGTCGTTTTCAATTATTACTTTCAAGAGCTGCAGGACTTTCGTATCTTTTGGTAGTAAAATCGGCGTGATGTCTCCTGTGTTTTTTCTGTATCCATTGAGGCTTTTCAAGCACAGGGTCCACACAACCTCTATTTGAAAATTGCGGAATACAACAAAATAAGGGCCAAGTAACAGAATGGTTAGCTGGTTTCAATCACGTTACAGTACAAACCTGCTATTTGGTTTCCTGGTTGTGGCGGCTTTATTAAGGTTTCCACAAATTTATGCGGATCCTCCCGCCGGAGATATTTCCCGCTCTGGTGTTTTCCTTGCTGATGAAGGTACTAACGGATATAATTCTTTGCAATGGATTTTGGCTGGTAGATGGCATACCATAGACGCTTTCAATCCAGGAGTAAACACGCCAATATTCATGGTATATCAATTCTTGTGGATGAAACTATTTGGCGTAAGCCTGGCATCTGTGCGTTATAGCGGGATTTTCTGCGGGCTGCTGGCTCTGGTCATGCTCTATTTTATTCTAAGCAAGTCTAACAAAACAGCAGGCTTAATAGCCTTAATTTTAGGCGCCGTAAATTTCCCACTGATTATATACAACCGGCTGGCTCTGAATGAGAACCTTTTGCTCGTTTGCCTGCTTGGGTTAGTATTAATTCTACTGTCGTTTTTGCAGAATCCTCAACACTCTAAGATGGTTTTTGCTTTTTGGGGTGTTTTTTTTCTCGGATACTTGACCAAGTCTCTCATATTGTTTTTTATTTTCCCGTGTCTGGTAATGGTGATGTAAATTGAGAATAAAGCCCGTAAGCGCATTTTCTCATTTTCTGTATTTTGTGTTGTAGTTTTTGGCATTATTTTGTGGTTTTTTTGGATTTCTAAATATTTAGAAGATTGGCAGTATTTCCAGCAGCTTAATATAGTATCAAGGATATCGTTTAATCCAAAAAATATCCTGAAAAACTACGCGCGCTACTCAACCCATCTTAAGCATTTCGAATTTATGCCGGGTATCTACACAATTGCCTTATTAGAGGTTTTTCGAGGAATTGCGAACATCGCCCAAAAAAGGGAAATTGCTCAAGTTAAATACCTTATGATTGGCTGGCTTTTATTTGGTTGGTTATTTTTGGGTTTCTTTGCATATTCACCGCCACGTTACTCTTTGGTTTTAGTTCCACCTGTTTTGGCTTTAAATGGATTATTCTTTTCTGAAATGTTAAATAAGAAAAAGGATGACCCTGGACACAAGTTCAAGTCCCTTAGTTTTGTAGCTATTGCTATTGTTTGCCTGTTGCAAACCGGATTCGGGTTTTATCGCATTGTCGTTTACAAACATATTTTTCCAAGCTGCTTTTTCCCAATTTTGGGATTGCTCGTATTGGCAGGATTATGGTTTGTCAATGATCGGCATCAGCTATCCAGAGTTTTTGGGTTCTGGTTATTGGGTTTCTTTTTGTTGTTACAAAGCTTTCAAATAACTCGTTACTATTTTTATAGAGAATTTTCACTCTATTCCGCCATCCGGGATGTCGCCCGAATTGCAGGACATAACAATCCGGGAAAATCAGTAATAGCTGGAGACATGGCGCCATTGGTAGCTTATGAGATTCGGCGTTCGATTATTGATAGCGGATACAGGCGCGATAAATTGCCTGAATTGATAAATCGAATGCAGCCACGCTATCTTTTTTTGGAAAGCCCGGCAGAATTATCCCGTCTGCAAAATGAAATGCCAGATCAGTGGAGGAACCCAACTATTCTTAAACGCTACAAGATTTTGAATAATTACAGGCAAAGGCAGGACGCTGTCCTTTATCGGCTTAACAAATAAGCTTTATGGATGTTATTGCTTGCTCTCACTGAGACAGCCGCTACATTACTGCATATTTAAGTCTGAATGGCAACTCAGTTTGACTGATAGTGTCCCACCAAAGATACCAGGCACTTTTGAAAATAAATCTGTTTGTTGACGTCAGCTTCATTGAGAGGACATGAAACTCTTTGCCAAATGTAAGTGCCTGGTATCTTATAACCGGATTTCAAGTGCTCTGAGTGAACCTTCTCTTTATGCTTTCTTTTCTTCGATGCTCTTCACCGAGTTCCTGATATCTATCATCAACAGAATTACACCAAAAAAGCCAAGTTCGAAAATGAAACCGACAACAAGGCCGACAACAGCCCCGATGGGGCCGTTCATAGCCATCCAACCACCAACAACCGCACCGATAAGGATTAGCCAAAGCATGATTTCCAGCATGCCAGTAAAGACTGTAATTATGAGTTTGGTAAGCATAGTGCATCTCCTTCTATTAAGTTAAAAAATGACTGAATTGTATCTTACAAAACCAGTTAATTAACCGGTCGTTTATTGCAGCAACAACATCTTTCTCGATTTGACAAGCCCATTCGCCTCAAGCCGATACACGTAAACACCACTCGCGACGCGGTGGCCATCTTTGTTAGCGCCATCCCACTGAACTTGATGGCTGCCTGCAGATTCTTTGCGGTTGATAAGTGTGCGTACGATTCGCCCGAGCATATCATAGATAGTTATTGTAATATTGTTCGGGCTGGCCAAATGGAAACTGATTGTGGTGGTTGGGTTGAATGGATTGGGATAATTCTGGGCAAGCCTAAAAGTCTTCGGCGCACTGCTTGAACTTTCAACAGAAGTGGGTGTGCCGATGTTATTTCCCTGCAATGTGAGTGTATACGGTTCTTTGCTGGAACCATTCCATCGCGAAAGCGCAACGTAGTTAGTGCCGGCCCCAAGGGTGACGGAGGTCTCCACACGCTGGCCTGTCCCGCTTACCACATTCTGGACTTGCTCTTGGTCGCTGTTAAAAATCGTCATCTGGATGCGTAAGCCAGCAGGTACAGGATCTATCAACGCAGTTATTGCGCCTTGCTGAGTGACCTCGAATTTAAAATAGTCAACGTCTTCAGTTGGCCTAATCGTTCCCTGTGTAGGGGATGTCCCTATTAGGTAGGCCTGAGTAAATGAATCATTAACTTCATTGAATTCATTGGGGTCGAGAGTCAAGGCAAGTGTATAGGGTTCGGTGCTTCCTCCTGACCAGCGCGATAGTACCACATAGTTCGTTCCTGCTTCCAGAACAGCCGCAGTCTCAACCAACTGGCCTGTCCCGCTTATAACGTTCTGCACCTGTTGCTGGTCGCTGTTGAAAATTTGCATTTGGATTCTTAAACCCGTTGGTACGGGAGCCAGGCGAGCAATCAATGCGCCAGGTCGAGGAGTGTCAACTGCGAAAAAATCTACATCCCCATTGGGTCTGATAGTGCCATTTGTGGGAGTGCCCAGTGTGATCTTGGCGGCCTTTGTAAACGAATCATTTGCCTCGTTGAGATCATTGGGGTCAAGGGTTAGGGTCAGTGTATAAGGTTCGGTGCTTCCTCCTGACCAGCGCGATAGTACCACATAGTTCGTTCCTGCTTCCAGGACTGCAGCCGTCTCAACTAGCTGGCCTGTCCCGCTTATAACGTTTTGCACCTGTTGCTGGTCGCTATTGAAAATTTGCATTTGGATTCTCAAGCCTGCCGGTACGGGAGCCAGCCGCGCGATCAATGTTCCGGATCGAGGAGTCTCAACCCTGAAATAATCAACATCGCTGCTTGGGTCGATCGTTCCCAGAACACCGGAATCCAGATTAATTGCAGTCGCCTGGGTGAAACTATCATTGGGTTCGTTGCCATCTTGCCCTAGTACGTTTATAATGAATATGGTGCACAATAGCACTGGTACCGAGAATACGTTACAATATTTCTTCATCCTTTAATTCCTCCTTAATTGGTGGGTGATAGATTGGATTAGGCGTTAACGTTATTATTGATTCTTATGCACTGCAATGGACACACACATATTTGAGTTCTCCTCTGAAGTTAGGTTAAAATACAACGACTATTTAACACTCAATCTAAGCTTTTTCGCCGCCCTGGCCGGATCATTCATGCGCATCAGTTGCTGAATTGACACAGGCTTATCGGGCGCGATGCTGATGCTGAGTTCGTCCGGGTCGGCAATAAAATTTTTTGCAGCCGCCAGCGCCTCTCGCATGAAATCGTTCTTCGCCAACGATATTTGTTTTTCGATGCCCGCGATTGCTTCTTTTTTGACGTCATCCACACTTTTTTTCTTTAACCTGGCCTCGGCCTTAAGAGATCTCTCGAGCAACGAGTCATCCTGATAGCTTATTTTCGCCTGGTACAGCGTGATCTTTGGGATAAGGCCGAGAAGACCGTTTGTATTGCTGGGCAGATTGCCCAGGTGCAAGCTGGCATTTAACTCGCCAAGCTCCTGGCCGCGCAGGTGCAGTTTTTTCAGGTGCAGTTGGTTGTCGTCGCTTTGGTATTGGTAGGAAGCGGCAAAATCCAATTTTATCTTGTCGGAAATGCCCAGGTCCTGCCATGTTTGCGCATCTTTTTTGTCCAGGTCATCTAAGACAATCTCAATGCCGTTGACCGCAACTTCCAGAAAGACCGGCACCTGGGAGGAATGGTCAATATCGTAAATGACGACCTCCGCGATATGCAGGGGCATCTGCGACTTGGCCGGGAGAATCACAACATCCGTGATGTGCACATTTTGGCTAAGCAAATCGACGCTCACGTCTTTGTACTCGACTTTGACGAACTTTTCGACTCCGAGCAGGGCCATGTCAATTTTTTCTTTTGCAATGCCGGCAGCGTACACTTTGAGGCCAAAATAGGCCGCCAATAAGATGATAAATAAAAGACCGGCAATTGATTTGGCCTTATTCATGGGGTGTCCTCCTGTGTTTAGTAGAGAGATTAAAGCCACATTTAGGTAAAGAATCAGTTTTTGGTATTTAGCTATATAATGCGCTGGGACAGAATTCATATTTTTAGACAGTTCTCACACTAAAGGGCGCTTTTTTTTAGCAAAAAATATCATCTGTCTGGAAATATTTCATATTCCCAAAGTTGTTTTGTAACGTAACCTGTTTTTTTTCATTTGAGTTATGCAATAGTCTTGCAACAGAGTAACAATTTTGTTAATTTGTCAAACCCACAACTAATTTCTTTTTATTGTCATGCCGAGTGAGGAGGGAGACATGGGGAACCAGCCCGATGAGATTGTCCGGCTTTTAAAGAGGATGCAGGACGGTGACAGAAATGCGCTCGATGCATTATACACATCAGTTTATGATAATCTGCGCACTATTGCCCGGTACCTCCTAAAAAATGAAGCCAGCGGACACACCTTACAAACTACTGAAATTGTAAATGAAGCATATTTGCGCCTGTTGGGCACGGAAGTGTTGAGCGGCCAGGATAAGGCTGTGTTTGTTGGCATCGTTGCCAAGTGCATGCGCAGGGTGCTGGTCGATTATGCCCGCCGAAAAATGCGTCAAAAACGTGGCAGCGGTTATATTACATTACCTCTTGAGGAAACCATCCTCCGGTCCGAAGAAAAACCGGAAATGTTTATTGCTCTTGACCATGCGTTAGAACGTTTAGCGCTACTGAATGACCGTCATTGTAAAATAGTCGAATTGCGTTACATTACCGGCTATTCCATTGAAGAAGTGGCCGAATTACTTAGTATTTCGGTTGCGACCGTCAACCGGGATTGGCGGCTGGCCAAAGCTTGGCTGACGACTGAAATAACAGAAGGAGCGAAAGCATGACGCCTGAATATTGGGAAAAAGCGACCACTATTTTCCATCATGCCTGCGAGTTGAATGGTGCGGAACAAGAGCATTACATCAAGAAGGCCTGTGATGGTAATAAGCACTTGCATGAATTGGTTAAAAGGTTGCTTAAGTCTGATTCTGACCCGGCCAATTTCTTGAACCAACCTGTTGGCATGTCCTTGGCAGATGAAAAGGATCGTAGCGGAGAGAAAGTCGGCGATTATGAGTTGCTCAGGAGCATTGGCAAAGGCGGGATGGGAACCGTGTATTTGGCAACCCCCACAAATAAACCGTTTACAAGACATGTCGCCATAAAAGTAATGAACAGCCGGATTCATTCCGAGCCAATTGCAGCAAGATTTTTGCAGGAAATGCGGATTATGGCAACGTTCGAGCATGAGGCCATCGCCAGGCTTTACGACGGAGGTATCACGGAGAATGGAGAGCATTTTTTTGTGATGGAATATGTTGACGGTAAACCCGTAGATCAGTATTGTAATGAAAAAGGCTTATCTACAAAAGAACGACTCATCTTGTTTCAGAAAGTTTGTTTCGCGGTTCAGGAAGCGCATAAGACGCCGGTAGTTCACCGTGATATTAAACCCAGCAACATTCTCGTAACCAAAAACGGGCAACCCAAACTACTTGACTTCGGTATCGCTCGTATCCTCAGTAATGAGTACGATTCGGCTTCATTCAACCAGAACTCGTTGCGGCTCAGCGTTTTGACGCCGCGCTATGCCAGCCCCGAGCAGCTTGGGTTGAACGGCGAGCCCGTGACCACTGTGAGTGACATCTTCTCTCTCGGGGTTGTGCTTTATGAGCTGCTCACAAGCCGGCATCCGTTCCTTAAGGGTGAAAACTCTGTAGAAAGCGTAAAAAAAATCATTGATGATAAGGAACCGGCCAAACCCAGCGCTGTTGGGAAGGGCAGAAAAATCGGCGGCGATCTCGATAGAATCATTCTGACAGCGATGCACAAAAATCCAAAAAAACGTTATGACTCCGCCCAGGAGTTCGCTGACGATCTTGAAAATTACCTCGAGCACCGACCCATTAAAGCAACAAAATCGACGATATGGTACCGCAGCAGAAAATACATACGCCGGCACACCATTGCTGCAATAGCCTTGGTAACTATTTTGACCTTGAGTGTTGCATTCGGTATCAATGCCAATATACAGGTAAATAAGCTCGCCGTAGAACAGAATAACATAAAGCAGGTTAACAACTTCCTGGTCGATCTTTTCACGGCAACCGATCCGAATACCGCTAAAGGCGACACGTTGACGGCCTTTGATCTCTTGCAGAGGGGTACAGAGAAAATTTCTACAGAATTAGAGGATCAACCTTTGGTGCAAGCAAAATTGATGCATGTCATAGGAAGTGCCTACCACAATTTGGGGGATTATGTCAAGGCGGAAATGATGCTAAGAAAAGCCTTGCTAAGTAGAGAAAAGGCCGGGGAAAATACGAGCCGTGAATTGGTATTTACTCTGTTGGACTTAGCCAGGACTCTTCAGGAAACCTCAGATCTAAAAGAAGCTAAATTGGTTGCAACGGAAGCCTTATATAAATGTAAGGATGCCTTTGGCTTACAAGATACCCTGACAGCTATTTGTTTGACCAGAATTGGCTCAGTTCAATCGGTTGCCGGCAAGCATGAGAGTGCTCTGCCATATTTTAACGAGGCGTTGCAAATTCGCCGAAAGATACTACCCGAAATTCATCCGGATATTGCAGATAATTTAAATGAACTTGGGGTGTTGTCGAAAAGGTTAGGGGAATATGAAGCTGCGGAATCATTCTATCTGAGTGCTTTAGATATGAAAATGGGTCTGCATGGACGAGAACATTCTAGCACGGCTATAACGACAAATAATCTTGCTATTTTGTATGAAAAGCAAGGTAAATTTGTTTTGGCTGATTCACTCCATCGAAAGGTATTACGCATCTGGACAAAGCATTATGGAAAAGAGCACCCTCATGTTTTGTATTCACTGAATAATTTGGGAGTTCTGCTGACCAAACGCGGCAGGTTTGATGAGGCCGAGGAGTTCCTGACAAGATCACTTCTCTTGAGGAGAAAAGTTTTAGGCGAACATCATCGACATGTTGCAAGTACAGCCAATAATTTAGCCGTTAACTACAAGAAAATTGGAAGTTACACCAGAGCAGATTCTTTGTATAAGGAAGCAATCAGTATCATTACAACTACTTTGGGTGCTGAGCACAGCTTAGTACCGCTATACCAGGTTAACCAGGCAAACACCTTACACCTGATGGGGGATGTGGCTGAAGCTGAAGCGTTGCTTAAAAGCGCTTTGAAAACGAATCGCAAGATTTATGGCGAAACACATTGGCAAATTGCAAGAACCCTTCAAAACTTTGGCACCAACGAGTTCAAAAAACAAAATTATGCAGATGCCGAGCGTTATTACAAGGAAGCCCTTAAAATGTATACAGAGACTTTGGGGCAGCAGCACTATCGGGTAGCCAATGTTCATTTTAACCTCGCTAACTTATATCATGAAACCGGAAAGTTTGGTGAGGCCGGGAGTGAGTTTAGCAAATCACTTGATTTAAGGCGCAAAGTCCTTGCTAAGGGGCATCCGGATTTCATACAATCTCTTGAGAAATACGGTGAGTTTCTGGTGCAACAGAAAGAGTTTACTACAGCTGAAAAACTACTAAAAGAGGCTTTGGAACATTCTCGGATGCGATTCGAGGGCGATGATTGGCATATCTCGCAATCTCAAAACGCATTGGCCTCCTGTTTTATGGCAGAGCGTAAGTTTAGCCAAGCTGAGTCAATTCTCCTGAGCAGTTATTCAAATTTAAGGATTAAAAACGAAACCCATCCCGAGACGAAAAAGACGTTGGACTTGCTCAATGAGCTTTATACGCTCTGGGAAAGGCCCGAAAAAATAGCCCACTTTCAAAATTAGCTGTCTTGTCTAATCGCTAAATATCTGACAAGCAACACGCTTTTTCGGAAAAGGAAAACCTGCAATCCATGCACAATATCAACAACGGCTTGGTTCGGATTTTGCAACAGTAGTGCAGATTCATTTGTCAGCATTTTTTTTGGTCGAACCTGATACATTCTACGAGTGAGCCGTCCCAATTGAAGTCAATATTTGTTAAGAAAATTTTGCGTGCAATGTTCAGCCGGAACTTGCCCAGCCGAAGCAGAGGCGGCCTATTTAGCAGTTGTCAGTTGCACTCAGTCGTGTTGTCCCTGCTTGTTGTAACAAGTCTCACTAACATAACCTTTGTTCGGGCCCAGGGTAACACAATTGCTCCGGCGCATCCGCATGTTTTTTTTGATAGTACCGGGGCCATAGCCTTACGTCAAAAAGTGCTCTCCAATCCCCGGCTGAACAAAATCTGGCAGCGGTTTAAGATTGAAGAAGTTGATAGCGTTATCAATCTGCAAGTCACGGTTGAGGGCATGGCCGATCAAGATTTGGGCCGGGAATATGGTGATGCCCTGGGCGCGCTGACTGTCGCCTGGGTAGTGCTGCAGGATACCATTTATTCAAACAAAGTCATGCAGATGATGCTTGATTTGGCTGCTTTGCCGGATTGGGGCAGCGACCTGTCTGCCGGGCATATCAGCCTGGGTTACGCCTTTGCCTGGGACGTGTTGTTCAATCTCATTCCGGACAGTCTCAAGACTCTGCTTAAACAAGGCGTCCTCGACCATGGCGATAATCATGTCACCAATGATGTTTACACCAATATCAACTGGACACCTTCAGCCGGAGAGGGTTTGATAGGCCTGGCGTTTCAGGGCGATGGCGATGTTACTTTCGATGATTTTGTTGCCAAGCGATTGTCAGACACAAAGTTTAATTTCAAGGAAAAGTCACGCAATGTGCTTTGGGGACATGGTACAGATGGCTTCCCGCATCAGGGGCTGGGTTACTGGCGAAAATACATTCATATCGGCTTGTTCCTGCAGGCGCTCCGAAACAGTGAGCCGCAAAACGACTGGTTTCATCTCGGCAAGGAATATCCCGGCAGCGAGTTTTTGAAAAACACAGGTTACCCCCGCATTTATGCCGACGTCCAGGCCGATGACCTGGCTACAATGACCTGGGCTGACAGTCGGCAAGTGCGCAGCAAGCCCGGGCTGGGCCCGTTTGGCAACATCGGTTTACTCACGCTTGTGGCATCAGTGTACCAGGATGGCTATGTTATGGATTTCCTCGATTATTTGTTGGATGAGACCGGCGCTCGATTTAACCCTGAAGACTGGGCGACTTTTTTGTTTTACGATGACGCCGGTGTGCCGGCTAAATCTTATCGCGATTTACCACTGAGCCGCTACTGGCCTGATATGGAGGCGGCTATTTTCCGCAGTGGCTGGGAGAAAGATGCCATGGCTTTTTACATGCGCAGCGGCTCGCCAGGCGGCCATGGCCGATTCCTTAAACAACTCTCCCCGGGTGGGCATGATCATCCGGATGCAAACGGTTTTGTCATTTATTATGACAATGACTATCTGGCTGCCGAAGATGGCGCCTTCCCGCAAACCGGACCGGATAAGGGCAATAAGAAAATCACTTATGGACACAATACTTTCCTCATCGATGGCAAGGGCCAAAAAGGCGATCGTACAAACAAGCCGCTTTCCACCGCGGCAAATATGGATTATCTGGATGCCGAACATGTCGGCTACCTGCTTGGCGATGCCACCGATGCCTATGAAGATATTTCGCAGTTTTACCGCAGCGTTATTTACCGCAAGCACAAATATTTTGTCATGGTGGATGAACTTGCCGATAATCTCGCCAGCCACAAATATGAATATCTGCTTGGCACGGACAGCCGCCATGTTATTACGGCCACCGCTGAAAATGAATTTGTCGTTTCACCGCAAACGGGCAGCGCAGAAATGGAGGTGGTTTTTGTGGAACCCAGGGCCGCAACGTATGCAATCAACCGCGACAGGCCTTATGCAATCGATAAATCTATGGTAGATTTACTTCGGGTGGCACCAGCAGCGGACGGTACGCAGGCGACATTTTTTACTTTGCTTTATCCACGAAAACAAACTGCACCGCTTCCGGAGTTTGAAAAACTCTACTACGATTCCATTGGCATCAGCGGTCTGAAAGTGGATGGTGATGAATACCATTTGTTTAATAAAAACAACGTGCAATACTCGCTTGTGAACTTGACAACGGATGCCAAACTTTGTTACTTCAAAGACAGTTTCTACGAGTTTGAGTACCTCTCTTCCCGCGGTAGAGAGTTCCTCTATAAAAACCGCATTGGCTTTCGTTCAACAGAGCCGGTGGTTGCCGCCTTCAAACAGACATCCGGGAAAATTCGCATTGGCAAGAATGCCGGACCTGCAACGACAACCAGCATCACGCTTTTCTATCCGGGCCTGCGGGATGTTCTTATTGATGGACAATCTGTTGCGGCAACGGCCAGTGGACCCGGTTGGATGACTTTCAGCCTGGCGCCGAAACAACATTTGATTGGCCCAAGCAGATATGAGCAGGTCGTTACTGAAAATTACTCTGTCGAGATAATCGCTGCTCCTTTCCTGAGAATCACCAGTCCCAATGGCGGTGAGATTTTCGAAGTGGGTAGTTTGCAACCTGTTAATTGGACAGCGGATTCCATGTTCAAGAGTGTCCGCATCGACTACTCCACGGATTTTTCTGCTTCCTGGCAGTCGGTTGTAGGCAGCACGGAAAATGATGGCACCTACGATTGGCTTATTCCGGATAATGTCACAGCCTCTGCATTAATTAGAGTTCAAAATTTTGATGAAACTTTGCCGGTGGACATCAGCGATGCGCCGTTTGCCATTGACAAACCACCCGTCTTGATTTCTTTTCAGCCGGAAAGAGCTCAGGTTGGCGCTGTTATTGCTCTGTTTGGTGATAATCTCAGTCGGGTCAATGCTATCTCAATTGGCGGCGTTCTGGCGCCGGAATTTTCGGCTGTGTCTGACACGGTAATTCAGGTCGTGGTTCCGGAGGGCGCCCGTTCAGGACAAATTGCCGTTTCAAACCGAATTGGCTCGGATTTGAGTTCAGCGATTTTTTCTGTGGTTTCAGCACCTTTTGTTGATTCGTTTTCTCCGGTTGCCGCTGCAGTTAATTCGGCGGTTTCGTTGCGCGGTCTCAATCTTTTTGATGTATCTCGTGTTACGTTTAACGGCGTTCTCTCGGAATTCTATGTTGTGTTTTCCGATACAGCGATGCAAGCAATTGTGCCGGTGGGTGCAACGACTGGTAAGATTGCTGTAACCAATCCACTGGGAACAGGTTACAGTGGATCAAACTTCAAAGTCAAACAAGCGCCGTTAATTTCCGGCTTTTCGCCACTCAAAGGTCCGCCCGGCACCCCGGTTGAAATTAGCGGCATGGATTTTCTTGATGTCACGGCGGTTTCGTTTGGCACCGTCCCCACAGACAGCTTTACCATCAAGTCCGATTCAATCCTGGTCACGCATGTGCCCCCACAAGCCGAAATGAACCCTATTTACATAACCAATCCTTTAGGAAAAACCGCCAGTGAAGAAGATTTCATAGTCACTTACCCGGCTGTAATAGATGCTTTTTCTCCGCGCAGTGGCCCGGTGGCAACGCAAGTTCGGATTCAGGGTGCTCATTTGCTCGGCGCGAGCGATGTTTCATTTGGTGGCGTTCCGGCGTTGTTTTTTAACGCCGAATCGAATTTCGAGCTTATTGCCACGGTACCGGCAGGCGCAGAAACAGGCAAAATCGCTGTGACCAATGCCGATGAAACAACATTTAGCAGCGCCTTTTTTGTTGTGTATGAACCCGTGCGAAACACCATTTTTCATCCAGCGGAAGATGCGCATGTGAAGTCGTCAAGTCCCGCCACAAATTATGGTGACAAAAGCAATCTGAAAGTAGAATCCACGCTGTTCAGCAGCTACCTGAAGTTTTTAATATCCGGCATTGATGGCGGTGTTCGCAGGGCTGTGCTCCGTTTGTTTGTGGAAAATGAAAGTGACCAGGGTGGCCTCATTTATTCATCTTCAAACTTTCTGCTTGATAGCGCTGAGCCATGGCGCGAAAGTACAATTACCTGGGAAAACGCGCCTGCAATTTTGAGCGGCCCGGTGGATTCTTTGCATACTATCGAAGTTGAACAGTGGGTAGAATTTGATGTTACCGCTGCAGTTGATAGTTCGGCTACCCTGAGTTTTGCCATTTTGAATCAGTCAGCCAATCAGGTGGCGTACAGTTCAGGCGAGGGCGTATATCCACCGGAATTGATTGTTGCAACTGTGCAAGAACCACAGTTTCTGCCTGCCATTCACTCGTTTTCGCCGCTTACTGCCACGGCAGGCGATGAAATTTTAATCAACGGTACGCGCTTGAATGAAGTCACCGCTGTTTCTTTTAACGGCATGCCGGCCAGTGAGTTTGCGGCCGATTCATTCACCTCATTGCGCGTGCAAGTCCCTTTTGAAGCGGCATCCGGTCCGATTTCAGTTTTTAATTATGCCGGCGAGGTTTCTTCGGCTGCCCGGTTTGAGTTTGTCCGGCCGGTGGTGGACTCAACTTTTACATTCGCGCCGGTTGAAGATGCTTACGTGCGCTCCGCAAAAGCGAATGGCAATTACGGTTCATCACTTGAATTGCAAACGGTTCATTCAGCTTTTTCCGAAACGAGAACATTGTTAAAATTTGAAATAAACGGCCTGGTTGGCGATATTCGCAGCGCAACTCTAAAATTTATGGTTGCGGATGGCAGTGATTCAGGTGGTGCGGTCTTTCTTGTCGCAAATAATTATCTTAATCAAGACAAACCGTGGCATGAAGCAGAGTTGACCTGGGCAAATGCGCCTGTTTCTCAAGGCATTGCGCTGGATAGCGTTGCCAATCCGGCGGCCGGCTCCTTTGTTGAATTTGATCTTACCAATGCAATCGAAGGAGATGGCGTCTACAGCTTTCTCATCGCCGGTGAATCAGCGGATAAAGTGGCTTATGCTTCGAAAGAAAGCGTTACTGCGCCCATGCTAACCTTGATTACGGATGTCAATTCAAATATTCTGACGGTTGATCACAAAAACAGTGGCAACGCTTTGGATGATGCGTTACCCAAAGAAGTTATTCTCCGCCCCAATTATCCAAATCCCTTCAATGCCGCCACACGTATCGAATACGCCCTGCCTGAGAAGGTTTTTGTTAAACTTGGCATCTACAATATTCTGGGTCAAACGGTGAAAACATTGGTTGATGAAGTGCAGACTGCCGGCGAGAAAAAAATCTTTTGGGCTGGAATGGACGACGCCGGTAGTGCTGTGGCATCGGGCGTCTATTTTGTTAGTCTGAAAGCGGGTGACCGCAAGCTTTCTCGCAAGGTGCTGCTGCAAAAATAAAAAGACCCTGCACGACAAATCCACGGCCTAATTCCCTGACCCTGACAACCCGAAAACCGTAAATGAATCAACTAAGAACCACACGAAAGGTGTCTTTCTTTTTGTTTTTTTTCGTGCTTTTCGTGTGGTTCGTGGTTAAAAGTCTGTTGCGCTCAAGAAACTCACAACACTTTGTGTTTCTTCAGAAAATTTCTGCCACGCAGATCTATAATTTTGTACTTGTTGGCCGGCAGTGCGTCATATTTGAGGTACCCTATCATATCGCCATTGAGACGGACCTCATGCATTTCTTCGTAATTGATTCTGTAAACGTCGTCTTCCCCGGGCAGGTTTGCCATTTTTATGTTAAAAATAATTTTATCCGATGAGTCTGGTTCAAAATATTTTACTGAATCCGGATAGCTATGCCGCACCAGCGATTGCTCGACTCTGAGCCTGATCTCCCCCTTCTTTAAATCGTCCTCAGTGAATTGATTGTTTTTTATGTAGAAATCACTTGTTAGCAGAATGTCGCCTGAGGTTTTGTAAATCAGGGAATATCTGCCGAATGCATCAACAAAAAAGGTGTGAATATCATTTGGGTTCAGATAGATTGAAAAATTCAGCGCGCCGCGAATTTCAATTTGTGAAAGATATTCTTTCATTTTGCCACCGCGCATGTTGGGCAGCTTTATAAGCCTGTAATTTCTTTCGCCAATCAATTTCTGTAAAGTCTTTACCGCGTCTACGCTGTCAGGAATGGTAAAGGTTTGTTTGTAAAAATCAATTTGATGCATTCGTGCCATTTGTATCGGCACAGGGTGGCAGGCTGAGAGTGTCAAACAGGTCATGCAGAGAAAAACAAGGTGACCTCTCTTTGTTTTGTTGACCTTCTTTTTCACGTTTCTATCCTCCGGCATGAATTGCGGATCTGATTTGGATAAGAATATCTTTTTGTCGCATAGAGGCCGGCAATAATGCCGATTCTTCTGAAAAATCAATCATCAACTCGTCGTCGGAATTGATTAGTTTTCTAATTTCCTCAGCGACCTGTTTCGTTTCCGGGGATTTACTAAAAAAGGTGATTTTATTTTCTGGAATGGTTTCCCATTCACTGTCGCAGGCAAGCTGGAACCCATCTTTTGCAAGCTTGTGGCTGAGGTTCTTTACCACCTGTTTATTCTCCTCGGACGTTTCAATGAAAATTGTGTATTTGTGATGTTGTTCCCATTTCTGGTAAGCAGCCAACTGCTTTTGCAGAAACTTGTCTTGCGTCGTTCTTACTGAATCTGACTGCGTAAGCATTTTTTTGTAATGCGCAACAATGTCTTGTTGCGTGAGCACGGCCTGTTGCGAATCATGAAAGTCCTGAATCAATTTTTCGTTGCGTTCCAGCAGATTCTCCAGCGTGTCTCTGATCGCGGCTGTTGACATATCAGGCTGAAAGTGTTCTCCTGAAATATCTGCCAGCGCATCCACGGAAATGAAAGATTTCGAGCCTTCGATGAAACTGTCCACCGTTTCTTGTCTTGCTGTTGAATAAGGAACGATGGACATCTCCCAGAAACGAATCTCGATACCCATAAAATAAGCAAACAAACATGTAACCGGCAGTATCATAAAGCCAATAATTAACACATGCACATTCTTGATTGCATTAAGAATGTTAACTGCCGACTCCGCTAGCCTACCCTTCTTGGATTCTTCTTTTTCCATACCAGTCACCTTTGACGTTTTGGATTGATGCTGCAACCCCCATAAATTAAGAACACTGATTAGTCGAGTTTCTCTCATTTGGGGTAAAACTAAGTTGTCATCGGGCATTTTAAAAACGGCCAATGATTGGCACTTTTAAGCCGGCCAACTTCAAAGAGGTTTAGAGTTAAGCATTTTCAGTAGTTTTATCAAGTTTTTTGTTGGCAGATTTGATTTTGTAATTTCTACCGGTGATTTTAATGAGATTCAAGCCCTGCGGTTTCACAGGCTGTTTTGCAATGTTCATTTTTGGAATTTTGATTATCCTTTGTTTGCTTTGTCGAATACCTTGCTAAAATTCCGCCATTCGCTATAACCCAAAAGATGCTGTAAATCCCGAGCGAACCAAAATTCGATTTTATTTTGTGTTTGATTTACATACGATTCAAAGTCTTTAGTTAGATGTTTGATGATATCTTTTTTTATTGGTCCAGCACCTTATGTTATGGTTGTCTTCTACAAAGAGCTGCAGGTTAAATCCGTTTTCAGGTTTTGGTGGGTCAGGCAATTACCTTTTACCGGCTGCGCGCCCTGCTACAAAATCCGTTTTCCCAACGCGCTTTCAACCAGCTCCACTGCCATTTCCGCTGTGGTGTTGCGGGTGTCAAGAATTGGGTTTACTTCCACGATTTCCAGGGAGCAAATCTGCTCGGAATCGCCAATCATCTCCATGGCGGTGTGCGCTTCGCGGTAGGTCAGTCCGCCACGGACCGGCGTACCAACGCCCGGCGCAAATTGTGGATCCAAAGCGTCCATGTCCAGGCTGATATGCAGGTTGCCCGTGTTTCGGGTTGCAAGCTCAATGGCGTTTTGCATAATATCACAAATGCCGCGTCGGTCGATGTCCGCCATGGTGAAAACATGAATTCCAGACTGCCGGACATGTTCTTGTTCTTCCGGGTCAAGATTTCTAGCGCCAACCAACACAGAATTTGCTGCTTTAATTTTTGCAAAATCGCCGGCAACCTTTACCAGATCGGCACAGCCATTGCCCAGAGCGGCGGCGAATGACATGCCGTGAATATTTCCGCTCGGAGATGTTTTGTCGGTGTTCATATCAGCATGCGCGTCGATCCAGATAACGCCCAGTTCCTGCTTCTGCTCCCGCAGATACCTGGCTACACCACCAATTGTGCCAATGGCAATGGAATGATCGCCACCGAGCACCAGCGGAAAGCCCCCGCGTTGCAAGGTTTCTGTGACAGCATCGGCTAGAGACGTGACGGATTTTGTGATTTCCGGTAGGTATCTGAGTTTTGGGTTGAGAATAGCCTGAAGTTCCGGCGTGACAATATTGATGTCTCCTTCATCAATTACTTCGTGACCAATATTTTTCAATGCTCCTGAAATGTTTGCTATGCGAATGGCCGATGGCCCCATGTCGACGCCGCGACGGTTGGCGCCTAAATCCAGGGGAATGCCGATCATTTCTACTTTCATTGTAATATGCCGTGTTTTTATAGTTAATAGAGATCCTGTTCAGACAAAAATTGTCGTTGCTGCTCAACTGGTATAAACCAGCCACAGCGAGCACAAATACAGTTTGAAATGATGTCTTGTTAATACCATATTTGAGTAACTTTGAGTTTGTTTAACCTCTCGCAGATCCTTTGAACCTCCGTGGTTGAATAGTTAAAAATTGTCAAGTCAAAAATCATTTTACGGCGATGTGCAAGAGTGAAATTGCCTTGTTGAGAAACCTCAAAAATGATCGTGCTAATTGTGGAATTTTCGTTCAGGAAATGAGGCAGAGATGTTCTTCGTTGGGAATATAGTGATGCAGTGGCAAAATTGAAAGCTAAATTGTTGTAGGTTGCAGGGTTTTCATGTTGCTTTTCAATCGGCCATTTGTTAAATTTGTCGAAGCATTTTGTCATTACTAAATAATATATTATGAGAGCGGGAGTCTGAGCGAAAATGAAAATTAACGGCAACGCACATAAATATGGGGACAACGTTGATACCGACGTTATCATACCGGCACGACATTGCGTGAGTATTCACGAAGAAGATTTGGCGGCGCATTGTCTGGAAGACCTGGACAAGGAATTTGTAAACAAAGTTAAGCCCAATGATATTCTGGTTGCTGGAATAAATTTTGGTTGTGGCAGTTCGCGTGAAAACGCCCCAATTGCCATCAAGGGCGCCAAAGTCGGCTGTGTCGTGGCGAAATATTTCGCGCGAATTTTTTACCGCAACGCCATCAATATCGGTTTGCCTATTCTGGAATGTCCCGAAGCGGTTGACGGCATCGATGCAGGTGATGAGCTTGAAATTGAGTTGAGCAAAGGCATTATTTACAACAAAACAAAAGATACAACTTTTACGGCAGCGCCGTTTCCTGAGACCATGCAGGAAATAATCAATCAGGGTGGCATGGTTAATTATGTGAAGAATCGATTGGCCCAATCAAATTGATTAAATAAAATTAGTGATGGAAAACAGGAAGAAAGCCAAATCCCAAGCCCCAAACTTGATCAGGGTTTGGGATTTTTTTTGACCCCAATGGTGTTTTAAGCGCCGGATTTTAACAAAAAATTATAATCAGAAAGGAGTCTTACCAATATGAGTGCTCAAGATGTTGTTTTTCTTTCGGGTGTGCGTACTGCTTTTGGTACATTTGGCGGTGCTTTGCGTGATTTTAGCGCCATTGACCTCGGCACCATTGCCGCAAAAGGGGCTTTGGAGAAATCCGGTCTTGCTCCGGATGAAATCGGCCATGTTGTTTTTGGCAATGTCCTGCAAACTTCTGCTGACGCCATTTATATGGCACGGCATATCGGTTTAAAAAGTAGCGTACCCATTTCTGTGCCGGCCCTAACCGTCAACCGATTGTGCGGTTCCGGTTTTGAAGCCATTGTGCAAGGCGCGCGCATGATCAAATTGGCTGAGGCAGATGCCGCACTGGTTGGCGGTACTGAAAGCATGAGCCAGGCCCCGCATGTTATTCGCGGCGCTCGCTGGGGATTGCGCCTTAATACCGGCAAGCTTGAAGATTATCTTTGGGAGGCGTTGCTTGATCCTTACTGTGATTGTGCCATGGCCATGACCGCCGAAAATCTCGCCGACAAATATAGTATCACGCGGGAAGAGACAGACATTTACGCTCACACCAGCCAGATACGTGCGAAAGCTGCCTGGGATTCAGGGCGTTTGGCCGGCGAAATTGTGCCGGTTGAAATTAAATCGAGAAAAGGCACAACCATTTTTGAACGCGACGAGCACATGCGGCCTGAGACAACTGTTGAGGCGCTATCTAAGCTGAAAGCCTACTTTAAAGGGGATGGCACGGTGAGCGCCGGAAATGCCAGCGGTATTGTTGATGGTGGCTCAGCCCTTGTTCTCAGCTCAATGGCCAAGGCCGAAGAAAAAGGCTTGAAGCCGCTTGGCCGTCTCGTTGCCTGGGGTAACGCCGGTGTCGAGCCTTCAATTATGGGTATTGGTCCGGTCGATGCCAGCCACCAGGCGCTTAAGCGCGCCGGGCTATCCCTGGCAGACATGGATTTAGTGGAAGTGAATGAGGCTTTTTCACCACAATATCTGGCCGTTGAAAAAGCGCTTGGTCTTGATCGCGACAAGACAAATGTGAATGGTGGTGCCATCGCTATCGGGCATCCGCTGGCAGCCACAGGCGCCAGGCTTACGGCGACAATTTTACATGAGTTGCGCAGACGTGGTGGCAAATATGGTTTGGCATCGGCCTGCATCGGTGGTGGTCAGGGCATGTCCGTCATTGTTGAAGCGATTTAATTGGTTGGGCGTTCATCTTAACTTCAGAAGAAAAAAAGAATGGAAATAAAAAGAATAGGTGTCATTGGCGCTGGCCTGATGGGGGCCGGCATTGCCCAGGTTGCGGCTGCCGCCGGTTGTAAAACTGTTCTACATGAAGTTTCGCAGGAGTTTCTTGATAAAGGCTTGGCCAAAATCAGTGGTTTCTTGGCAAAGTCTGTGGAAAAGGGCAAAGTTTCTGCAGAGAACAAGGAGACAACCCTGGCCAACTTGCATGGTTCAGTTCAACTTGACGATCTTAAAGATTGCCAGTTGATCATTGAGGCGGTCACGGAAAACATCGAAATCAAGAAAAACATATTTGGCGCACTTGACAAACTCTGTGGTCCGGAAACCATTTTCGCCAGCAACACATCCTCGCTTACCATCACGGAAATGGCCGCCGCGACAAATCGGCCTGACAAATTTGTCGGGTTGCATTTTTTCAATCCCGTGCCCATCATGAAACTTGTGGAGGTTGTGCGCACCATTCAAACCAGCCAACAGACATTTGATACAGCATTCAATTGGGCGAAATTTATCGGCAAGACGCCAATTGCCTGCAAAGACAATTCCGGCTTTGTGGTCAACTTGCTGCTTGTGCCGTATTTGCTTGCAGCTATTCGTGCCGTGGAATCCGGCGTGGCCTCTATTGAGGACATCGATAAAGGCATGACGCTGGGCTGCGGTCACCCCATGGGGCCGCTGACTTTGCTCGATTTTGTTGGACTGGACACCACTTATTATATTGCCGACATCATGTTCGATGAATATCGTGAGTCGCAATACGCTCCGCCGCCTTTGCTCAAGAAAATGGTGCAGGCTGGTTTTTATGGCCGCAAATCAGGCAAAGGTTTTTATGACTATGCGGGTGAAGCGCCGGTTGCAAATGATCTTGGACTTTAGGCGGAATAATACAGGTGAGCTGATTCAATTATTACTTAAACGAGAGAACAAGGACACAAACTCATGGCATACGAATTAATTTTGTTAGAGAAAATCGGCAAAACGGCCCATATCACCATTAACCGGCCGAAAGCGCTCAATGCCTTAAATGTGAAAACAATGAACGAGCTGCAAGAGGCGTTGGCCGAAATCCGGGATGACGCAGGTGTTGGCGGCGTGATAATTACAGGGGCAGGTGAGAAATCGTTTGTGGCGGGTGCGGATATAAAAGAACTTGCCGGGCAAGACCCGGTCAGCGCCAAAGAATTTTCTCTGGCCAGTCAGAAAATTTTGGGCTATATCGAACAGTTCCCTAAACCCATTATTGCCGCTGTCAATGGCTTTTGTCTCGGTGGTGGTTGTGAATTGGCAATGGCCTGTCACATGCGGGTTGCCTCGAAAAACGCACGATTTGGCCAACCTGAGGTTAGTTTAGGAATCATGCCGGGCAATGGCGGCACGCAGAGATTGCCACGCCTGGTGGGTAAAGGTCGTGCGCTTGAACTTGTGCTCACCGGCAACATGATCGATGCTGAGGAGGCCCATCGAATTGGTCTGGTTAATCGGCTGTCGGCCCCGGAAGCGCTCATCGCCACTGCGGAGGAAATTCTTAGCGCCATTTACAGCAAAGGCCCGGTTGCTGTAAAATTCTGCATTGAAGCGGTTAATCACGGTCTTGAGCTGACTTTGGAAGAAGGCATTCAACTCGAGTCGAATCTTTTTGGCTTGTGTTTTACTACTGAGGATATGAAAGAAGGTACCCGGGCTTTCATTGAGAAACGGAAGCCGGATTTTAAAGGCAAGTAGCAGCAGTCAGTAGCGAAAATTATCATTTCTACTTCATGCTTCGACTTCAATTAGCATGAAGATATGCTTTGGCTAATAAAATAGGAAGACTTCATGCAAGCCCACAACAAAGACCGCCTGATTTACGATTGGAACACCCATAACAGCGAGAATTTCGTTCCCCGGGTTATTGAGTTTGATGACGAGACGCTGCGCGATGGTCTGCAAGGGCCATCAGTGGTCGATCCTGTGATTGAAGACAAAATTGAAATGTTGCATCTTATGAATGCACTGGGCATTCATACTGCGGCTTTGGGATTGCCCGGTGCCGGCCCAAGGGCGGTTGAACATGTAACCCGACTTGCCCGGGAAATTGTCGATAGCAAGCTGAATATTCAGGCAAATTGTGCTTGCAGAACAATCGAAACCGACATTATCCCGATTATTGAAATTTCGCAAAAAGTCGGGCTGCCCATAGAAGCATGCGCATTTATCGGTTCTAGTCCAATTCGACAATATGCCGAGAACTGGGATCTTGATTTCCTGTTAAAAAATACAGAGCAAGCTGTTCGTTTTGCTGTAGAGGGTGGGCTTCCCGTCATGTTTGTCACCGAAGACACCGTTCGTTCCAACCCCGAAGATCTACGAAAACTCTACACAACCGCCATCCACTGTGGCGCGAAACGAATCTGTATTTGCGATACTTGCGGTCATGCAACGCCTGATGGCGTTTATAAATTGGTCTCTTTTATTGCCGAAGTTGTGGCCGAAACCGGTGAAGATATTGGCATAGACTGGCATGGCCATCGCGATCGCGGATTTGCTCTGCCCAACACATTTTCAGCGATTCGGGCCGGCGCCACTCGTGTGCATGGTTGTGCTTTGGGCATTGGCGAACGTGTCGGCAATACTGCGATGGATTTGATTCTGGCGAATTGTAAATTATATGGTTGGCTTGAGCAGGACCTGACTGCTTTGAAGGCATATTGCCGGAAGGCTTCCGAGGCTCTTGGTGTGCCGATTCCTCACAACTACCCGATTATTGGTGAGGACGCCTTTCGCACAGGCACCGGGGTGCATGCGGCTGCCATAATCAAGGCAGAAAAAAAGAACGATTCCTGGTTGGTGGATAATGTCTATTCCGGCGTTCCCGCAAACTGGTTTGGTGGCGAACAGGTCATCGAAGTGGGGCCGATGAGTGGGGTTTCAAATGTAATTTACTGGCTTAAGAAGCGCAACCTAAAGCCGAAGGATGAGTGGGTCGATGCTATATTTCAAGAGGCAAAGGCCTCCAACAGATTGTTGACAAATGACGAAATTTACGCAATCATTGGGGTAAATCCATAGGCGAAACACCTAATCTTCCACATCAGGAACGTCGAAAGAACCCGGACAGACGTGCGAAACCTACCTTTCCTTTCACCTTCTCCAGTTTGAGCGGGGCCAGGAAAGAATCCCGGCGGCGTGAAGATCGTGAAATGGGCCACTTTGTGGACAGGTACAGCGTTCGTTCCGTCTTTGTTCTTGTTTCCGTCCTGATCCTTTCCCTTGCAGATGCAACGCTTACGCTTAAGCTCATAAGTTTAGGAACTGCACGAGAATTTAATCCTGTGATGGATTTTTTTCTGGAAATGGGTGCGTTGCCATTCTTGCTGGTAAAATACGCATTGACTTGCGGCAGTGTTTTAACAGCGATGATACTGAAAAATCATACGATTATCGGTGGGAGAGTGAGCGTGAAATCCATGATGGGATTTGTTATGGTCGCATATATTGGATTGATTATTTATGAATTAGCCTTGCTGCACATTTTTTAAGTCTGGCCGCTTTCCGGCATAGGGGGCACTTCGTGATCGAAATCTTCAACCGCCTCGTCTATTGAATTATACACCTTCATGAACCAGAAAAACTCAAGCACTTTATATACTTCGTAAACGTCCTCCGTTAGCCCTATCAGCTTTAAATCGCCTTTATTTTCACGGATTTCCTTAATCTTGCTCAGAAAAATGCTCCAGCCGCGACTACTGATATAGTCGACATTTGCCAGATCAATGATTATCTTGAATGTTCCCGCATTAATAAGACGGCTCAGGATTTCGTCAAGTTCATCGGAAGTGCTAAACTCAATGTAGCCACCGACAGTGAGCACTGCAATTTCGCTCAATTCATTTTGCCGTATTCTTTTTAGCTTGCCATTACCTTTCATGTTCTTGCTCGCTTCAATTCACAGAATGAGTATCTGCTCAAAAAAACTGTCATTGAAAGAGATGTCTTGCGATGGCAGCCTCAAGCCTGCCCAATCGGGACGATTGTTTTGCTGAAAATTTCGGCATTGACAGTCATGGTTTAGTTAGTAGATGAGCACTGCATAAAAAGAATAGGGCATTTCCTGATAAAATTCAAGGATTTTGCTTAACTGCTTGCATTTTTATGAAGTGAGTCCTAATTTCATTTTATGAGCCGGACTATTCTTCATCTTGATATGGACGCGTTTTTTGCTGCTGTTGAGCAACTGGATAACCCGAAATATCGCGGCAAACCACTGATTGTTGGTGCCAATCCAAAAGGGGGGCATGGCCGCGGTGTGGTTTCGACGTGCAGTTACGAAGCGCGTGAATTTGGCATCCATTCGGCCATGCCCATTTCTCAGGCATATCGTCGTTGCCCGCACGGTATTTTTGTGCCTGGCCGACACAGCCGCTATGCTGAAGTCTCTCGCGCCATGATTGAGATATTGAAAAATTTCACACCGGCGATTGAGAAAATCAGCATTGATGAAGCTTTTCTCGACATTACCCATAGCCTGGGACTTTTTGCAGATGCCGCGTCTTTGGGCCGCCAATTAAAGAAACGTATTGTCAATGAATTGGAGCTTACGGCTTCAATCGGTATTGCATCGAATAAATTTCTCGCCAAAATTGCCTCTGATTTAGACAAACCAGACGGCTTTGTTATGGTTCAACCAGGAGAAGAAGAGACTTTTCTGGCACCACTTGATATTTCGCGGCTATGGGGTGTTGGCAAAAAAACAGAGCAAGTGCTGCGGGCAATGGGAATCGATACAATTGGAGAACTTGCCCGGCGCACTGAAACGGAATTGAGCCGGCGTTTTGGTAAATGGGGCAATGCCCTCTGGCGTCTTTCGCGCGGTCTTGATAGCCGTGATGTTGTGACAAGCTGGGTGCAAAAGTCCATTAGCCAGGAACGAACATTTGACGAGGACACGGATGATCAAGTGCGTATTGAATTAACATTGGCAAAACTTGCAGAATCATTGTGTCGCCTGATGCGAAAGGATAACCTGAAAGGGCGCACGATCACACTCAAAATACGTTTTGATGATTTTTCCACATTTACGCGCAGCCGTACTTTTTCGGATTTTATCGATTCCAGCCAGATTGTAAAAGGTGTGGCGGTCTCGCTCTATCGCCGCATGCGGGGGAGCGGAAAAAAAGTGCGTCTCTTAGGCGTTGGCATTTCACAGCTCAATTCTGTTTCTGGTGAACAACTCGGCTTGTTCGAACAAGATAGTTCGATGAACCGAAAGCTGACAAAGCTGCTGGATTCCCTTCAGGATAAGTTTGGCGAACAAACTGTCAAACGCGCTTCGCTGCTTGACTCCGCTAAGGGGAAAAACAAGGGTTGAATAGAAGTGCTTTGGTAAATGTCTCTTACAAGCACACGATTCTCTAAATTTTCATATAATTTCTACCCTGCTTTGTTCATGAATTTTGCCAGCGACATACGGAGAGTATTGAGAATACAGAATTTACAACCCTCATAAAATAAAGCCGGAATGACAGAACTATTTGAGTTTTCAGTCAAACACTAAGTAGTTACGTTTCCCACATCCTACAGCATTGTTTTGCCTGACACTGAGACACATTCTCGTTTCACCACGCCTTCAGACAGATCGCCAAACTGAATTTGATAGATGTTATTAATTGTTAACATTGGAGTTGCTGTGTAAATGTCACGCTAATTACGGCTGGCACGCGCGTTGCTTAAACGAGTGTGTATTTCACTGTTTTGGTGCGCTGTTCATGCTTGGAAAACTATCAGTCATCTTATTTTTAGCGGTTTCAGCTATTGGCTTGCCTGGTTGTTTGCCGGTGCTGCACCTGCGCAGCGTCCAAAAAGCAGAATCAGGTTACAAAATTAAGCCGGGCGATACACTGCATGTTCGTTTTATTCACTACCCGAATTTGACCACTTGCATGAATGTTGATGCAAGCGGCGATGTTTCGTTTTCAGATTTTGGCAATGTTCATGTTTCGGGAATGACCGCGGAGCAGCTCAAGAGTAAACTGATGAATGGCTACAGCAAATTGCTGGCCGTTCCCGAAATTGAGATCACGGTTGAAAATCCGGAAAATCGAACGGTCTATTTTGGCGGTGAAGTCAAGTCACCCGGTGTTTTTCACTTCAGGGAAAATATGTCGATTGCCCAGGGGCTGTTGCTTGCCGGCGGATTAACGGGTGCGCCTTTGACCTTCAAGATAGTGGTGTTCAGAGGACGCCCGCAAGGCAGGGCCCGCACCTTTAAGATTGACCTGAGTAAAGGTGGCAGTGCGGCCAGATTAATCACAGATTTTAAACTGGCGCCGGATGATGTTGTCTTTGTTGTCAAGGCGGATCTTGCTTTGGGAGACCCGGGTGTTGAAATATAAATGGTTGTATGGATTGAAACGGGTGTTCACGATCTTTAACGAATTGGGTGAGTTCTTATGGTAAATCAACCGGCAGGTGACCAGAGTTCTAGTGTAAATGTCACTTTGTGCCAACGGAACCGCAGTTCAGTTCTGGGAGAGCTGAATCAGAGATTGTTACAACCGATTGGTAAGCCGGTTCTTGTAAATTCTTCTGATAGCTTCAATGCCAGTGCAGAGTTAATATTGGAGCTGGCCTGGGAGATTTCCAAAAAAGGGTTGCAACGCGTCCTTATTGTTGACTGCAACCTCAGAACACCTATTCTCAGCAGGGCTTATAAGTTGTCGCGCGGTGCCGGATTAGCTGAGTTCCTCTTAGGCACGCATACCGTTCGTGAAATTGTAAAAAAGACAAATCTGGCCAACGTGCACCTGGTTTGCTCTGGCGAATGTTTTGTTGAGCCAGTGACTTTGTTAACCTCCTTGAGGTTGCCGCAACTCATTGCCACCGCCGCAAATCACTATGATCTCGTTTTGCTGAACACCCCCCCATATCACGCCTACATCGATACTTTCGCCCTGGCTAAATTTCTTCAACCCGCAACATTGGTACTCGTTTCTGATAATGAAATGGGAATTGAAACCAAGTCACGTGCCCTTTCGGAGTTACAAGTCCTGGACCTCGATATTGTGGACGTTGTCAGTCAGGCATAGCTCTGAGAATGTTCTGTTTTGTTGTAAAATAGTACGAAACGAGGAGGGTTTTCTCGCCTTGTTTTACATTGTGCCCCCACTCAATGTCCTCCCTGAAATTGCTTGACTCCATATGACAGAATATCTATATTCAACCTGTTTTGACCAGACTTCAGCGTGTCTTGTTACATGGAAATTAGTGGAATAAGCAAGAATATACAATTGTTTATTATCCAATCTGAGGTTAGGGGATTTTCTCTAAAAATATAAATATGGAGTTTTTCATTTTTTATGAGTGAGTTTGAAGTGGGGTTACTTGTTTTTTATGGGCTTGTGTTGACCATGCTTGTCGTCTTTGGTTTGCACAAGTATTTTCTTTTGTATCTTTATCTGAAGTATAAAAACAACAAGCTGTTTGAGCCTGCCGAATCAGAGCAACTTCCCGTTGTGACCGTTCAGTTGCCAATTTTCAATGAAAAGTATGTCATTGGCCGTTTACTGGAATCTGTTTGTTCTATCGACTATCCCAAAGAATTGCTCGAAGTGCAGGTGCTCGATGATTCTACTGATGAGACCACCAATGTTGCCAGAAGTCTGGTGGAGAAGTACAAGCGTCGCGGTTTTGATATTTCTTACATTCACAGAACAGACCGCACGGGATTTAAGGCCGGGGCCCTGGAAGCTGGTTTAGAAAAAGCCAGGGGTGGTTTGCTGGCGATTTTTGACGCTGACTTTGCGCCTGAACCAGACTTCCTGAGAAAAACGGTTGGTTACTTCCAAAAGAAGGAAGTCGGCATGGTGCAGACGCGCTGGGGGCACATCAACCGTGGCTATTCATTGTTGACAAGAATTCAATCTATGTTTTTAGATGGACATTTCATCATTGAGCACATCGCCCGAAACCGCTCTGGCCGATTCTTTAATTTTAATGGAACGGCTGGAATTTGGCGCAAACAAGCCATAATCGATGCGGGCGGCTGGCAGCACGACACCATTACCGAGGATCTTGATTTAAGTTACCGGGCTCAACTTGCCGGGTGGCAGTTTATCTACGTTCCCGATGTCGTGGCTCCGGCTGAATTGCCGGTTGAAATGAATGCGTACAAAGTGCAACAGCATCGTTGGGCCAAAGGTTCTGTTCAGACTGCAAAGAAACTGCTGCCGGTTATCTGGCGCAGTGATATTCCACTGTTTGTTAAGTGCGAGGCAAGCGCGCATTTATTCAGCAATTTCACCTATTTGTTTATGACGATCCCATCGTTGCTAATGCCTATTATTCTGAATGTTCAGATGGCGCGCGGCTGGGACTGGATGGTCTACGTTTACTTGTTTGTGTTCTTTTCTGCTTCGTTGTCAGTGATAGTATATTATTTGGTTTCGCAAACAGAAGGTAATCGCGATTGGCGGAATCAGGTGCCATTCTTGCCGGTGCTCATGTCTTTGGGAATCGGGTTGTCGGTCAACAACGCTCGTGCCGTATTGGAGGCTTTGTTTAACAAGTCCTCTGAGTTTAAGCGCACGCCCAAGTATCGAATTGAAAACAAGACCGATAGTTGGAATCAAAAGAAATATCGTGTGGAATTTAATTTTCAGCCGTTGCTTGAGCTCGCGCTAGGCTGCTATTTTACAGTTGCTTTTTTCAGCTTGTTGAGTAAGGGGGTGTATGCTTCAGTCCCGTTTTTTGTGCTTTTTCAATTTGGCTTTATTTACGTTGGCTTAATGTCTCTGCTTCAAGGAAGGAAAGTCAACCTTTTTGTCAGACAGAGCAAAGTGTTTGTTCAAAACACCTTGTTGATGGTTTTAAAGAGATTGTTTTAATCCGTTTTTGTTTGAGCAAAATACTTGATATTCTGGGTAAAGCTTTTTATCTTACCCGGCGAAATTAGAAATGACTATATATGCTATTATTGATGTTGAAAAGGAGAGTTATTACTCATGGCTAATACCATCACTTTTACCGATGCAAATTTTGAGACTGAAGTTTTACAATCTGAATTGCCGGTTTTGGTTGATTTTTGGGCTGAATGGTGTGGACCTTGCAAGGTGATTGCGCCTTCTGTCGAAGAGCTTGCAAGTGATTTTGCCGGGAGGGCCAAGGTTGGCAAGTTGGATGTTGACGGCAATCAGGGCACTGCTGCTAAATATGGTATCCGCAGTATTCCATCTTTGTTAATTTTCAAGGGTGGGCAGGTTGTGGAGCAGATTGTCGGTGCTGTTCCTAAAAACCAATTGCAATCGAAGCTTGAAAGCAATCTATAGTTGCTATCCTCAGAACATTTAGAAAAAAGCGCCTGCTGTTTTAGCAGGCGCTTTTTTTTTGCGGCAAAATAGTGTCCAGACCTTAATCCTGCCATCTGAACAAAAATCCTGCATACCTGAAATATTGCCCAATTATAACTTGACAATGAGTCTTTTTTTACTAATTTATGAATGAACATTCATTCATTTTGTGAAATTTTTATTACATTTTGAATGTTGTAAGAGGCTCTTCTCTGTTTTTTTAATTGGTGATGTTTGTGAATAACAAAAATAACAAACGAGATAGAATTCTCAAGGCTGCGGTCCAGATTTTCGCTAGAAAGGGCTTTTATAATTCTAAAGTAGCTGAGGTCGCCAGGCAAGCAGGTGTTGCAGATGGAACCATTTATTTGTATTTCAAAAATAAAGATGAAATTCTCATATCGATTTTTGAAGAAGAAATGGGAAATTTTATTGCGGGTATAAAGTCAGAGGTTTTTGCTGAAGAAGGCAGTGTTTCGAGGTTGAAGAAATTCATTCACACACATCTTCAGTTTGTCCGAAAGAATCCAAATCTTGCACAAGTTTTTCAAGTTGAGTTGCGGCAGAGCAACCGATTTATCAAGGAGTACACGGGTTCAAAGTTGAAAGAATATCTAGATGTAATTGGCACTTTGATAATTCAAGGGCAGGAGGAAGGAAGTATTCGCCAGGATATTCATCCGGGCCTGGTGAAGCGGGCACTTTTTGGCGCGCTTGACGAAATAGCAACCGAGTGGGTGTTGTCCCGAGGCGGCAATCACGATCTTGATGAATCTGCTGAGCAAGTTGCCCGCATTTTTATTGACGGTGTCATTGCGCCGAGACGCGATTCATCGGGCGGATAAACAATTTCATTCTGCGCAAAACAATCAAAAGTCACACCAAAATAAGGATTCGAGCTTAAATGGTAGAAAATGCAAGCACTGAAGCTAAAACAGAAAAAAAGTCTCAACCGGGTGATGAAGAGGCGAGCAGTGCGTTATCGTTGATTCCGGGAACAGGAGGCGTTTATTTTCTGGTCATTGATGTTCCGGGCGAAATGGTCAATATTCTGACTGAAAAAGTCATGAAGGAGCTTGACCGGTTACTAGATGAGCTTAAGACACGAAGTGATATAAAGGCGCTGACAATCATCAGTGGTAAGGCTGATAATTTCATTGCGGGCGCAGATGTCAACGAAATTCAAGACATCACAGATGTGGTGGAAGGCGCTGAGAAGGCCCGGCAGGGTCAGATGGTTTTTCAGAAGATTTATGAGCTGCCGTTTCCTGTGATTGCGGCAATACAAGGCGCATGTGTGGGGGGTGGTTTTGAGTTGGCTCTGGCATGTCATTTCCGTATTGCAAAAATACATCACAAGACCAAAATAGGCCTGCCTGAGGTTAAACTCGGCATTTTACCTGGATTTGGCGGTACACAGCGGTTGCCACGCCTCATCGGTCTTCAACGTGCCCTAAAATTGATCTTGACCGGCAAACTGCTTGACGCGAGAACCGCCGGCAACCTCGGTTTGGTAGACAAAGTGATTCCGGTCGAACATCACGGATTTATGCGGGCGGAGGCTGAAGAGTTTGCGCATCACATCTTGAGCAAGTTTAAGCGACATGCTTACGAAAACCGTCGCAATGTGAAACGGCTGCAGGCTATTTTCCTGGAAAGCAATGCATTTGGCAGGAAAATGATTTTCGATCAGGCGAGAAAGCAGACACTTCGCAGCACAGGTGGGCACTATCCGGCCCCTCTAAAAGCGATTGATGCGGTTGAATTCGGCGTTGGCCGGTCTTTGGAGCAAGGCCTTGAAATGGAGGCCAAGTTGCTCGGCGAGTTGGTTGCAACATCTGTGAGTAAAAATCTCATCGGCCTTTTCCACCTGAATGAAGCGCTTAAGAAAGACCCTGGCGTTGAAAAAACAAAATCTGAGCCGGCCGAAATCGCGCAAGTGAGTGTGCTTGGTGCTGGTGTGATGGGCGGCGGCATAGCGCAGTTACTGGCTTACAAAGACTTGCCGGTACGCATGAAAGACATCAACCAGAAAGCTTTGGATGTTGGACTGGCACGAGCAAAAAAAATCTTTCAGCAGGCGGTGGATAAGCGAAAGCTGAGCGCTTCTGAAATGCAGCGGAAAATGACACTCATTACCGGCACCACCAACTATTCCGGGTTTGCCGGCGCTGAACTGGTTATTGAAGCCATTGTTGAAAATCTTGAAGTGAAGAAAGCCGTTTTTGCCGAACTGGAGGCCGAAATGAGCGACACTGCCATTCTTGCATCGAATACATCGTCGCTTTCCATAACTGAGATCGCCTCCGGGGTGAAAAAACCGGATCGGGTTATTGGATTCCACTTCTTCAACCCGGTGCATCGCATGCCGCTTTTAGAAGTTATTCGTGGTGATAAAACATCTGAAAAAACCACCGTAACTGCGGTTGCATTTGCCAAAAAAATCGGCAAGATACCTGTGGTTGTAAAGAACAGTCCGGGGTTTTTAGTCAACCGCATCCTCGGGCCATATATTAATGAGAGCGCGCTGCTATTGGCAGAAGGCGCCACCATCGATGAGATCGACAAAGCCATGGTCGGTTTCGGTATGCCGATGGGGCCACTGAATCTTCTGGATGAAATTGGCATTGATGTCGGTTATAAAGTTGCCGGCATTCTTCAAGAAAGTTTTGGTGACAGGATCACACCTTCGCCAATAATCGAAACAATGTTTAATGACGGGCGCCTTGGCAAGAAAGGCGGAAAAGGATTTTACATTTATGACGGTAAGAAAAAACGCGTGGATAAACAGGTCTACGAACTCATTGGCCATCGAAATCAATCTAATAAATTTTCAACCGAAGACATTCAAAGCCGCCTCGTTTTTGTGATGCTCAAAGAGGCCGTTTTGTGCCTGGAAGAGAAAGTTGTGCGCCGTGCCCGGGATGTTGATGCCGGCATGATTTTCGGAACCGGCTTTCCGCCGTTCCGGGGTGGCCTGATGAAATATGCAGACGATCTTACCGCACAAAAGTGCTTGAGCATCTTTAATGAGTTGGCGCTAATTTATGGTGAACGGTTTGAGCCGCCAAAGATGGTTTCAGTATTGGCCGAAAAAAAGGGACAGTTCTACTCGGAAAAGGCCTAGGGCTGCAAAAGGAAAATTCACACTAAGTTTGTTTGGTTTACCCGTAAAATCTGCGAATCGAAATTTAGTTTTTTTACGTTGATAGGCTCATTGAAAGAACTTTGAACCGGGGCCGGGCACTCAAAGTTTTTCGAAGCGAACATTTGTCATAATTTTACCTTGAAGTAGCAGGGGAGCAGCTTGTCTCCTGATCCTGTTTTCAGATGTAAAGTGGCAACAACCGAATGATCACTAGGAGCAGTAACGATGCCCAACAATGAAAAAGAAATTAGCAGTTTCATGAAATGCCTCTTTGCCGGTAGCATTGAGCGTGAAATGGTATTCCCGCATCCGCAAATGGATAAGGAGGAAGCCGAAAGCCTCAAACTTATACTTGAAAGTCTTAGACAATTCGCCGCCGACAACATTGACGCCGGCGAGATTGACCGCAACCAGGAAATTCCTGCAGAAGTCATCGCCGGTCTTGCCGAGCTTGGTCTCCTCGGCATGAGCATCCCGGAAACGTATGGCGGCTATGGTTTTTCAGCCACTGCCTACAACCGTGTTTTTGAGGAAATCGCAGGTATTGATGCATCGATTGCCACGACTTTTGGTGGGCACCAGTCCATCGGTTTAAAGGCGCTGCTGCTGTTTGGAACAGAGGAACAAAAGAAACGCTTTTTGCCTAAACTGGCCTCCGGTGAATGGCTGGCCGGCTTTGCTTTGACTGAGCCGGGTGCCGGCTCGGATGCTGCGTGCATTAAAACCACAGCGGTGAAGGATGAAGGGAGCGGAGATTATATTCTTAACGGCAATAAAATTTGGATCACAAATGGCGGCATTGCGCATTATTTTACGGTTTTTGCCAAAACAATGGTTGGCGATGCCGAGAAGATAAGTGCTTTTGCCGTTACCCGTGACATGGAAGGTTTTGCCTCAGGCCGCAAAGAAGAAAAACTCGGCATACGTGGTTCCTCAACAACGGAGTTAACTTTTGATAATGTCAGGATCCCTGCCGAAAACCTCATCGGACCTTTGGGAAAGGGTTTCAAAGTGGCGATGGAGGTGTTGAATTCAGGGCGTTTGGGGCTGGCTGCCGGTTGTATTGGCGGTATCAAACGACTCACTGAAATGAGCGTTGATTATGCCAAGAATCGCAAGCAGTTCAACACACCCATCGCAAAATTCGAAATGATTGAAGAAAAAATCAGCGACATGATCATCGATACATATGTGCTTGAGAGCATGGTTTATTTGACCACTGCACTCATTGACCGCGGTGATATTGACTATTCCGTTGAATCGGCTATTTGCAAAGTATATGCATCTGAGGCTGTCTGGCGCACTGCCAGTGAGGCCATGCAAATCGCGGGCGGCATTGGTTACAGCCCGGAATACCCTTATGAACGGGCACTCCGGGATGCCCGCATCAACTTGATCTTCGAGGGAACGAACGAGGTGTTGCGCTCTTTCATCGCGCTGGCCGGCATGCAGGAACATGGGGAATATTTGAAGGAGGTAGGCAAGGCCTTGCAGAGTCCACTGAGTCAACTCGGGGTTCTAACTGATTTTGCCTTTAGCCGAATCCGGCGGACGGTAGCCACCGAGCGCCTTGAAGATGTAGATGCCGGCCTGCGGCAAGAAGTTGGTAAATTTGAGGAATATGCCAGGGAACTCAATATTGCAGTTGAAAAAGTTCTGACCAAGCACAAGAAGGACATAATAAATCAAGGCTTTATTCTTGAACGCCTGGCCAATATGGCCATTGATTTGTACGCGATGGCGGCTGTGATTTCCCGGTTGGACACCGCCTTAAAAGAGTATGGAAAAGAGAAGGTTTCGCGTGAATTACAAATTGGCAAGGCTTTTTGTGAAATAGCCTGGCGCAGAATCAGAAGAAACCGTCGGCAGGTCGAGCATAACAGTGATCCGTTGCACAAATCGATTGCTGAAAATGCCTACGAGTCCGAAGGTTATGACTTTGACCTGATTAGCTAAAATTCTAACTTGACTTAATTGCTTTTATTATTAAATTGCTCACTGATAAACCGCTTAATCGAAGGAGAATATTGTGAAGATAATTGTTTGCATGAAGCAAGTGCCTGTGCAGGACTCTTTGTTAAAAATCACGGATGACAACACGTGGGTGCATGAAGATGAACTCAACTGGGAAATTAATGAAAGTGATAACTACGCGATGGAAGCTGCCCTGCGGCTGAAAGAGGAACACGGCGGCGAGGTTGTGTTGCTGAGCATGGGGCCCGATCGGGTCAAAGAGTCCATTAAACAGGGCCTGGCCAAGGGTGTCGAACGCGCGCTTCACATCAATAATGAGGATTTCACAACACGGGATCCTTTTATTAATGCGAAACTTCTGGCAGCAGCGATCAAGCAGGAAAGTCCAGATTTGGTTCTCACAGGACTGCAGGCAGATGACACTGGTTTTGGCCAAACAGGCCCGATCCTGGCAGAGTACCTTGGCCTGCCGCACACCTCCATTGTTATGGAAATTGAAAAATCCAATGGCGGCATCAAGGTTAAACGTGAGCTTGAAGGCGGGTGGTTTCAGTCGGTAGAATTGCCGTTGCCGGCGTTGCTTTCAATTCAATCAGGTAGCAATCAGCTTCGCTACGCCACCATCAAAGGCATCATGATGGCAAAGAAAAAGGAAATAAAATCGCTGACTCTTGCTGATTTGGGCTTGGCTGAAGACGAGGTTGACGACAGCAATAGTTCGCTGAATTTCAATAGAATTTTCATTCCGGAGAAGACAAAAAAGGCCGAGATTTTTGAAGGAGATCCTAAAGAGATTGCGGCAAAGCTAGCTGACAAATTAAAAAATGAAGCCAAGGTTTTCTAAACCGGGCAAACATAAGCTCGCCTGTCGTTCCAAGGGCATAAAGTGATGCAAATGAAAAGGAGTTTTATAAATGAGCGTTGACATACTTGTAGTAGCGGAGCAAAGGGACGGTGTTCTAAATCGGGCCACTTTGGAAGCTGTTGTGGCCGGTCAAGGACTATCCAAAGATCTTGGTCTTGATTTGAGTGTTTTGGTTCTTGGCAAAAATATCGGCGACCTGGCAAATGATTTATGTGTTGGAGTCAAAGAAGTTCTGATAGCTGAACATGAAAAAGTTGGCGATTACACCGCAGATGGTTATTGTGCAGCAATAAAGCAGATCGTGGCTAAAGAAGCGCCAAAATATATTTTGTTTAGCCATACTTACATGGTGCGTGATTATTCTTCCAAACTTGCGGCAGCGCTAAACCGCCAACTGGTCAGTGATTGTGTCGGCTACAAAATGGATGGAGAATCCCCGGTTTTTGTTCGCCAGATATTCCAGGGCAAAATCGATGCTGATTTTACTTTCTCTGGAGATGGTGCGAATCTTGTCAGCTTTCAGGTAGGCGCATTCAATGCCGACAATCTCGATAGCGGCACCAGCGGGGAAGTACGCGATGCCGGCGTTGCATTTGATGAAATTGAAGTTCGCACCAAAGTTTTGGATATTTTTGAAGGTGTGAAGCAGGAAGTAGATTTGAGCAAAGCTGAGCGCATTGTTTCGGTAGGTCGAGGCATCAAAAAGCCGGAAAACATGGATTTGATGAATGAACTCGCGGCTGTGCTGGATGCTGAGCTCGCTGCCTCCCGGCCGGTTTGCGATGACGGCTGGCTGCCACTGGATCGCCAGGTTGGTAGTTCCGGACAGACGGTCACCCCAAGTCTTTATCTGGCTGTAGGCATTTCAGGTGCAATTCAACATATTGTCGGAATGAAGAATTCCGGCACGATTGTCGCCATCAATAAGGATCCGCATGCCCCGATTTTTGATATTGCCGACTATGGGGTCGTTGGTGATCTTTTTGAAGTCGTGCCGGCGCTTATTGCCGCGGTTAAGGAAATAAGATAGTTTTTGATTGGTTCAGGCATAAGATAATGGTGGAGTATTATGAATAAAGTACAATTATCGGTTTGGATGATGGTGGCACTTAGCATTATGTTTGCGTGTGCAACGGGTTCGACGGTGAAAAGGACTCCCGGCAAGGGCAGCGCTGTCGATAATATGGGCGCCATGCGCGAGGACTTTAATCCGGTCGATCTGGACGACGATGATATTGACATTAAAGACACAGCAGCCTCAGGGACCAATATCGATAACTTACTCGACCGCTCTAAGGCCGCACCGGCAGACACCATTGGCAATGGATACCGCATTCAGATCATTCAAACCACGGATCCGGAAGAGGCGCGTGAGGTGCAGAAAGATGGCATTGTTCGCTTTGAGCATGCGGTCTATCGCGTGTTTGACCCACCTTTTTACAAAGTAAGAATTGGTGATTTCGTTAATTGGCTCGATGCAGAAAAAGTACAGAAGCTGGCAATTCAGAAGGGTTTTCGAGCTGCCTGGGTCATTCGAACCAAAATTAATCTGAAAAAAGCGTATCACGCCGCTGACGAGTGGTAGGAGAATTGGTCTTGCTGACGGCATTGTTTGAAAAAGGCGTCATTGTATAGCGTTTGCGGGTTACGTAAACATAAGAGCAATAACAACACGGTGTAAAAACGGCTGCCGGCACATGGGTAGCCGTTTTTGTTTTGTTCTGTGATTGTTTTTGGTGAGGGCTGCTCACTATTTAGCTATTTGCCCGGATAATGCTGCCGTTCAGTGGCGTTTATTTGAACCGTACGTGTACGGATATGTCTTTCTTGATATTTTAATTTGGAAAACGAGCGAAAATGTATTATATTTAAGGTTAATATTTGGAGCATTTTATGTCAGGTCATTCAAAATGGAGTACGATCAAGCGTAAGAAGGCCAAAATTGATGCCGAACGTGGCAAGGCCTTCACCCGCTTGATTAAAGACATAACGATTGCCGCCCGCGAGGGGGGTGGAGATGAAACCACGAATCCGCGTCTGCGTTCGGCAGTTGCTTCTGCTCGAGCAGAGAATATGCCCACCTCAAATATTGAGCGTGCTATAAAGAAAGGTACTGGAGAACTCCCTGGTGTCACTTATGAAGAGGGCGTTCTTGAAGGGTATGGTCCTGGCGGCGTGGCTGTTTATCTCGACATCCTTACTGACAATCGCAAACGCACAGTCGCCGAAGTCAGGCACTATCTGAGTAAGCATGGTGGAAATCTTGCTGAAAACGGCGCTGTTGCCTGGATGTTTGAAAAAAAGGGCACTGTTACTGTTCCCAAGGAAGGCCTGGAAGAGGAGGAGCTTCTCTTGATGGTGATGGAGGTCGGTGCTGAGGATCTCGTTGGCGAGGGAGATTTTTTCGAGATAACATCGTCTATTGATGACATGTCCAGGATTCGCGAAACGCTTGAGTCAAATGGGGTTGCGATCGAGTCTTACGGATTAACAATGCTTCCCAAGAATACGATCAAGGTGGAAGGAAAAGAAGCTGAGCAGCTTCTGAAGTTGCTCGATTTGCTTGAGGATCATGACGACATACAGCAAGTTTATGCAAATTTTGATATAGATGATTCTGTTCTTGAGGGTATTGATTCCTGAAGTTCAGCTGTTTCCCAATTTATGGGTGCGGCACAGGGTTGCTTGAAAAGAGTATCTTGAAGTTGAAGGCCGGCGTTTCGGCACATAGCCGGCATGGCTAGAAAAATATAATTTATTCCCTGAGGTAATAAACAGAGTGCGTATTCTCGGCGTTGATCCTGGTACACTTGCGCTCGGGTATGGCATTATCGAAAAAAAAGGTCAGGCCATGCGTGTGTTGGATTATGGTTGTTTAAAGATGACCTCGCGGCAGGCTTTTCCAGCCCGGTTGAAGGCAATCTATGATGAAATCAGCCGACTTGTTGTCACATTTAAACCCGACCAGTTTGCTGTTGAAAGTTTGTTTTACGCAAAGAACCCAAAAGTAGCGATTAAGATGGGGCATGCTCGCGGCGTTGTGATTGTTGCTGCCGCAAACCAGAACATCCCAACCTCTGAATACGCACCTAGAGAAATTAAACAATCGGTTGTGGGCAACGGCGGTGCCTCCAAAGAACAAGTGCAGAGAATGTTAAAGCAAATCCTTGGACTCCCGGAAGTGCCGGAACCTCTGGACGCTTCTGATGCTTTGGCTGTGGCGGTTTGTCATTTACACAGGATGGAGGCGGTGATTTGATTGCCTATCTGGATGGCAGTATTGCTGAAAAGTCGTCCGTGGAAGTTGTCATCGACGTTCAGGGTGTCGGGTATCAAGTGCTGATTCCAGTTTCTACTTTTGATAAGTTGGGAGAACCGGGACAACGAGTTAAGCTCTTAACGCATCACCATGTGCGCGAAGATCTGATGTTGCTTTTTGGGTTTTATACCACCGAAGAAAAAACGATGTTCAAGAAGCTGCTTTCTGTTTCAGGTGTCGGTCCCAAATTGGCGCTTGCCATCTTGTCCGGTAGCCGTACAAGCGAATTGACTCGTTTTATTGTTGACAGTGACATTGATGCCCTCACAAGGTTGCCCGGGGTGGGTAAAAAAACAGCACAACGAATTTGTTTGGAATTAAGGGACAAGCTGAATCGCGAGGCTTTGACAGATGGTAGTGCCGTGGACGGGTATGGCGTATCCAGTGGTAGTAAATTTGAGGAAGGTGTAATCGCCCTTACATCTCTCGGCTTTTCAAGGGCTGAAGCAGAAAAAAGTATTTCAAAGACATTAATCAGGGAGCCAGACGTGACTTTGGACGAACTGATTAGACTTAGTTTGAAAAAATCATAAGCAGGAGCAATGCTGGACAATAGTGCAATAACTCCGCAGCAAATTGATGGGGAGAATGAGTTTGATAGGACGCTTCGTCCCAGAAATTTTGATGATTTTGTCGGTCAAGACAAAATCAAGGAGAATCTAAAGGTCTTTATCGGCGCTGCCAGCAGTCGCGAGGAGTCCCTGGACCATGTACTTTTTTATGGTCCTCCCGGATTGGGCAAAACAACACTTGCGCATATTGTTGCCCTGGAAATGAAAGCGGGCATAAAAGTAACATCCGGTCCGGCGCTCGACAAACCCGCGGATTTGGCTGGTTTGCTCACCAATCTTGGCGAGGGCGATGTTCTTTTTATCGATGAAATTCACCGACTGAACAGGGTTATTGAAGAGTACCTTTATCCGGCCATGGAAGATTACAAGCTGGATATTATTATCGACCGTGGTGCCAATGCCCGAACGATTCAGATTCAGTTGCCGAAGTTTACGCTTGTCGGTGCAACAACCCGAGCCGGACTTTTGACCTCGCCCCTGCGTTCTCGGTTTGGCGTGGTAAATCGACTGGATTATTACCGGCCTGAGGAGCTTCTCAGGATCATTCGGCGGTCAGCGAAGATCCTGGAAGTTGAAATGAATGAAGATGCCGGTCTGGAGATTGCGCAGCGTGCGCGCGGCACGGCAAGAATTGCCAACCGTTTACTCAGACGTGTTCGGGATTTCGCGCAAATGGAGGGCGACGGTATTATTAACAAATCCATTGCTGAGGCGTCCCTGGAACGGCTCGACGTTGACTCTTTGGGCCTTGATGAAATGGATAAACGTATTCTCACGGTTTTGCTGGAAAAATTTAATGGTGGTCCGGTGGGTATTAGCACACTGGCCGTTGCCATTGGTGAAAACAGCGAAACACTTGAGGAGATTTATGAACCATATTTGATACAGGAGGGCCTGCTACAGCGAACACCGCGTGGCAGGGTTGTTACAGAGCTGGCCTACCGCCATTTTGGCAAGGTAAAGAAACATAAGGCCGAGCAAGAAAAATTATTTTAGATGAACGAACGGGAGTAATCTAAATGAAACTTTCTAGTTTTAAGTACAAATTACCGGACAAGCTTATCGCAAGATACCCGAGCGAAAAACGGGAGGGTTCCAGGCTCATGGTTCTGAATAAGGAAAAGCAGACGATTGAGCAACGGGTGTTTTCAGACATCGTTGATTATATCAATGAAGGCGATTGCCTGGTGATAAATGAAACCAAGGTATTTCCGGCCAGATTGATGGGTACCAAGGATAAAACTGATGCCAAAGTCGAGATTTTTCTATTAAGGGAACTTGAGAACGGCTTGTGGGAAGTGCTGGTTAAGCCTGCTCGCAAGGTTCGTGTTGGCAATAGACTGTCTGTAAACGATCGACTCAGTTGTGATGTGATTGATAATACAGTCTCTGGTGGACGCGTTGTCCGATTCAATTGTGAGGACGATTTTTTTTCCATTGTCGACAAGATCGGCCAATCACCTTTGCCCCCTTATCTTGACAGAGAACCGGAGCCAATGGATAAGGAGCGTTATCAGACCGTTTATTCTAAGGTGCGTGGCGCTGTGGCAGCACCTACCGCGGGTCTTCATTTTAGTAAATCGCTGCTTAAAAAACTGGAACAAAAGGGTGTCAAGATTGTTCCCATTGTTTTGCATCTTGGTCTTGGAAGTTTCCGCCCGGTCGTTGTCGAGGATTTGGGACGCCATAAAATGGACTCTGAGTACTTTGAGGTTTATGAGGAAACAGCCAATACCATCAATCAGACACGTAAAGATGGTGGGCGTATTTTTGTTGTGGGAACGAGTTCGACCCGGACGCTTGAGACTTCGGTTACGTCGGAGGGCTGGACCAAAGAGGCGCATGGCTGGACGGATAAATTCATTTATCCTCCTCACGATTTCAAAATTGTAGATAGCTTAATTACCAATTTTCATTTGCCTAGCTCAACATTGCTGATGCTCACCTGTGCTTTTGGTGGCCGTGATTTTGTTTTTAAAGCATATCGAAAGGCCATTCGTGAGAAATACCGTTTCTACAGCTACGGCGATGCGATGTTGATTGTATAGTTATTTCGGGTTATCAGCTGAACTTTGAGAACTACAGCCATTATTGTTGCCGCGGGTCAGGGGCGTCGTTTTGGCGGCGACCTGCCCAAGCAGTTTCAAATTATCGGTGGAAAGCCTGTCGTTTATCATACTTTGCAGAAGTTTGAGGCTGCTACATAGATTGATGAAATCGTCGTAATTACCTCCGTTGATTGGATGTCATTTGTAGCACAGGAAGTTGTTGAAGAGCATCGAATGAGCAAAGTTACAAGGGTAATCGAAGGCGGCAAAGAGAGACAGGACTCTGTATACAGAGGGTTGCAAACGCTCAAAGGTAGTACTGATTTCGTTGTTGTGCATGACGCGGTGCGGCCGCTGGTTGCTGTCTCAAAAATTGATGAGGCCGTTTTTGCCTGCCGGTCGCATGATGCAGTTATTCTGGCTGTTCCTCCGAAAGATACCATCAAACAAGCTGAAAATGGCTACGTGACAAATACCATCGATCGCGCAGGTTTGTGGGCGGTTCAAACCCCGCAGGTTTTCAGATATGAACTCCTGTTACAGGCTTACGAGAGCGCCAATAAGGCAGGTGTTTATATGACCGACGATGCAGGCCTGGTTGAATTGCTCGGCCATTCTGTTAGAATTGTGCCAGGGAATTATGAGAATATAAAGATAACTGTTCCCGCAGACATGCGGGTCGCAGAAATTTATCTTGAGGAGAATTTGTCTTGATACGAATTGGGTCCGGCTATGATGTCCACCAGTTAGTGGAGAAGCGGCCTCTCATTCTGGGCGGGGTTGAAATAAAGTCAGACAAAGGTCTCCTGGGCCATTCTGATGCGGATGCACTCAGTCACGCCATCGGCGATGCGCTTCTGGGTAGTTTGGCTCTGGGCGATTTGGGCACACACTTTCCGGATACAGATGAACGGTTTGCCGGGATTTCAAGTCTTATTTTGCTCAAGGAAATAGGCTTGATGCTTTTGCATAAAGGTTACGAGATTGCCAATATAGATTCTACTGTTGTTCTAGAAAGTCCTAAATTGGCCCCACACATAAAGGAAATTCGTCGGAAGATAGCGGCATCTTTGTCTATTCTGGAATCTCAGGTTTCTGTGAAGGCGACCACATCAGAGGCCATGGGCTTTGTGGGACAAGGCGAAGGTATTGCGGTTTATGCTTCGGTTTTGGTGACGAAAGTGGAAGCACAAGGATGAGTTCTGATGTTCGTGTCAGATTCGCTCTTAACCCAACTGAATATTTGCATGTTGGTGACGCACGAATCGCCATTCTGAATTGGATTTTTTCCACACAGAAGAATGGGGAATTCGTCTTGAGGGTTAGGGATGCCGGTGTTGATGCGCCTGCAGAATATCTGGAAGCTGAGAACTGCGGGTTGCTCAATTGGCTGGGAATTCAGTGGCGAGAAGGCGTGGGCGCAGGTGGTGAGTTTGGGCCATATCGGCAGTCGGAAAGGCACTCAATTTATCATAAATACCTCGAAGTTCTGAAAGCTGAGGGGGGCGTCTACCCGTGTTGTAAAACCCCCGACGAGCTTAATGAAATCATGAGTAAAGGCAGTCAAGGCGGGGCCGCCGGTCCGTATATACGTGAATTGCTTGAAGCCTCTGCGGATGAATTGAGCAGGGCGGCTGACGCTGGCCAGGCGCCGGCTTGGTTTTTTTCTGTCACGACGCAAGAGATAGGATGGACGGATTTTGTAAAAGGAGATGTTTTTTTCTCTGCGTTGAGTGTTGGCGACACGCTGGTAATGCATCCCAACGGACAACCAAGCCAGACTTTTGCAGCGGTAGTGGATGATGCACTGATGAATATCAGTCATGTTTTGCTCAGCGCCACTCATTTGGCTCGCACACCCTTACGGATGTTAATCTTTCGTGCATTGGGTTTCGCTGTGCCGGCCTTCGGACATGTTCCTGCCATGCTTGGCGTTGACGATAGGTTACCCTCTTTATCGCTTAGTACATTGTCTTTGCGAGCGTTTAAAGAACTAGGATATACGCCTGAAACGCTCATGGGGTATTTGGCCACGATGGGAATGCCCTCGTCGCTAGAGCAAGAAGCACTGTCTTTAGAGAAGTTAAGCCATCGACTGTCAGTGGGTAGTTTTGTGCAGCCGGCCGTAGTTTTTGATCAAGCAAGGCTTAATGAAATAAGTCGTTGCCAATTGCAAAGTTTGTCATCGGATGAGTTTGCATTGGCAGTAAAATCATTTCTTGGTCATTCGAACTTAACGGGATTTACCGAAACAAGGTTGACGGAAGTCTTGGTCTTGCTTCATAGCAGCATAGATTTTCTTGCTCAAGCAGGAGAAATGGTTGAGCCTTTATTCTCTGACTTCATCCGACTGAAAGGGAACGAAGCCCTTGCCATCGTTTCAAAGGACGTCTCGCATAAAGTTTACTGGGCGTTTATGCGCTATTTGAATAGCTACGACCACATTGATATCGCTATATTTCGCGCCATTATGAAGGATGTGCAAAACGAAACAGGAATTATGGGCAGGGAACTGTGGGCACCGATCAGGGTTGCGTTGACCGGAAAAACAACGGGGCCGGACTTGGCAACGATTGTTGAAATTATGGGAAAAGAGAAAGTCGCTCAATATATCCAAAATGTAGTTGATTATTCGGAGTGAACGAATGTCTGTGCATCTCTACAATACGTTGACCCGAACCAAGGAAGAATTCACGCCGCTTGAACCGGGTAAAGTGAAGTTCTATATGTGTGGGCCAACCGTTTATGATTATATTCATATCGGTAATGGCAGGGCATTCACTGTTTTTGATGTTATTCGTGGTTTCTTGGAATTTGTTGGATTCGAGGTCACTTATGTTTTTAATATTACTGATATCGATGACAAAATCATAAACAGAGCCAAGGAAGAAGGCGTTCCATTTAATCAGATTTCAGAACGATTTACTAAAATTCTCTTTGAGGATTTGGAGGCCCTGGGTGTTGCCAAAGCATCTGTGCATCCCAAGGCAACCGAGCATGTAGGTGAAATGGTTGCACTCATCAAGACATTGGTTGATGAGAAGATCGCTTATGATGTGGACGGAGATGTTTTCTTCGATGTCAGTAAGTTTGAAACTTATGGCAAGCTCTCGGGAAAACGTCTTGATGAGTTGCGAGCAGGTGTTCGGGTTTCTGTTGATAAGAACAAAAAGAATCCCCTTGATTTTGCTCTCTGGAAAAAGCATAAACCGGGTGAGCCGTTTTGGGACAGCCCCTGGGGACAAGGTCGCCCGGGCTGGCACATTGAGTGCTCGGCCATGTCGATGAAATATCTTGGTGCGACTTTTGATATTCATGCAGGCGGCACTGATCTGGTATTTCCACATCATGAAAATGAAATAGCACAAAGTGAATGCGCTACAGGTGAAAACTTTGCTCGGTATTGGTTGCATAATGGTTTTCTCAATATCGATGGCGACAAAATGTCAAAATCTCTCGGCAATTTCGAGACTGTTCGGGAAGTGCTTGCGAAATACAGCCGTGCGGTTATTAGAATGTTTTTTCTGCAGAAACACTATCGCAGCCCAATTGATTTAACTGAGGAAGGCTTGCATGCGGCTTCAAGCGCGGTTAAAAGGCTGACAACTTTTTACGATAATCTGAGTTCTTTGACTGCCGGCCTTGGTGACAGTCAGGCTGGTCCGGCCATGTCACCCGGAAACACATTTGTAAAAATGCGATCAGAGTTTGTTGATGCCATGTCGGATGATTTTAACTCACCGGCAGCGTTGTCAATCTTGTTTGACATGGTACGGGAGGCAAACAAGCTCATCGGTAAGCAGATGCATTCTGATGAAGAATTGTTGACTTTGTCCTACGTCAAAGAAACCGTTGACGCCTTTGATCAGTTTCTGGGGATTGTTGATAGAACAGAGAGCGACTTCCATTCCTCTGACTTGATTGGGACTTTGCTCGACTTACTTGTGGATGTGCGTCAGGAGCTTCGAGCGAAAAAAGAGTGGGGATTGTCGGACAAAATTCGCGATGCATTAAGCGAAATTGGAGTTGCTGTTGAGGACAAAAAAAGCGGACCTGCTTGGCGCAAAATGGATAAATAGAAGTCGCCAAAAAGTTCTTGACAATAGGGTTTTAATTTATATATTATAAGGCTGGATTTTATCTGAAGCGTCGATTTGTGACGTAACAATAATAGTCTTATAAATTTGCCAAGACAATTGCCACCATAGCTCAGCTGGTAGAGCGCCTCACTTGTAATGAGGATGTCGCGGGTTCGATCCCTGCTGGTGGCTCTTTTTTTGTTTTGGAGAGGTACCCGAGTGGCCAAAGGGAACAGACTGTAAATCTGTCGGCATAGCCTTCGGAGGTTCGAATCCTCCCCTCTCCACTTAGGATGGTTGGTGCGAAAGGCGGGAGTAACTCAGATGGTAGAGTAACAGCCTTCCAAGCTGTGGGCCGCGGGTTCGAATCCCGTCTCCCGCTCAATGATGTTGATTGCCCACGTAGCTCAGTCGGTAGAGCGCATCCTTGGTAAGGATGAGGTCACCGGTTCAATCCCGGTCGTGGGCTCTCTTGAATGTGAAGTTTTATGAATCGATATTGGTGGAGCTGTTATGCGTGTTCTTGTCGTTTTGGAGTGTCCTGATTGTAAGAATCGTAATTACACAACAACAAAGAATAAACGCGAGCAT